>NZ_OZ032160.1:600000-905990 GCF_964026585.1 Candidatus Endowatersipora endosymbiont of Watersipora subatra
AGTTTACTGGCCCATGTCTTTGAAGAAGAAGAGTCTCTAGAAAATTTGGAACCCTTTTCGAGTCTCAACGGTCCCAAATTCTATGCTTTAGAAGCGAATACAGAAACACTCATCTTAAAAAAACAATCTGAGCCAGTCCTATGGCCGAAACAGATTCAAACGAGAGAGGGGAATGTAACAGTTTTTGATCCTGGCTTTGATGTTTATTGGCAAGTCGAGGGTTGAAATATGATTGAAAATAAGGCTAAAAATAAGGCTATGATTGCTCTTAAAACAGCAAAAATGCTATTAGAAATTAAAGCTGTAAATTTTCGTTCTAAGGAGCCTTACACATTTACATCAGGATTAAAAAGCCCCGTTTATATTGACTGTCGTAAGCTGATTTCTTATCCACGTATACGTTCAGCTGTATCTGATTTTTGTGTAGTCACTGTTATGAGAGATGTAGATTTTGAGAAGTATGATGTTGTTGCAGGTGGTGAAACAGCTGGTATTCCTTATGCAGCCTTTATAGCAGAGCGCATGAGGCTACCGATGATCTATATCCGTAAAAAATCTAAAGGATTTGGTCGTAATGTTAGGATAGAAGGCGATCTCAAGGCAGGACAACATGTGTTATTTGTGGAGGACTTGACTACTGATGGTACTTCAAAACTTTCCTTTGCACAAGCTATTCGAGAAGCAGGTGCTATAGTTTCAGATATTTTGTGTGTATTTTATTATGATATCTTCAGGCATGCTCCTACTCTTTTAGCTCAATATGGTATAAAATTGCATTATCTGACTACGTGGAAAGATGTGTTGTCTGTAGCCAGAAATGAGGCATTATTTGATCCGTTGACATTATATGAAGTTAAAAAATTTCTAGATTCACCTTTAGAATGGTCTGCATCTCATGGAGGTATTTCTGATTTTAGATATAAACCTCGTTAATCTTAATCAAGATATGTTTGATTTTCTACTATCCTCAAGAATCTGGTGTCTAAATCATAGAGGAAGCGAAAGGAGACTATAAAGAGCTGACTTTCATAAAAAGAATTTGATAGTGTAGTCATTCTTTTACAACAGAAATATCAGGAGCATCTACGGCTTTCATACCAATTGTGTGATATCCTGAATCGACATGGTGAATTTCACCGGTTACTCCACTTGACATATCAGATAACAGATAAAGGGCAGATTGACCAACCTGATCAATAGTCACCGTTTTCTTGAGAGGGGCATTATATTCATTCCATTTCAGGATATAGCGAAAATCGCCAATACCAGAGGCCGCGAGAGTCTTGATTGGACCCGACGATATAGCGTTAACTCTAATATTGAATTTACCAAGGTCAACGGCAAGATAACGCACACTAGCCTCGAGTGCAGCTTTTGCTACACCCATGATATTATAGTGTGGCATAACTTTTTCAGCGCCGTAATAGGTTAATGTAAGAATTGATCCACCATGATCCATGAGTTTCTCTGCCCTCTGGGTCACAGCCGTGAGAGAATAAACAGATATATCCATGGTTTTAGAAAAATTCTCTGGTGATGTATCAACGTATCGACCTGTCAGTTCGTCTTTATCTGAAAAACCAATAGCATGAACAAGAAAATCAATCTTTCCCCATTTTTGGTTGAGATGACAAAAAATTTGATCAATTGTCCGAACATCACTGACATCACAATGACCGACAATCCATCCTCCTAACTCTTGTGCCAGTGGTTCTATTCTTTTTTTTAGGGCTTCTCCTTGATAGGTAAAGGCAACATCTGCTCCAGCGTTTGAACAAGCTTTCGCTATACCCCAAGCGATAGAACGATTATTGGCGACACCCATAATTAGGCCAGACTTACCTTTGAGCAAACCGTTCATAGAATTCATTAAAAACCAGTGCCTTACAATGAGGGGCGTGCCCTTGATAACGTAATAGTATTACATAGCGTTCGACTTGCTTCAAGATATTAGATCGTATTGACGATCTTTACTAATCTAAAATTATTCTTGAAAGTTATTATAGTTTTTCATAAAAAATAGTTACATTCTAAGTTACCCGACTTCAAATAATTGTGAGATAAAGTAATTTTATGTCAGCTCATTGAAATGATGACATGATTGAGTTAGTATGTGAATATATATTAGCATGAATTACCCTATTTTCTAATAGATGCATTTATTAATTTGTTAGCTCCTAATAAATAGCTAAACAATATACTGAGCTTTTATCATTTTTACTTGATCTATCTTATCAATAAGGTCATAATTTCGATGAAGAAAACTGTAATTTCTTTAAAGAATATTCATCCTGTTACTTTGTTTCACTTATGGTTAAAAGAAGCTGAAATATCAGAGATTAATGATCCATCAGCAGGTTCACTTGCAACTGTTGGTGAAGATGGTATGCCGAATATACGAATAGTCCTTCTCAAAGCTCATGATGAAAGAGGATATGTCTTTTATACCAATTTTAAAAGCACAAAAGGACAAGAAATTCTAAGATTTCCTAAAGTTGCATTGGGTTTTCACTGGAAAAGTTTGCGTCGTCAAGTACGGGTTCGTGGGAAGGTTGAAGAGGTTACGAAACAGGAAGCCGATGCCTACTTTAATTCACGTCATCGTCAGAGTCAGATCGGGGCGTGGGCTTCATATCAATCACAGCCACTTAAAGATCGACAGACTCTTATCACACGGGTGAAAGAATATAGAAAAAAATACAGCGGAGAGAACATTCCTAGGCCCCCCCATTGGTCAGGACTTAGGCTGATTCCTCAGTCAATCGAGTTTTGGCAGGATGGGAAATTCAGATTGCATGAAAGAATCCTTTTTGAACGCTCAAAAGTTGGAGGGGGATGGAAAAGTCAATTCCTCAATCCTTAACTCCTTTCTATCAATATTTAACTCAGTCCTTTGCTTTGGGGCGCATCATGTTTAGTACAGTAGATAAGAGAGTTAAGAACTAGCAATTGTCCATATAGACTTTTATCTGTTAAAATTTTATGGTGACTGAATTTTCCTTCATGAATGCTTGCGGTGAAGTCATTCTTGTGGTTTTGAAGGGTCACATCAAAAGATGGGAAGTTAAAGTTCCCGTTGAAAATCTTTTCCGGAGATCGGTTGGATGAAGAGTCCCATCACTAAATTTTCAGGTTTATCACTTTTATCAATTGTCTTTACTTGTTTAATTTCAGCTCGTTCTGAAGCCGGACAACCCTTGCCATGGCAAATTTGGATGCAGAGTGCAGCCTCACCCAATATGGAAGCTATTGAGAGATTTAATATACTCACTCTATACATCATCATTCCTATCATTTTGCTTGTGATGGGACTCCTAGCATATGTCATGATCAAATTTCGTGCCTCTTCAAACCCTGAACCATCCCAAATCACCCACAATACCATCATTGAAATTCTATGGACATTGGGTCCAGTCGTTTTGTTAGTCTTTCTTGCGATTCCATCTTTCCAGTTATTATCATCGCAGTTTCATCCTTCCAAGGAACCAACAGTGACGATTAAAGCAACTGGATATCAGTGGTATTGGGGGTTTGAATATCAAGATGATCCGGAGATTTCATTTGAAACTCGTTTAATTGGTCGTGACGAAGGATCTCCAGATAGTGCCGATAAGATCATAAAAGAGCGAGAAGAGTATGGAAAAAATGATTTGAAAAAATATCCAAGGCTTCTTGCTGTTGACAAAGAAATCGTCGTCCCAGTTGGTGAAGTTGTTCGGTTACTCGTGACTAGTGGAGATGTGATACATAGTTTTGCCTTACCAGCTTTTGGCCTAAAGATGGATGGGATTCCTGGTCGGATAAATGAAACCTTTTTTCAGGCAACAAAAGAAGGGCTTTATTATGGACAATGTTCTGAATTATGTGGCCGTGATCATGCTTTCATGCCTTTGGCAATTAGAGTTGTTTCATTTGATAAATTTGAGATGTGGAAAAAGAGGGCTAGTCATAACATCGATGCCGCTAATAAGTTGTTGGTTTTGAAGAAATCAACAAGAATAATTGAGGTTGCCGCTAACTAAAAGTAATTGAATTGGCTAGAGAACTAGTAGGAGTAATGGCATATGTTCTACTCATCAACTCAAGATTATAAAAATGATGTAAATCCTGGTTTCTTTAAGCGTTGGTTTTACTCAACCAATCACAAAGATATCGGGACTCTCTATCTCATTTTTTCTATATTTTCAGGAATTTATGGCGGACTTCTATCTATAGTGATGCGTATTGAATTACAGGAACCCGGGCTACAAATTTTTAGTGATCCTCACTTATATAATGTATTGACCACAGCTCACGGCCTAATCATGATTTTCTTTATGGTGATGCCAGCTCTCATTGGTGGGTTTGCTAACTGGATGATTCCTATTATGATTGGTGCACCTGATATGGCCTTTCCTCGCATGAATAACATTTCCTTTTGGTTGTTACCACCAGCACTAATCCTGATAACTGTTTCCATCTTCATGCCAGGTCCGAGTGGATCTAACGGTGTTGGCGGGGGTTGGACTATATATCCACCCCTATCGACAACAGGACAACCTGGTTCTGCTGTTGATTTTGTAATTCTAGCACTTCATATTGCGGGGATTTCATCTATTTTGGGGTCGATCAATTTTATCACTACAATTTTTAATATGCGAGCTCCTGGGATGACTTTGCACAAAATGCCTTTGTTTGCTTGGTCTGTATTGGTGACTGCTTTCCTTTTACTTTTATCTCTACCCGTTCTTGCTGGTGCTATCACAATGCTGTTAACTGATCGCAATTTTGGAACAGCATTTTTTACGCCAGAAGGGGGGGGGGATCCAATTTTATTTCAACATCTGTTCTGGTTTTTCGGCCATCCTGAGGTTTATATCCTGATATTACCTGGTTTTGGAATCATAAGTCATATCGTTTCAACTTTTTCGAGAAAACCAATCTTTGGCTATATAGGAATGGCCTATGCCATGGTTGCCATTGGTGCTGTTGGATTTATTGTTTGGGCTCATCATATGTATATGGTTGGATTATCGCTGAACACGCAACGCTATTTTGTGTTCGCAACTATGGTAATTGCCGTGCCAACCGGTATTAAAATTTTCTCTTGGATTGCTACAATGTGGGGGGGCTCTATACTGTTCAGAACTCCTATGCTCTGGGCTATTGGTTTTATCTTTCTTTTTACTATTGGCGGCGTAACAGGTGTTCAACTTGCCAATGCTGGCTTGGATCGTACCTATCATGATACCTACTATGTTGTGGCACACTTTCATTATGTATTATCTTTGGGAGCAGTTTTTACGATCTTTGCTGCTTGGTACTATTGGTTTCCTAAAATGACCGGTTATCTTTATAATTCATTTTTAGCCAAGATGCACTTTTGGTTTATTTTTGTTGGTGTTAACATCATTTTCTTCCCTCAACATTTTCTTGGTCTGGCTGGCATGCCACGTCGATATGTTGACTATCCTGATGCGTTTTTCGGTTGGAACTATATTTCCTCTATAGGTTCATATATATCAGCCTTTGGTGTCTTGATTTTTTTTATCACAATTGCAGAAGCTTTCATCTACAAGCGTGAGGCCGGGAATAATCCTTGGGGAGAAGGAGCAACAACGCTGGAATGGGAATTGACTTCTCCACCACCATTTCACCAGTGGCAACAACTTCCACGTATAAAGTAATTCAAGATCACATAATGTATCCAATCATGATCCACTGGATAATTTGATGTCTCAATTTGAAACCAGTTCTGTCGATTTTGAATTATCTTTAGCCATGCCAAGTGATTATTTTAAACTTATGAAGCCTCGAGTTATGTGGTTGGTTATTTTAACGGCTGTGACAGGACTGTTGTTATCTCCAGGTGAGATTGATCTGGTTCTCGGCATCATCTCTATCTTATGTATTGCACTTGGTGCAGGGGCAGCCGGAGTACTGAACATGTGGTATGATGCTGATATTGACTGTATGATGAGACGAACTGTAGCCCGTCCCATTCCAGATGGAAGGGTGACCAAAAGTCAGGCGCTCAATTTTGGTATGGTATTCTCAATTTTCTCGGTTTTGATGCTCGGCCTTCTGGTCAATTGGGTTGCTGGTTTTTTGCTTGCCTTTACAATTTTCTTTTATGTTGTTGTTTATACGATGTGGCTAAAGCGCTATACCCCTCAAAATATTGTCATAGGAGGTGTAGCTGGTTCGCTTCCGCCAATGATTGGTTGGACCTGTGTATCAGGAGAATTAAGTCTTCGGAGTCTAGTCCTTTTCGCTATTATATTTATTTGGACGCCGCCACATTTTTGGGCATTAGCCCTATATCAAGAAGCTGATTATGAACATGCATCGATTCCTATGATGCCCAATATAGCTGGCCAGCGATCAACGCGGAATCAAATGTTGGTGTACTCATTGTTCCTCGCTCCTATTGGTATTTTACCTTGGTTATTTGATTTTGCATCTCCAATTTATGGAGTTATTTCTCTTTTTTTAGGACTTATTTTTGTTGTGTTAACCTATAGAGTCTGGCTTGTTGATAGCCACGACAGTGATCTAAAGGCAGAAAAACAACTCTTCCGGTTTTCTATATTTTACTTACTTTCTTTATTTGTCATTCTGTTGATAGAGGCTTTGGCAAAACTGCTTTGGATTAGATAATATGAAGGATGCTCACCAGAAAATCGAGAATCTGGAGCTTGTTCATCTTTCCAGAGATCATAAAAAGGCTAGAAGGATCCGAAATAGAGCCATTGCTCTTTGTCTTGTTGTTATGATTCTGGTTTTCTATTCCGCAACAATTAGTCGCTTGAAGCCGAAAAGGGATAATCCTTCATTTCTGATGAAAGCAGAAAATAATAATCATGGCAATCAATTCAAAAAGGAATAAGCAAATCAAAACATGGATGGCTATGATATGCATTTCCATCACATTTAGTATGCTTGGCCTTTCTTATGCTGCTGTTCCACTTTACAAGATTTTTTGCCAGATTACTGGTTATGGTGGCACGATCCAGAGAGCGGAGGAAAAATCTAAATTCGTCAGTGATCAGAGGATAAGAGTTCGTTTTGATGCGAATGTATCACATGATTTAGGTTGGAAGTTTATACCGAAGTCACGTTCCGTATCAATTAAACTCGGACAGATAAGTAAAGCGATTTACGAGGCAAGAAATGTCACGGATAAGGTAAGTTATGGAACGGCTTCTTTTAATGTATCCCCTCAGGCCGCTGGCATTTACTTTAACAAATTAGAATGTTTTTGTTTCACTCAACAAAGACTATCAGCGGGAGAATCGATGGATATGCCTGTTGTTTTCTTTGTCGATCCAGAAATTCTAAATGATCCCCTTTTGAAAAGGACAAAGACAATCACTCTTTCCTACACTTTCTTTCTTGATAAGAATTTTAAAAAGAAAACTTCTTAAATAAAAGGTAGCAGAGAGTATAGATAAGTTTTATTAATTTTCCCTTAAGCTAAGCTTAATCTTAAGAAAATCTGGAGACTTCAGATGGCCCATGTAGATACGAAAAATCACGATTATCATATTATTGATCCAAGCCCTTGGCCGCTTTTGAGTTCTATAGGAATTTTTCTGATAGCAATCGGTGGCATAACTTATATGCATTCCCTGAATGGGGGCTTAGGTATCAGTGTGTTAGGATTAGATTTATACGGCCCTTGGTTATTTTTTTTAGGTCTTACGGTTATCTTTTACACAATGTACGGATGGTGGGGAGATACAATAAAAGAAGCTGGTTCTGGTGATCATACCCCCGTCGTATCTCTGCATCTTCGCTATGGTATGATTTTGTTCATTGCCTCTGAAGTTATGTTCTTCGTTGCTTGGTTTTGGGCATTTTTTGATGCTGCTCTTTTTGCTGGAGACCCGCATCAATTCGCACGTTTTGAATATACAGGTGGCCAATGGCCGCCGACAAGTATAGAGGGTTTGGAACCACTTCATTTACCATTGTTCAATACGGTGACATTGCTGTTATCAGGTACAACATTGACTTGGTCACATCATGCTTTTTTGCAAGAAGACCGAAAAAGCACAATCTATGGTTTGTTCTTAACCGTTATTTTAGGCATAATCTTTCTATCTGTCCAAATTCTTGAATATGTTAATGCACCCTTCTCTTTTTCTGAATCCCTTTACGGTGCTACATTCTTTATGGCAACAGGGTTTCATGGATTCCATGTTCTTGTGGGGACGATTTTTTTGATCGTGTGTTTAGTACGTGCTAAGATGGGTCATTTTTCTCAAAAAAACCATTTTGGCTTCGAAGCTGCTTCCTGGTATTGGCACTTTGTTGATGTTGTTTGGTTGTTTTTGTTTTTTTCTTTTTACATATGGCCATCAAAAGGTCTTATTTTTTCTCCATGAGAATGAAGATGAATATCTTCAATGACCTTCGTTTTTCTCTTTTGGGATATCTCTCAGCTGGCGTTAAATGTCGTTGTCCTCGATGTGGGAAGGGGAATCTTTATGAAGGATTTCTGAAACTAAACCGATCTTGCTTGATATGTTCATTAAGTTTTGAAAAAAGAGATGTAGGTGATGGACCAACCGTATTTATTATGATGGGCCTTGGTTGTTTTGTTTTGGGGAGCGCTCTTTTTGTTGAACTGCATTATTTCCCTCCAATGTGGATTCATATCTTGCTGTGGCTGCCTTTGATTTTCTCAACTGGTATTCCTGCTATTCGCATAGTGAAAGGCATATTGATTACACTTCAATATAATTATGATGCATCCGAAGGTCATATTGAGGAAGATCACTAGGTTATGTTCCGCAATATTTGTTTTCTCTTTCTAGGCATTAGCTTATTAAGTTCACTCGGTTTTTGGCAATTAGAACGTCTAGATTGGAAAGAGACCCTGATAGAGCGTGTGAATATGGCCACTAGAGAGATTCCTTTAACCATAGATGATATCAATAAATCGTTAAAAAATGGGACTGATATTGAATTCAAATCAATACAGGCATTTGGTAAGTTTCTTCATGATCGGGAGCAACACTTTTTTACTACTTATAAAGGCAAAGTAGGGTTTGATCTCTATACACCTCTTGAAATGAATGGAGGGGAAATTCTCTTTGTTAACCGGGGTTTCGTTCCGAACTCATTTAAGCCAATCAGTAAAAGAGCTGACAGTTTCTTGTCGGGTCCAATTTCGATTCAGGGCTTTGCTCGTTCTGCGTCAAGAATAAAACCAAATTATTTTGTACCGGATAACAATATAAAGAAAAATATCTTTTATTGGAAATCATTAAAACAGATGTCTGAACGTGCCTTTCCTGAAGGTAAGGTTCTAGTTTTGCCTTATTTTTTGGATTCTGGTCTTGAACCCATTTCTGGAGGATTGCCGATCCCTGCCGTTAGTACCATAGTATTGAATAATAGACATCTTCAGTATGCGATCACGTGGTTTGGACTAGCAATCGTGCTGTTTTATGTGGGGAGCTTCTTTATATCAAAGAACATTTTGACTTCCAGGAATTAAGACATGGACCTAGATTTGAAAAGATTATTGTCACATTATAAACGTGAGAAAAAAGCGCAGTTATTCTTGTGTAAACCGAGAGGCTTTTGTGCTGGAGTTGAACGTGCTATTCAGATTGTAGTCTTGTCTATTAAGAAATATGGTAAACCTGTCTATGTCTGTCATGAGATTGTCCATAATCGTTATGTTGTCAAAGGACTGGAGGAGATTGGAGCGATCTTCGTGGAAAAGATAGAGGAAATTCCACCTACCCGTCAACCTATCATTTTCTCAGCTCATGGTGTTCCCAGATCCGTTTTACAATTCGCTCAGAAACGAAATTTATTTTTTCTTGACGCAACATGCCCACTTGTCTCAAAGGTTCACAAGCAGGCAATTCTACATAGAAAACGGGGTCGCCATATTTTTCTTATAGGTCATGCAGGCCATCCAGAAGTCATTGGTACGATGGGTCAAGTACCAGAAGGATCTGTAACATTAATCCAAACGCTTTGTGATGTGGATAAACTTAAAAAAAGTCATAGTATGGAGTTTGGTTATGTAACTCAAACAACACTTTCGATAGATGATACAGATGATATCATTAAACATCTGAGAAAAAAAATACCTCATATTGTTGCACCATCTGTGGAATCAATTTGCTATGCAACAACCAATCGTCAATTAGCAGTTAAGATGGCAGCACCCCATACTGATCTCTTTCTTATCGTTGGTGCACCAAATTCATCGAATTCAAAAAGACTCGTTGAAGTCGCCACTCGGTATGGAGCAAAGTATACAGCTCTTATTCAAAGCGTAGAAGATATACCATGGAAGGTGATTCAAGATATATATAGTCCTTCAATAGGAGTATCGGCTGGGGCATCAGCACCTGAAATTATCGTTTTTCAAGTTATTGAGGCCTTTCAATCGAGATTTAAGTTATCGATTATCCCTTCAGGAACGAAAGAAGAAAATGAGCATTTTACAGTTATGAAAGATTTGATAGATATGCCACTTGAGCGAGAGGATATGGCGTTTTTTAATGGTAGCATGTAGCATAGAAGCAGAAATAGGAAATCAATGGCCGTCTACACAAAGGTAGAAGAAGAAACACTAGCGCAATTCTTGAAAAATTACAATCTCGGTAAGACTCATTCTATTAAGGGAATAGTAAAGGGGGTAGAAAATACAAACTACTTACTAAAATCGGATTCAGGAAAGTTTATTCTGACTCTTTATGAGAAAAGAGTCAATGAAGATGACCTCCCATTTTTTATCGGATTGATGGAACATTTATCGCAGAATGGATTCTCCTGCCCAACCCCCATTCGTAATAGAAAGGGGATGGTTTTGGGTAAGTTAGAAAAAAAAACGGCTGCTATTATGAGTTTTGTAGAGGGAATTGAAGTAAAGCGTCCAAAAGAAGGCCATTGCTATTCAGCCGGCCAGACCATGGCTAGGTTACATTTGGCAGCAGCCAATTTTCAGATGAGGAGAACCAATTCTTTTGATCTTAAAAGGCTAGAACTAATAATGGCCACAAGAGATCAAATGTCCTCTGTCGAAGAAAGCTTGCAAGAATTGATCGATGACGAATTAAAGTATCTTCAAAAGAATTGGCCAAAGTCAATACCAAGTGGCGTCATTCATGCAGATATGTTTAAGGATAATACCCTTTTTTTAAATGGAAAAATTTCTGGCGTCATTGATTTTTATTTTGCATGCAATGATTTTCTTGCTTATGATGTAGCCATAGCCCTTAATTCTTGGTGTTTTGATAATAATTTTCGATTTTTACCAGGTCTATCCAATTCTTTTATAAGCGGTTATAACACTATTCGTCCAATGACAGTACAAGAAATACAATCTCTTCCTATTCTTGTTCGAGGGGCTGCTCTTCGCTTCTTATTGACACGACTCAGAGACTGGTTGGATGTGCAAAAGGATCGATTAGTTGTATTACACAATCCTGAAGCATTCATCTCTCGGCTAATATTCTGGCGTCAGTCTCATTTGATTTGAATCAGATAGAGATCTATTTGATAATTATGACTTATGAAGATATCGATATTTGGACAGATGGTGCCTGTTCAAGAAATCCTGGACCTGGAGGCTGGGGAGTGCTTATTAAATTTCACAACAGTGAGAAAGAATTATGTGGTGGTGCATTTAACACCACTAATAACCGTATGGAATTACAGGCAGCGATTGAGGCACTGATAGCTTTAAATCAGCCTTGCAACGTTTGTCTTCATACGGACTCTCAGTACTTAAAGGATGGAATAACAAATTGGATTCATGTTTGGAAGAAAAATAGTTGGAAAACATCAGCAAAAAAGATAGTCAAAAATGCAGACCTATGGTCTGCTCTTGACGATGCTACGTCAAGACATATTATTCGTTGGTGTTGGGTGAGGGGTCATGCAGGACAAGAAGAAAACAGTCGCGCCGACGGCCTTGCCCAACAAGGGATGAAACCTTATAAAGATGGTGGTTGGCAGTATTCTTCTTTTTTTGAAAAAGAAGGGACTGAATAGTTTTTGTTTAGCTTTTTTTCATCATCTCTTAACAATTAGGGAAGATTTAGAAAATGATCGAATCTGTTTTTCAGGTTCATTGAAAAATTCTCTTTCTTTTAAGGATCGGTGATTTGTATTGTGTCTATGTATGTCATGCCTTGAAAAGCATCCAGTAACCCTCTAATGAATGATATCTGGATAAGAGCGAATGATTATAATGATGGACTCTATTTGTTCTCATTATTTTCTGATCCGGTTATTTTGAAAACTAACTCAAGAGTTTTGGGTACGATTAACCGTGTGTAGAAAAACTAACGATGGATATTATGAGTTTGTTGGGAAGTGTCTCATTGCAATGCCAGGGATTCAGGACTGTCGGTTTGATCGTTCCGTCATCCTTATTTGTTCTCATTCCAAAGATGGCAGTATGGGCTTTGTTCTCAATCATCCAGTAGAAAAATCAGCTTTTAGAAGTATCCTTCAAGAATTGAAGAGTTACGTTGATCCTATCATAAAACAGAAGGATATACAAATATTTAGAGGTGGACCTGTCGAACAAGGTCGTGCCTTTGTCCTTCATAGTCTCGATTACAGCAGTATCAATACTGCCACAGTCGGCAGTATTTGTGGTGTCACCTGTACGCTTGATGCTTTAAAATGGCTAACTAATAAAAAATCTCACGCACGATCTTTTTTAGCATTTGGTTATGCTGCATGGTCATCCGGTCAGTTAGAGAGGGAGATAACAGAAAATTATTGGTTAACTGTTGAAGCAACATCTATACTCGTCTTTGATACTCCTTATTCAAATCGTTATAATAAAGCTCTAGGTATGTTGGGTGTCAGAGAAGCGACTTTATCGTCAATAATCGGTCATGCTTGAGATTAGTTATTTCCACTTAAGGGAAATGAATCGACGGTCTTCTCTATTGCGTTATTGCATCCGTATGAATTGATGAATCCCTTTCCTCCTTAAGGTAGGAGGTAGGACGAAATGTTTCGATACGATCACCTCCCCTTTTCTTAGCTTGAAATGTTGCAATTTCCGCATCCCTAATCATATATTCTGGTGAGGAATAGTTAAGGGACCAACTCACTAATCCAATTGAAGCAGTTACATGAATGTATTCATTACAAAATTCTATCGGTCTTTTGAGTGTTTTTCTCACAGATTCAGCAAAAGATACAATGAGGTCAGGATCATTCTCAGATAGCAAGATCAGGGCAAATTGATCTCCACTAAGTCGAGCAAGAGAATCTTGCGATTGTAATAAACGCGTCAGTCGCTGTGCAATGATCAAAAAGATAGAATTTCTTGTTGATAGAATCAAGGATTCATTAATTTTAGAGACCTGATCTATCTCAATGAGAAGGAGAGACGGTCTTACAATCACGTTTGAAGTAGCAATCGCTATCATACTTTGAAGCCGGTCTAAAAAGAGTTTACGATTAGGAAGACCCGTCAGATTATCGTGAACAGCTTGTTGCAAGAGCCTTTCTTGAGAAATTCGATCTTCAGTAACGTCAGTAATAATACCCATGCATCGAATCACTTCACCACTATCATTGAAAACCGGTCTTGCTCGAATATTCAACCAGTGATATATTCCCCCATGGGACCGAATCCGAAAATCATGAGAGATTTTACTATCACGATCGTAAAGCACTCGATCCAATGCAGTCTTGAAGGGAGTTCTGTCATCAGGGTGTAATCGCAGGATCCAATGACTCAGTGAACCGTTCAATCCCCTTGAGTTAAGTCCAAGCGACACTAGAATATGAGGTCCTGTATATATTTTATTTCTATAAACATCCCAGTCCCATATGCTATCGCCAGATCCTATAAACGCAAGAGCTTGACGTTCCAGATCAGAAAGCAATCTTTGAGTCATTTGACCTCCCCTGACAGCATGTTGCATAACAGTGAATGAGATTAACAACATGATCAGAACCAGTCCCCCAATGAGAGCCGGATGAACAAGATCATTGTTGATCATTCCGTTGATAAGCATAAATGCAGCGATGAGCCATGTTGTCATCAACAACCAGGCAGGAATCAACATGATCGCACGATCAAATTTGTATAAGCTGAAAATCAATATCGTAAAAAAACCGAAAATAACCGTGGTAGCAATTGATATACGAGCCAGACCTACAGCTTCTGATGGTGCAAATATAGCTAATGCAGATAGTCCTGTCAGACCTAATAACCATATTAATATTAAGGAATAAGAGTGTTTATTCCATTGATTCAAATGTAGATAAGTATAGAGAAAAATGATGAGGCCTGTGGAGAAAAAGATAACTGTTTCTGCACGCCAAATATTCTGCTCATCTGGAGTCATCAAGAAAATTTTGCTTAGAAATCCAAAATCCATGCAAACATAGGCCAATACAGACCAAGCTAACGTAGCTGTTCCCAGAAAGATAGGAGAACCCTTGATAACAAAAATCAGGGTTAGAAATAATGCAAGTAAAGCTGAGATCCCTAATACAATACCTGCGTATAAAGTGAAGCTATTAATAGCGTTTTTATAGGCTTCTGGTTCCCACAGAATCAATTGGGTAATCTTAGGATCAGAAAGCTCTGCTACAAAAGTAATCACCGAGCCAGGATCAAGTGTGATTTCAAAAATATCGGCCTCTTCGCTTGCTTGTCGTTTAAGCGAGAAGCCTTCGGATGGGATGACAGAACGAATATGCTGTTTTCCTAGATCTGGCCAAATGAAGCCAGATGATGCAAGCCGAAAATACGGTGAAACAAGAAGACGATCTATCTTCTCAACCGAATTATTAGCAAGAGCAAAAACTATCCAGTGTTTAGATCCCGCACTTGAAAGTATTTCAATACGATTGACGATCCCTTCTGCGTTAGGAGCCGTTGTAACCTGAATATTTCCTTCCTTGTGAAAACGGAGCTTATAGCTATTGGATAGATCAATGGCTTTTTTATCCAGTCTAACGTCAATGGCTTCTAGCGCAATGGCAGGATGAATCAAAAAAATAAGCACGATTACGGTAATTAGCACAATCGTAATCTGCCTATTCATCAATATTGGAAAATTACAATTCAGCATCTTTATAAAGTTATGCTCATTGATAGATTAAAGATGCAGGTAAACAGCAGACTGAATACATTTTTTGATTAAAGAGAGAGGTTTGAAAATAAAATGGAGTCCTGTGATGCATCACTCTTGGTTCGCATCTGGACACCAAACGCAATGCCCCAAAGGATCGCTATTGTCATTAGAACTGCGATTGACTGATGATTTACCTTCTTATCCCCAATAGTCTTGCTATTGTTAGCCATCTTCAATTCACTTATCCTTTAGGTGATATCGCACCTCCTGTAGATAAGGATAGTGCGACGAAAAGACTAGTAAAATAGGATATGCTAGATAAATTTTAAAGCAATGTAATTCTCTGAAGTTAGCCGAGAATCATAATCGACTGCTATTGTCAACTTTATAATAGATTTATCTTCTTAAGATACTATCCAATATATATATCAGGAGGACAAGAGAGAACTCTATGATAGGGTGCTTTCATGAGTCTCTGAATTTCTCCAAAATCGATAATATTTTTGATTATCGATTCTGAAAATACGAGAGCGATGATAACAAAGAACGCCACAATGAAAGAGATGATCACTAAAAAGAAAAGAATTGATGGTCAAGTGATTGCTAGAGATGTTATATCTAGCATTCAATCAGAAACAAAAAAACTGATTCAAGAGACTCATGTAACTCCGGGGCTTGCTGTTATTCTTGTTGGAGAAAACCCTGCGAGTTTAATTTATGTAGCTTCTAAAAGCCAAAAAGCGAACGATTGCGGGTTTCATTCGATACAGCGTACCCTGCCTGCAGATTCTACAGAAGAAGAAGTGCTCAATCACATTAGAAAACTGAATGATGATCAAACGATCCACGGTATTCTTGTTCAATTGCCCCTCCCAGATCATATCAATGAAAAAACCGTAATACAGACGGTCGCAGCAGAAAAAGATGTTGACGGGTTTCATCCTCTCAATGTGGGAAAATTAGGGAGAGGAGATCTTTCTTCAACTTTCATTCCCTGTACACCTGCTGGAGTGATGCTCCTTATCCGTCGATTTTTAGGAGACGATTTGTCTGGTTTGAATGCAATTGTTATTGGGCGTTCCAATATTGTTGGGAAACCAATGGCTCATCTATTACTGAATGCGAATTGTACGGTTACCATCGCCCACAGTCAGACTAATAATTTGTCGAAGTTAACACGGATCACTGATATTGTGGTTGTAGCTGTGGGACAACCACAAATGGTAAAAAGGGATTGGATTAAACCTGGAGCCATGGTTATTGATGTGGGTATTAACCGTATTGTAACCTCTGAGCATGGTGAGAGGAAGTTCCGTCTCATAGGTGATGTTGATTATGAAGGAGCGCTTGTAAACGCAGCATATGTAACGCCAGTACCTGGTGGTGTTGGCCCTATGACTGTCGCTTTACTTATGGCTAATACACTTGCATCTGCTTGCCGGTTTGCAGGATACAAAATTCCTAAATTTTGATAATCCGAGGGATAAATGGCATCAGAAACAAATAAAAGACATTTTGCGTTTCTAGTCATAGATCAGTTTTCAATGTTCTGTCTAGCTGCTGCAATAGATTCTCTAAGATCTGCAAACTGCATGGCTCGCATTGATTATTATAACTGGAGCACAATATCTTTGGATGGTAAACCCGTATATGGTTCAAATAACATTCTAATTTCAGCGGATTATTCGCTCGATGAATTACCAGAATGTGATATTTTGTTCGTTTGTGCAGGAAAAAATCTCAAAATTCCTGGCCACAATCACCTCCTTGCCAAATTGAGAGAACACGCCCGACAAGGAGGGTCACTAGGGGCTCTGTCTATAGGTAGTTATATTTTAGCTCAAGCAGGAGTTTTAAATGGTTATGAGTGCACAATTCACTGGGAAAATCGAGCTGCCTTTCAAGAAAGGTTTCCCAATGTATGTTGTACAGGAAATGTATTTGAGATTGATCGCAATCGTTATACTTCAGCAGGAGGTACAACATCGATTGACCTGATGTTGCAAATTATCAAAGATGATTGTGGTGAGGTTATCGCTAATGAAGTTGCTAATCAGTTTCAGCATGAACGCATTCGTACTGATC
This sequence comes from Candidatus Endowatersipora endosymbiont of Watersipora subatra, assembly GCF_964026585.1. Lineage (NCBI taxonomy): Bacteria > Pseudomonadati > Pseudomonadota > Alphaproteobacteria > Hyphomicrobiales > Candidatus Endowatersipora > Candidatus Endowatersipora endosymbiont of Watersipora subatra. The sequence goes on from NZ_OZ032160.1 coordinate 617,154, forward strand.
AAGACCGCCAAAGAGTGGGATCAGAACGGAATCTAATTGGAAAATCACAAAAGCTGCAAAAAGCTGTGGAATTGATGGCAGAATATGTTGAAGAGCCCTTATCTGCACTAGAAATTGCTAGACGTGTAAGACTTTCATTGCGTCAGGTAGAACGTTTATTCTTACGCCATCTCTCGTGCACACCAGGGCGCTACTATATGAGTATCCGATTGGATCGTTCACGTGAATTACTCAGGCATACTGATTTATCAATATTGGATGTTGCCTTATCAACTGGTTTTACATCTCATTCCTATTTTGCACAAAGCTATCGTGCACATTTTGGGTTCTCTCCGTCAGAGGACCGTCGTGCTTGTCATGAGGATATTTCGAGTGATCATTTATTATAGATGGAGGATATTTTAATAGAACTCTTTCTCCAAGATGATAGATAAGATCTGGGATCAGAAATTGTGAGTCTCCTCTCCTCAGTTATTAGCTAAAACGATTCATTTCAACAGATGCTTTAATTTGATCTACAAATTCACTTTTTGAAGAGACTAGTTGCAGGCGTTAGAGATGAGTTAGAGTCTATGAGACAATCATATGATGAAGTTCGATCTTCGATATAAATTTTTAATTATTGCATTGGTTTCGATTGATCAACTGAGTAAATGGGTAGTAGAAACTCATTTGCTCTTTCGTGATAAAGTTGATGTCTTTCCATTTCTAGCACTATTTCGGACGCACAATAAAGGGATTGCGTTCTCAATGTTGTCATCAATGGATCGTATACTGTTGATAGGCCTAATATTTCTGATTATTTTATTTTTACTGAATTTATGGGAGAATTTTCGAATCAATAACCATTTTTCCCATTTCGGTTTTGCTATCCTCATTTCAGGAGCTATCGGTAACTTAATCGATCGTTTGATGCGAGGTCACGTGGTAGATTTCCTTCTTTTTTATACTGAAAACTGGGCTTTCCCCGTATTCAACGCAGCGGATTCTTTTATCACTCTTGGTGCTATAGCTGTCATTCTTGATAAAATAGTTTTTAACCCTAACGAGAAACGGAGGAGTGAAAAAATCTAAAAACAAGTGAATCCTTTATATAGATATAGCATTTTTAAAAGAGGAACCTATGATTAATAATCAGTTATGATTCTCTATAAAGATGATTTTTAAATGATTTTACTGAATAAAATTTATACAAAAACGGGTGATGATGGGACTACAGCACTTGTCGATGGTTCTCGTGTTAAAAAAAATGATGTTCGGGTAGAGGCGTATGGAACTGTTGATGAAACAAATGCCTCTATAGGGATATTACGGCTTTATACGCAGAACCAATATCCAGTCATCGATACTATGCTCAGTCGGATACAAAATGATCTCTTTGATTTAGGTGCAGATCTAGCAAATCCTGAAGCAGGAGAGAACACTGACTCTGAGGCTTTGCAGGTTATCGAGAGTCAAGTAGCTAGGCTAGAGTCAGAAATTGATCAACTCAATTCTGGTCTTACTCCTTTGCATTCATTTGTATTGCCCGGCGGGGGATCTGCTGCCGCACATTTTCATCTGAGTCGAACGATTGCTCGCCGAGCGGAGCGTTTGATAGTTCAAATGGCTCAAGACTCTCAACAAAACCTGAATCCCTTTGTTATTCAGTATATGAATCGAGTCTCAGATTTTTTGTTTGTTGCAGCACGGGTTGTCAATCATCATGGTGATGATGATGTCCTCTGGGTACCCGGTAAAAATAGGTAAAGTTGGTATAATTTTTGAGTATTAAGATGGGTTAATTTTATATCGTATATCAAAAAATGAGCACGCAAAATTTAATTTATGTTGATATCTCTACCTTTATGTCCATCCTTCCTATTGTAAAACTTCCTGATCCTATTTTGCGTGTTCATTCAAAGCCAATTGAACGTGTTGATGATGATTTGGGCGATTTTCTTGATTCTATGTTAGAAACTATGTACGACGCGACTGGAATCGGTCTTGCAGCTGTTCAGGTTGGTCAACCAATAAGGATTTTTACGGTTGACTGTTCTCAACAGTCTTGTGAGGATCAAGAAAATAATGCTCATCAGGAAAAACAACCCATAATTCTGATTAATCCAGAAATACTTCATTGCACGGAAGAACCAAGTGTCCATGATGAGGGTTGTTTATCAATACCCAACTACTATGCGCATGTTGCACGCCCTTCTAGATGTACTGTCAAATATCTCGATAGAGATGGTAAAGAACAACGCCTGAACGCTGAAGGAATCTTATCAACCTGCATTCAGCATGAATTAGACCATTTAAATGGTATTCTTTTTATTGACTATCTTTCAAAATTAAAGAGAGATACGGTGCTTAAGAAATTTACAAAAATTTCAAAACAGAACGGGACATGTTTTATTGGTTAATTAGTATTTCAGTCTATTAGTGCATGGCGTTACGTGTCATCTTCATGGGATCTCCGAATTTTTCAGTTCCCTCTCTAGAAGCGATTATAGGGGCAGGGCATACACTCTCTTCCTGCTATACTTGTCCTCCTCGTTCTGCAGGTCGTCGTGGATTAGTCTTGAAAAAGTCATCGATTCATCAATTAGCTATTGAGCGTGGCATTGAAGTGAGAACTCCGACTTCCTTTAATGCGAAGGAGGAGCATGAAATATTTAAGAAATTCAATGCTGATGTTGCTATCGTGGTGGCCTATGGCATGCTTTTGCCGACTTCAATCCTTCAGATAACTAAGCTTGGCTGTTATAACGCACATGCTTCGCTTTTGCCGAGATGGCGAGGGGCAGCGCCTATTCAGCGAGCCATCATGGATGGCGATGAGTATACCGGGATGACAATTATAAAAATGAATGGAGGATTAGATACAGGACCTATTGCTCTCACTGAAAAAATATCAATTAATGAGCAAATTACATCAGGCGGTCTTCACGATAGGCTTGCAGAGATGAGTGCAAGTTTGATAGTAAGAGCTCTCAAAAAGTTAGAGCAAGGGGATCTATTTTTAACATCTCAGCCTCACACTGGGGTTACCTATGCGAAAAAAATCAGTAAAAATGAAACCCGTATCAACTGGGACCAGCCTAACTACATATGCCATCGACAAATTATGGGGCTCTCGCCTTTTCCAGGGGCATGGTGCGAAATGAAGATTAATAACAAGCCAACTCGTGTTAAGATTCTTCGTTCTCAACCTGTCGAATATGAATCAAATTCTCCTGGTATCGCCATTATCGATGATGAACTCTTAGTTTCTTGCCGTAGAGGGGCCGTTCGATTGCTCTATATTCAAAAAACAGGATCGAAAGTAATCAAAGGAAGTGATTTTTTGCTAGGAAATTCTTTAGATCCAGAAATAAACTGATATGAATATGAAGCGCTATAGATTTAAGATCGAATATAATGGAACTCCCTTTTGTGGCTGGCAACGTCAAACAAATCTGACGTCCGTTCAAGGTGAGATTGAAGCTGCTTTGACAAAAATTGGTGAATTGAATGCAATTGTTCACGGTGCAGGACGTACTGATGCCGGTGTACATGCAACTGGTCAGATTGCTCATACTGATCTCCAAAAGAGATGGCAGTCTTTTCGACTTATGGAAGCTCTCAATGCAAATCTCAGGCAGTCAGGTATAGCGATCCTGTCATGCGAAGGAGCAAATAATGAGTTTCATGCACGATTTTCTGCAATCAAGAGGCGTTATATCTACCGGATTATCCAAAGGCGAGCTCCGCTGACAGTTGATAGTGGTTTGGCTTGGAATGTAAGAACCTACCTTGATCTAACAGCCATGAAGGAGGCCGCTAAACTATTAATTGGTAACCATGATTTTACCACGTTTCGGTCAACAGAGTGTCAAGTAACGTCTCCAGTTAAAACATTGGATACACTCGATGTCAATGCGGTGGCTGATTCAGAAAAAATGATCGTTATAATATCAACGACTGCTCGCTCTTATCTTCATAAACAGGTTCGATCTCTTGTAGGCTGTTTGAAATATGTAGGTGAGGGTAAATGGACATCAGAGAATCTTCAAGAAGCACTCATAGCACGGAACCGAAAAGCCTGTGCACCCATAGCACCTGCCTGTGGTCTTTATTTAACAGAGGTTTATTATGAATAGCTTTAGGAGGCCACCTCTTTTGTAGCTATGATTTTCTAGATATCGGAGAGGGAATCTCATTATCTTTTGAGCCTTGTAGCGACCTGAGTTCACAAGACACACATCAAGAAAAGAAGTGGATACCAGAGATTTTGGAGAGATTGAATAATTTTGAACGAGCTATAAACAAGAAGCTTGATTCTTTTCTGACTGAATCTAATCAGAATTTTGAAATTTTCCGTCCTCATAAGTTAGTCTCTGCAATGCGCCATGCCGTTTTTAATGGTGGAAAACGATTACGTCCCTATTTGATGGTGGAAATTGCTTCCTTTCTAGGTGCAAATAAAAAAAGTGTATTTCAGACTGCCTGTGCTCTGGAATGTCTGCATTGCTATTCGCTTGTGCATGATGATTTGCCTGCGATGGATAACGATGATCTACGGCGTGGAAAGCTTACTGTGCACAGAAAATTTGATGAAGCAACTGCTATTCTGACTGGTGATGCACTCTTGACTCTATCTTTCGATCTGATTGCTTCAGATCAAGAAAACCTTAACTCTGATATGCGTGTTGAACTGACTATGCTATTAGCACGTGCTGCTGGTTTAGGTGGAATGGTAGGAGGTCAAATCTTAGATCTTGAAGCAGAAGGCAGAACGCTGAATCAAAATCAAATTCATCAATTTCAGTCGATGAAAACAGGTACCCTGATCCGATTTGCCTGTGAAGCTGGCGCAATTATAGGTCAGGCTAATAAAAATGAGCGTGCAGCGTTAGTAAAATACGGAGAGATAATAGGTCTTGCTTTCCAATTGTCAGATGACTTATTGGATGTCCTCTCTACAGAGGAAAATTTAGGAAAAGCAGTTTCAAAAGATCATCAAAGAGGAAAGAAAACGATAGTTTCATTAATGAAACTTGAGTCCGCTCAAAAGCAGATGAAAAATCTAATTAGTCAGGCTAACGATCAGTTGAAAAATTTTGGCGAGCGGGCGAGAGTTTTGAATGAAATTTCGCAATTTATTGGTGAACGAAAAGCCTAACCTAATGTTGATTATTGTATGAAGAGTCGACAGATCCGTTAATATTTTGTAAGTGATAGAGAATATAATATTTGTTTTTCTCAAAAATGAGGTTGTGAACAGGGAGATGCCGATCAGTTATCTTTATGATTGTTTGATTGCTGGAGGTAGTTATATTGGCTTATCGGTTGCCATCGCTGTCAAGGCATCTGCTCCACATATGAAGATATGCCTTGTTGATTCAGCCCCCGAAGAAGCTATTTGTCATGACGAGCGTGCATCTGCCATTGCAGTTTCCGCATCACGCATGCTAAATCAACTAGGTATATGGCGTTTAGTCAAGGATGAGGCCCAATCGATCCGTGAAATGATTGTGACAGATAGTAGAACAGATGACCCTATTCGTCCAATTTTTTTGACATTTGGTAGATCAAAACCCACTGAAATTTTTGCCTATATGGTACCTAATCGTTCTCTTATCATGGCTTTACGTAATAGAGTCAGGGAGTTAGAGATTGAGACAATTCATGATGATAAAGTTCACTCGTTTACAACTTCTGATCTAACGGCCTGTATCACTTTGAAATCAGGCAATCAACTTCATACTAGATTGTTGATTGCTGCTGATGGTGTGAATTCATCTTTGCGTGAACAGTCGTCTATACGCGTGGTTCGTTGGGATTATAATCAAACGGCAATCGTAACAACCATAACCCATGAAAGAGACCATAATGGGCGAGCAGAAGAGCATTTATTGCCTGGGGGTCCGTTTGCTATGCTCCCGTTAAGAGATAATCGTACTTCTCTGGTTTGGAGTGAACCAACATTGGCTGCAAAAGAGCTTTTAGCGTCTGATAAAGAAACATTTTCACGAGTCCTCCAGAATCGCTTGGGTCATAAGCTTGGTCCTATATATGTTGACAGTCCCCATAAAGGATTTCCAATTACTTTGACATTGGCGAGAGAATTTGTTCGGCATCGTTTTGTTCTGGTTGGGGATGCTGCCCATGTAATTCATCCAATCGCGGGTCAGGGTCTGAATCTTGGTTTTAAAGATGTGTCAGCACTAGCAAAAACGATTGTTGAGGCCGAAAGGTTGAATTTAGATATAGGTTTACTCACTATTTTAGAACATTATCAGAGATCTCGACGTTTTGATACCGTTAAAATGAGCATTATGACGGACATGCTCAATAGGCTCTTTTCAAACGACCATAGCCTTCTCAGATTTGTTCGTATGATAGGATTAGGTATCGTTGACCGGACTCCAACCTTAAAACAATTCTTTATCAATCAGGCATCGAGCTAAACACAATCCTTCTTAACGGTCAAGTAATTTGAAGTTTGTTCGGTTAAGTTCTCGTTCTGGAACAGTCTTCATTCTAATCAGTGGCGACGAGGGCGTTCGCTTGTTGTTTGGAAGGCTAACTTGGAGTGAAAGGTGCAATATGGTTTATTTTCTGAAGTTTGATGGCCACAAAAAGAAAAACCTGGCATCATAGGATCACCTGTTGGCCATCTGCACGTTGATTCTGTAAGCTGAAGAAGTTCGAGTTGACGTGAAATAGGAATCACTATGTCTTCAGATGGCTTAACTCTTTTGATCTCATCAAGGTAAGAGACCATTTTCAGCGTAGTGACCTCAACTTTATGATGAGTCTTTCTAGTAGCAATTAGTGTACACGGAACATCACCTAACCCCGGTTTATTTTGTTTTCGATACGACTTGGGCTTATCCGATGTTGATGAATGCGTCCGACTAGACAAACCTAATCGATATACTTTTCCAATCACTGCATTTCTGGTAATACCACCACCTAACTCGCTTGCAATCTCGCTCGCACTGAATCCATCTGCCCAAAGTCTGGACAATTGTGTGACTTTTTCATCAGTCCATGACATCAATTCTCTCCTCTCAATCCAATTCAGAATATAAAAAACTATATCTAAAACTCCCTACAATACGAGGCTAGAGTCTTGTCTTGTATTTTGGATCAGCGAAAGATTCCCATCTCTTCATTATTATTCTGAAAACTTAGAGCCTTTATAAACTATAGAAGTGAAATTTCCTCAAGCTTTTTGTAGTAAACTTTATGAGATTGACACGGATCATGTAATCCGTCATAGATCCTTTTTAACCTGAGCTTCACGAAATCTTTGTCCTTAAGTTAAGCCGTTTTGGCATTGTGATTACTAATTCTTAATAATGATAACCAGGCAGATCGGTATGGCCATCTCTGGATCTAACGGACCCCTCTATGATACATTTGAACGTCTACCATTGCAGTTTGATTATGGTGAAGGGTCACGACTTTTTACACATAACGGGGAGGAATACCTTGATTTTGCAGCTGGAATCGCAGTAAATTCATTGGGCTATAGCCATCCTCATTTAGTAGAAGCCCTAAAATCTCAATCTAAAAAACTTTGGCATGTTTCAAATCTCTATGAGATACCAGGCCAATTTAAGCTTGGAAAGCGTCTTTGCGAAATCAGTTTTGCCGACCGTGTATTTTTTACTAATTCTGGCTCAGAAGCCATTGAATGTGCATTTAAAACGGCGCGCCGATGGCATTATGCTAATGGTGAACCTGAAAGAATTGATATCATTACCTTCGAAGGAGCCTTTCATGGTCGGACTCTTGGTGCAATAGCCGCCAGTGGAAATGAAAAATATACAACAGGTTTTGGTCCTAAGGCTCCCGGTTTTATTCAAGTTCCTTTCGATGATTTCGATAAATTAACAGACGCTATTGGCAAGACAACGGCCGCCATTTTGATAGAACCGGTTCAGGGGGAAGCCGGTATACGACCAATTCCCAATAATTGTCTCCGTAATTTGCGTGAATTGTGCAACAAAGAAAGTATTTTTCTAATATATGATGAAGTTCAATGCGGTGTAGGTCGAACTGGAAAATTATTCACTTACGAATGGGCCGATTCGGCTGCTCCTGACATTATGGCTATTGCAAAAGGAATTGGGGGAGGATTTCCCTTGGGGGCCTGTCTTGCAACAGAAAAAGCAGCCAGTGCAATGCAACCTGGAACTCACGGTACCACCTATGGTGGGAATCCTCTGGCTATGGCTGTCGGAAATGCAGTTCTAGACATTATTTTGGAGGAAGGTTTTCTAGAAAACATCCAAAGGACTACACTTCTACTTACTCAAAAACTCGCTAAAATAACGAATAATTACCCTGATTTGATTCAAGAATTTCGCGGATCAGGCTTGATGCAGGGACTCAAATGCAAAATTTCTAACATCAAAATCGTTCGTGCTTTCTGTGATCAAAATTTATTGACCGCACCTGCAGGGAACAATGTGGTTAGGTTACTCCCCCCACTGATGATTAGTGAAAACGATATTTGCGATGCCTATAAGAAAATGGATGCTGCTTTATCTAAAATTAGAAAATCGGACTAAGCTATGATCAAACATTTCCTGGATATTGCGTCCATCAGGAATAAGGACTTAAAAGATATTATTGCGATTTCACATTCTATGAAAATTGAGTTAAAAAAGGAAGACAATCTACGCCCTCTTGAAGGCAAAATTCTAGCGATGATTTTTGATAAACCCTCAACACGAACGCGCATATCATTTGATGTAGGTATGCGTCAATTAGGTGGAAAAACAGTTGTTCTTGAAGGGGTATCCTCTCAATTAGATCGCGGAGAAACAATATCGGACACAGCAAAGGTTTTATCACGATACGTAGATGCAATCATGATCCGTACAACGGATCATCAACGTCTTCTTGAGTTAGCTAATCATGCTACGGTTCCTGTCATTAACGGTTTGACGGATGAAACTCACCCTTGCCAGATTATGGCGGATATTATGACTCTAGAAGAACATAAAGGAATGTTACAAGATCTAGTCATTGCTTGGACCGGGGATGGCAACAATGTTTTAAATTCACTGATGGAGGCATCGGTTCACTTTGGATACAAACTGCGTGTGGCAACCCCAGAACCCCACAAGCCATCAGAAAATTACCTGAACTCAGCTCGATTAAAAGGAGCCTATATTGAGTATTCGACAGATCCTATCTGGGCTGTAACCAATGCAGATTGTGTGATCACAGATACTTGGGAGTCTATGGGTCGTGAAGGTCAAGAAACTGTCATGGTTGGTCACAATATTTTTGCACCTTATCAAGTTAATGAATCATTAATGGCCAAAGCAAAAAAAGATGCAATTTTTATGCACTGTCTTCCTGCTCATCGTGGTCAAGAAGTCACCGATGCAGTCATGGATGGACCTCAATCAGTCGTCTTTGATGAAGCTGAAAACAGGCTTCATACCCAGAAAGGAATCTTGGTTTGGTGCCTAGATGCTTAATCGAGGCCTCACTAAATCTTTAATACTACATCATCTCAGGATGCGAGTAAAAGGAATCACCGATTGAGACTGCACTCATCTACAGATCTAAAGTAAAGTCTAGAGATTTAGCTTGATCCTTATAAATTCTATCTTGTATTCTGATCGCATTGAGGAAAGTTAATCATGCTCAACACAGTTAACAATGTTCAGGAAAATGAGGACATTGAAGCTGATTCTTCTTCTTCTCAAAAGCTAAGTAAAAAGAACAGAGATACTTTCTGGCCATTACCTCTTTTTATTCTCGTGCCATTGCAATTCCTAATCATATTTTCCATCCTTTACGGTGCCTATATCTTATCAAGCCATATGATCGATAATAAGCCTCGAACCCAAGAAAGACCAGTCTTTAACCCTGTTTATACAGTTGAAACTTATCAAGCACAAAAAGCTGATAATCAGCCAATTATCGTTACATATGGTCAAACGATTGCTGCTAGAAATGTTGATCTGCGTGCACTTGTTTCCGGTGAAATTGTTTCTGTTAATCCACGTTTGAAGGAAGGGGCAAAAATTGCCAAAGGTGAATCGTTAGTTAAGATTGACCGGTTTGATTATGAGGTAGCCTTGGTAGAAGCACAATCAAATCTGAAAGAAACCAAAGCACGTATGACCGAGAGTCAAGCTCACATTTCGTTAGAATATAGTAAACTTAATTCTGCTCGCGAACAATTAGCTTTTGCAGAATTGGACATTGAGCGAGCTAAACAGTTGTATCAATCTGGAACTATGACACAACAACAACTCGAAAATCGAAAATTGATCCTCAGTCAACGTCAGCAGGCATTCGATTTATCAAAAAACATGATCAAAGTACAAGAGGCGAGGGTTAAACAACTCAACGCCTCTCTTTTCCGGCTAAAATGGAGAATAAAGCAAGCAAAAAAGAAACTAAGATCTACAACACTTATTGCTCCCTTTACAGGAATTGTAAAATCTAGCACTGCTGGTATCGGACGGATGATTATGGCAAACGATGTCGTGGTATCTCTTTATGAATCAAATACACTAGAGGTAAAATTCACACTAACTGATGAACAATATGGTCGTATTCAAAGTAGCAAAACTGGACTGATCGGACGTGCTATTACCATCACCTGGATTTTAGGAGAACAACGATATCGCTGGCCAGCAAAAATTGAGAGACTGAGCGCTGAAGTTAGTTCAACTAACGGCGGTATAGAAGTCTTTGCCCGGATTAGTACCCAAAATAACACGATTACCTTACGTCCTAATACTTTTGTCAAGATCGAAATGCCTGATCTTCTTTTCAAAGATACTTATCGGATTCCAGATTCAGCACTATATGAATCTAATGCAATTTACTGTGTTGTTGACGGAAAATTAAAAAAACAAATAGTCAATATTTTAGCATTTGATGGGGAATCTATTATTCTTTCCTCTGGCTTAGAAAATGGCGATCAAGTGCTCACAACCAGAATGACAGGAGTCCATGAAGGATTAAGTGTCCGTACAGAACCCGCAATGAATAATTGGGTTCCATCAAATACTAATTGATAAGATAAGGAGTGAATGGTGAATATATTTCAGCTTTTAATCTCGATGTCCTACCCCCACCATCCTTGCAAACCCCGATTGTAATGGCAATGCTTACCCGATCCTCTTCCTCATCAGGATTGATTGATCTCTTCGTAACCCATCGCACCGCTGCGAATATGATGATGATTTTTATGATTATCTTCGGCATATTTGCCATTGGAAGGATCAATACGCAGTTTTTGCCCACTATCAGCATTCCAGTTGTCACTGTAGCTATTTCATGGCCTGGTGCCAGTGCTGAAGATGTAGAAGCTAATATTCTCGCAGTTATGGAACCTGAATTACGTTATTTGAATAGTGTAAAGCGCCTCACTTCCCGTGCACGGGAAGGAATGGCATTGATTGGTCTTGAATACGAAATTGGTTATGACATGGTAACTGCACAGCGTGAGGTAGAAAGTGCAGTTAAAGCTGTCAGGAATTTACCAAAAGATGCTGAAAGGCCAATCATCAAGCAAGCGATTTTCTTTGATAGGGTTGCCCGATTGGCTATTACAGGAGATGTATCCGAAAAAACGTTACAGTTTTATGCTAAGAAAATACGTGATGATCTGATCGATCGTGGCATCGATAAAATCGTTTATACGGGTATGCGTAACCGTGAATTACAGATTGATATTGATGAATATGAATTGCGCCGTCTTGGGTTAACTATTGGTGATGTATCCAGACACATAGCACGCAATATTAAAGATTTACCGTCTGGTCAAATAAAAGGGGCTGTTGAAAAACAGTTACGCACGGTTGCTCATGTAAAGAGCGTTAAAAATTTTTCGCAACTAGAAATAAGATCTTTTGTTAGCGGAGAGAAAATCTTTTTGAAAGACATTGCTCAGATCAGAGAAGGATTCAATGAAAGCCAGCCGCAAGGCTTTATTAATGGTCTTCGCGCAATTGAGATTGAAGTTCAGCGTGCAGTGACAGCTGATACGTTAAAGACAAACAAAATCCTCTCTGACTATGTGAGAGAGGTTGAAAGACAATTACCACCTAAAATTCATATTTATCAATATGATATTCAAGCCAATGCACTGACAGAACGGATCTTGTTGCTTGTTCGAAATGGCATTGGTGGCCTAGCCATTGTTGCAAGCATTTTGTTTCTCTTTCTCAATGCGCGTATTGCGTTTTGGGTAGCTGCAGGTATCCCTGTTGCAATGCTGGCAACTATTGGTTTCATGTGGATCTCTGGCCAAACCATCAACATGGTCTCGTTATTTGCACTGATTATGATGCTCGGTATTATTGTAGATGATTCTATTGTCATCGGTGAACATACCTCTACCTGTTTTTCTAATGGTGATTCACCCTTTGAAGCTGCAAAGAATGGGGCAAAATATATGGTTGTGCCTGTTTCGGCAGCTATGATAACAACCGTAGCGGCTTTTGCCCCCATGTTCTTCATCGGGGATGTTTTAGGGCAAATTATCAGCGTTATGCCCCTTGTTGTTATCGTTGTAGTCCTATCGAGTATGATCGAATGCTTTCTTATATTACCTGGCCATTTGGCTCATGCATTGCAGACTCGCTTGATGCCATACCAGTCTTCTCATTGGCGAAGATTGGGAATATTGGGGATCGCGCTGATCATTGGTACATTCATCATCTTCGTTTCAAGTGAAGGAAGGGACCTTTCGATAAACGAAACTTCTTTAATAGCATTGATGAAAAGCTATATCTCTATCGAGGAAATTTCTCATTTGATTGAGAGTGTTATCAGGTGGATACAGGCAACACGCTCTCATCTGAAATTACCGATATTTATCGGCACAATTGCTTTTATCATCTATATTCTTTTACTATTGATTGAAGGTATGCGAGACCTTCTTTTTCGAAGAGATCAGAAAAGTTTTATTAATAGCAGACGAAACAATAGATTCAGAATTGCCTTTGATAATAAGTTTAATACTTTTCGTGATGGAATCTTCGATTGGCTCCTTCGTCTCTCCTTCCGATGGCGTTATGTCACTTTATCACTTGCATTGGCAGCCGCGATTGTTGGTTCATATGGTTTAATCAAAAGTGAAAAGGTTCAGTTTGTCTTCTTCCCTTCTGCAGAATCTGAAGATATCAATGCCCGCATTATTTTTAATGCAGGTACACCTGAAAGTAAGGCAATTGAGGCAATTCGCTGTATCGAAGAATCACTATATGATGCAGAAAAAAAGGTCACTGATGGTCAGGAAAAAGTAATAATAGCCACATTTTCAACCTTTGGAAAGGCAGGACGTAACACTGGAGATAATGTGGCAAATATTCAGGTTCAGCTCACACCATCGGAGATACGCACGATACGTACTCCAGATATTGTGAAAGCTTGGAGAGAGATGGTTCCCAAAATTTCAAATATAAGAAGAATTTCTTTTCATGAACCACGTGGAGGACCACCTGGCCGCGATATTGAGATTCAATTACAGGGTGATTCTATTGTTCAGTTGAAAAAGGCAGCTATTGAGATAATGCCGATTATTGAAAGTATTCCTGGCGCAACAAGTTTATCTGATGATTTGCCATATGGAAAGCCAGAGCTCGTTATAAGGATGAAACCCAAAGGACGTGCACTCGGCTTTACAATTGATGATGTTGGTAAACAACTCCGTGACGCATTTGAAGGAGCAATCCCAAAACGGTTTTCTGATGGGGATGATGAGATCACCGTTCGCGTTTCTAAAATTTCAAGAGAAAAGGGGTCTTCAGCCTTACGTCATTTTGAATTTCGTAATTCAAAGGGTGAATTTGTCCCTCTGACAGATATTGCTTTCATCGAAGAAGATCAGAGTTTTTCATCGATTGAACGGATTGATGGCAAGGCGACTGTATCATTAATGGCTAATCTTGACTTGAAAAGGAATACTACAGAAAAAGCACAGAAGCAGTTAGAAGAGTTTGGAATCTCGACGATTGCAGATCGTTACGGCATAACTTATCGATATTCTGGACGCGCCGAAGAACGGATTAACGCATTTAATGACCTTGGAATCGGAACGATCATAGCCTTATTAGTTATTTATATTATTTTAGCTAGTATCTTTTCCAATTATTGGCGTCCATTTGCTATTATGTTAATAATCCCATTTGGAATGGTTGGAGCGGTTGTTGGGCACTGGTTAGTAGGAATGAAACTCACAATTCTATCATTTATTGGCTTGCTAGGATTGACTGGCATTTTAGTCAATGATTCCATTATTTTGATTAGCTGTTTGGACGAGCGTATTAAAAATGGTGATAGTAACTTAGAAGCCGCAGTTGGTGCGAGCAAAGATCGTCTCCGTGCTGTTCTTTTGACATCGCTCACGACAATTGGAGGGTTAATCCCTCTCATGTTTGAAAAGAGCTTGCAAGCTCAGTTTCTTTTACCTATGGCTACAACAATGGTTTTTGGCTTAGCTCTGGCTACACTTCTGGTTTTATTTCTTGTCCCTGTTTTGATTGGGATAGGAACCGATTTGGCTACCCTATCAAAGTGCGTTTTCGTTAACGCTGTTAGGCTTTTAGCTCCGCCAAAACCGTGGGGAAAACAAAACTAGAATAGTAAATAATTCAAGACGTCCTATCAGCATTGTGAAGGCTAGAATCCACTTTGGAATATCTCCAAGCAATTTATAATTCCCTGATGGGCCGATAATATTTCCTAGTCCTGGACCAACATTAGAGATTGCCGACCCTGCACCAGACAATGCTGTAAGCGGATCCACACCGAAAAAAGAGAGTGCGATTACAGAGACACTAAAAGTCATGAGATAAAGAAAAAAGAAACTCATCACCGCTGAAATAACATCAGAACTAATCGGTCGACCGTTAAATTTTTGTATAAAAATACCATGAGGATATAAAACGCGTGCAATGTGCTGACGAACATTTTGAAATAAAACCTGAAATCTAAATATTTTGATCCCGCAGGAAGTTGATCCTGCACAACCACCTATAAACATAATGACGAAAAAGAAAGAAACTGAAACAGGGCCCCAATGATCATAAGCTTCAGTAGCATATCCTGTGCCAGTCAGTATAGATGTCACATTAATAGCTGCAAAACGTAAGGCTTGTATCCCTGTGCGAATACCTAGAGATTCTTCAATAATCCAAGCTATCAGTACTAGAAACATAAGAAGCATGAAAAATGTTCGTACCTGACTATCAAAAAAGATTGATTTTGGCATCCCCTGAAACGCCTGAACAAAAAGAAGGAAAGGCAACGAACCAATAATCATAAATATTATTGCAATGTAATCAATGAGCATGCTATCAAAATAGCCTAGTGACTCATCATGATTTGAAAACCCTCCTGTCGCGACAGTCGTCATCGCATGCACAACAGCATCTAGAATATTCATACCAGCCATAAGATAAGCCAACATACAAAGTACTGTAGCATTCAAAAAGATCAATGTAATAAACCCAGAAATCTGGGTAGCCCTTGGCAAAATTTTTTCTAAGGTTTCAAAGGCTTCAACTTTAAATAGTTGCATCCCACCAATTTGAAGCATAGGGAGAACAGCCACGGCCATCACAATAATGCCTAAACCACCCAACCACTGAAGAATACCACGCCACAATAATATCCCAGGCGGCATAAAATCTAGATCAGTCATTACTGTAGCACCTGTAGTGGTTAACCCAGAAATTGATTCAAAAAAAGCGTCCGTATAAGTAGGGAAAAAACCGGACCAGTAAAATGGCAGGGCCCCAAAAGCTGACAGAGAGATCCAGACCGAAGCCGTCATAATAAAGGCCTGTCTGGTTGTCATAATACGGTTCTGGCTACGTACCGCTAAAAACAAAAGGCCACTAAATGCAGTTGTCACAAGACCAGATACAAAAAAGACCTGCCAGTCAGAATTGTGTTCGAGATAATCGACAACAGCAGGGAAAAACATAGTCAAACCCAAAATGCCGAGTAACAAACCAACAACTACAGCAACAGGCCGTGGATCTAGATACACAGCTAAGATCAACTCCTTCATCTAAAGTAAGTAAGTGATAATAGTAGGATGTCCACCTCAATCTAGACGGATCACTGAAAGGGCCCTAACAGTCGTTTAGAATAATTTCCTAACAGTCGTTTAGAATAATTTTAGGTTATATTTATCATGGTATCGTGAAGCATAAAGGATCAGATAAGGACGGAAATACGGAAATATCGAAGAGTGGTGCTGTTGGACAGATTCGAACTGTCGACCTCTTCATTACCAATGAAGTGCTCTACCCCTGAGCTACAACAGCAATAGTCATGAAAAGTCCATCAGCAAGCAGAAATTTTTTATCTCATAAGAGTCACTTTATTGCAAGAATCTACTGAAAATTCTTGACACATCTATTTTAAAACATAACTAATCAGGTTGCAATAAAGCATGAACGAAAAGAAGTCACTCAAAATTATATGGTAAGAAAAGATCGTGAGACTGTGTTAAAAGAAGCTTTGCGAGAGAATCTCAGAAAGAGGAAGCAGAAGATTCGTATAAAAGAAGATATCAAAGTTAAGAAGGATCATATCAAAGTTAAGAATCAAGTGAATTCGTGATTGATGTTCTTTTTCTAGATCATTTGTCTGACAGGTAATAGATCAATCTGCCCTCCTGGTGAAACTGGTAGACACGCTAGATTCAAAATCTAGTTCCTTAGGGAGTGCCGGTTCAATTCCGGCGGAGGGCACCATTTAACTGAAATGAGGGCTAGCAACAGCATTTCGATAACTTGGTTAAATCAACCTTTTCTTTTGAAAATGAAAGCCTTCATAATAGATGGTTTGATCTGTGGGGGTTACGATTAAAATCTCGAATAACCAAGCCACTTATCTTGCTCCTCTCTTAGCTTAAACAAAGAAGTCTTTCTCAAAATAGTCACGTTATTTTTAGTCAACAACGCGCCTTTACTGATATTTTTGGTTACTGTACCTTCATGAAGAAGGCTAACAGGGATAGCTTTTTCTTTGCGCGCTTCACTTGCTTTCATTATCCAGGACCGATAGCAAGTTTCACCAATTGCATCGAGTTGTTCACCTGCCCTTAAATCACGTTTAGCCAATGCACAGACTTCGGAAACAGGTCGATCCAAAGATTTCATATCACTATGACCATACAAAAACGCACGTGCAGCAGATAATGGAACTTCTAAGCTAGTTAGATGAAAAGGACGATAAAAAGTGTAGTAAGGACCTTTTCCTAAATGGAGATCGTTCAAGCGTTCACGCAAACGGCAACTACGTATGTCAGCGATCACAAAAACACCCGGTGCTACACCTTTACCTACGGTGAAATCTACGCAACCATTTTGGGACAAAATACCACCGTCCTCTACAGGGCACAAGATGTTATGTAAATTCTCCAAAGAACAGTCCGGACCATGCATACCCGGAACATCAGGAACTAATCCTGTTGCATTCGCAAGGCATGACATCTCGAACATAGTCTTAGAACCATCAACAAACTCCACTAACATGCGGGAATTCATATTTCTTCGCTCAGCTTCTTCACGATAATCATCTGGAATGGCATCGATATTCAATTGATTATTTTTTCCTTTCCCTGCAGCGACAACTGGATGACCTAATGCAGTTATAAAATCATAAAGCTCCATTGTAGCTGTTGGTTCATCACCAGCACCAACTGTATAGACGACTCCTTTGCGTTCAGCCTCTTTTTGCAGGATAGCACCTACGGTGACATCAGCTTCAACATTCATCATCACTAGATGTTTACCAGCTTTTAATGATGCCATGCCAAGCTCAGCTCCGGCATCAGGAGAACCTGTTGCATCAATCACTACATCCACCATTTCATGAGAGAGAGCCAAATTGGGATCTTCCACAACCGGAATTTTACCAGCTTCCGTTGAATGCGTGATCATACGATCACTATCGCAAACGGACCAATCCTGTGCTGAATAACCAGCAATCTCCATGACCTTGGGGGCAGAGATCAGACGACGAGCGACAAGAGAGGCGAGTTTCATTCCGTTCATTTGTCGGATAGCAGTGACAAGATCAGTCCCCATTTGACCGGATCCAACGACACATACACGAACAGACTTGCCGCAAGACTGCAACTCATTTAAATCAGTTGCCAGATTCATTGATAAAATCTTGTTATTGTACAACATATTTCCTTCTTAATCTTAATCACTACTAAATGTTGTTTCAACAATGAGATCCGATTACATCCTATCATCGAACAAGTGTTTTGGGTAAGAATTTACTTACGTATTTGTTCAATTAATCCCTTTCTTACATTGCTCATGGAGAGAAGAAGAAATACACTGTAGGAACAGTTTCCTATTCCTAATTACTTAGAATGATGAATGTAAAAGATCAAGAAGTTCGATATGCGGATTCTTAAGTCTGACCCCTCTGTTCCTAAAACAGAGCTAAAGGATTATCAGGAAAGACGAGATAAAGTCTACTTTTAGTGATCCAGTAAGAAATAAATAACTCGAGCAGTTCACAAAAGAAAGATTTTCGGGTAGGTTTTGGAGACTTCACTAACAAAAACACAGCTTTGATGAGGAATATCAACCAGTATGGCAAAAGAAGAAGTTCTGGAATTTCCAGGTATTGTGAGTGAATTACTCCCTAACGTGACGTTTCGAGTCAAGCTCGAAAATGATCATGAAATCATAGCGCATACTGCTGGGAGAATGCGCAAGAATAGAATTCGTGTGTTAGCTGGTGATAAAGTTCTAGTAGAAATGACACCGTATGATCTTACTAAGGGCCGAATCACTTATCGGTTCAAGTGATATATCTTGACATCTCTAATGTATTGAGATTTAGAATGGTTCTGCGCTCTCAATTAGTTCTGGCTTCACAGTCTACGGAACGTATTTCTTTGTTGCAGCAAGTTGGTCTTCAGCCTGATATGTTGTACCCTACTGATATCAACAGGAATCCTAGTAAAAAGGAAACTGCAAGCTCTTTAGCAAAACGTTTATCCAAAACTAAATCAGAAATAGCGATAGAAAGTCTTAAAAAATTAGGTTACACTGGAAAGTTTTATATACTTTCCGCTGATACCGTAGTAAGTGTAGGAAGTCGTATTTTACCTCAAACTGAGGTACTAGATGAAGCCGCTCGTTATCTACGCTTGCTTTCAGGTCGTGCACACCGCGTCTATACTGGACTAACACTTTATACACCTAAGAAAACGTTTCGTCATAAGTTAGTAGAAACGCGAATAGGTTTTAAAAAATTGTCTGATAACGAATTTAACAATTATCTCATATCAGGGGAATGGCAAGGACAGGCTGGGGGTTATTCAATTCAAGGAATTGCTGGTGCGTTTGTTATCAAATTAACCGGTTCTTATTCAAATGTTGTTGGGTTACCACTATATGAAACGTGTTCCTTGTTGATAGGAGAAGGATATCCAATCCAGTCAAACTGGAGAGTCATGAATCATAAACTCAACAACCATGAAAAAAGTTAATTCTTGCCTAGAAAACTTTGCTAGACAAGGCCTGATCTCGTAACTATAATGAGTCCGGTTAACCCTGGATCATTAGGATCATGAGATGGGTCTGGTGTATAGTGGCTTTGCGTCGATGCCCGGGTAGCTCAGGGGTAGAGCAGTGGACTGAAAATCCGCGTGTCGGTGGTTCGATTCCGCCCCCGGGCACCACTAT
Source organism: Candidatus Endowatersipora endosymbiont of Watersipora subatra (assembly GCF_964026585.1). Classification (NCBI taxonomy): domain Bacteria; kingdom Pseudomonadati; phylum Pseudomonadota; class Alphaproteobacteria; order Hyphomicrobiales; genus Candidatus Endowatersipora; species Candidatus Endowatersipora endosymbiont of Watersipora subatra. The sequence continues at coordinate 636,836 of NZ_OZ032160.1, forward strand.
AAATTTTTCCTGATACGTTATAGGTCAATAGGAATCCAGGAGAAGCGTCATTCATCGATTCCCTTCCCTTTACACGGTAAGAGATCCGTGATCTCTAAATATCCTGACCATTTCTCTTTACTTTTGGAGAGTAGAGACAGAGACAGGATCGATTATACCATCAATCATCAATAGACTATAAAGGATAAAGCTATTTCCGGAGAGATAGTATAGTAATGCACGATGGCAAAAGTGTAGAACTTCTTGCTTTGGTTGCTTAGGAGATTGATTCTGCATAAATCATTATCCTCCCCAGTGAGGAGAGTGAGGAAAGAGATCTTAAAATTAGTTGTCTAAGCTTTTTCTAAGTGAACCGCCTATTCTTTTCATCACATAGATCGGAAACCACACTTAGTCTAACTCAAGGAGTTCATAATGATAAAGTACTTTGAATATATAATGTCTTTTGTGATCACATTACTGATTCCACGCTCCGCATATGCCGGCATTGATGATACTATTAATGATCTGACAGAACCTATTTCTTCATTAGTTAGTGAAACGGTATTTTTTAAAATACCCATCTTAGGGGCGCAACTCCCTTTGATGGTCCTTTGGTTAATCATTGGTGCAGTATTTTTTACCATTTATATGGATTTTGTGAATATCAGAGGTCTCAAACATGCAATTGAACTGATACGTAATGACTATTCTAAACCTAACGATGCCGGAGAAGTATCACATTTTCAAGCGCTGTCCACTGCTGTGTCAGGCACCGTCGGGATTGGTAACATCGGTGGTGTTGCAGTGGCTGTTACTGTTGGCGGGGCTGGAGCAACTTTTTGGATGATCCTTGCGGCCTTCCTTGGTATGTCTACTAAGTTCGTAGAATGCACACTTGGGGTAAAATTTCGTCAGGAAAATCCGGACGGATCGGTGTCCGGTGGCCCAATGTACTATATGCGTGAAGGCTTAAAATACCAAGGTAAAGCTGGTTTGGGATCCTTGATGGGTACATTTTATGCTGCAGGTATTTTTATTGGTGCTCTTGGAATGGGAAACATGTTTCAGTCCAATCAGGCCTATGTTCAGCTGAATATCGTAGCAGGAGGAAGGCTTGATGATTTCGGTTGGCTCGTTGGCTTGATCATGGCTGGCGTAGTTTTTTCTGTCATCATTGGTGGCATAAAATCAATTGCAGCTGTTACTGAAAAAATAGTTCCTTTCATGGCTATTTTATACTGCGGATTCGCAATTATTGTGATCTTGATGAATGGAGCTTATCTTCCATTAGCAGTGTGGAATATTTTTTCTGGTGCTTTCACGGCCGAAGGGGTAGCTGGTGGAGCATTAGGAGCTTTGATTATTGGTTTTCAAAGAGCTATTTTTTCGAACGAAGCAGGGATTGGTTCAGCATCCATTGCCCACGCTGCGGTCAAAACTAACGAACCTGTAACCGAAGGGTATGTTTCTTTACTTGAACCCTTTATAGATACGATTGTTATTTGCACAATAACAGCCTTAGTCATTGGAACATCTCAAGTCGCTGATCCTAATTTTGCTGGAGATACGACAGGCGTTGCAATGACATCTGCAGCGTTTGAACGACAAATTAGCTGGTTTCCCTATGGTCTTGCCTTTGCAGTGCTTTTGTTTTCATTCTCCACAATGATTTCGTGGGCCTATTACGGCCTAAAAGGCTGGACTTACCTATTTGGTGAAAACACACAAATACTTTATAAAATGATATTCTGCGCTTTCGTAGTTTTAGGATGTATGATCCAACTAAAACCAATTTTGGATCTCTCAGACGCTCTTGTATTTCTTCTTTGTGTCCCAAACATTCTAGCATTGTACTTACTTGCACCCGTTGTAAAAAAAGAAATGAAAGAATATCTTCATTGCATAAGAGAACGTTGAGATAACAACATAAAGAATGATTGTAGAAGATCAAATGGCCAGCAGATAGGTGATCCATGCTGGCCATCTATTTTTTAGAATTGACTTAAAGGCAACATAAAACATGATTCTTGAAATCATTTCATTTTTGAATAATTCATATTTTATAGCTTAAAGGTTTCGTGGTTACGGGGAGGCTGATGATCATCAATTCTTAAGGGAGGGTTAACAATGAACCAGTTTAAAAGGCTATTTGTCAGTTGTACACTTGCGACTACACTTATTACATTTTTTGCATATGGAGAAGATAAGGAACTGACGATATATAATGTTGCCAGTATGTCTGGGGCCTTTGCTAATTTTGGAAAACAGGCTGAAAGAGGTGCTCGTCTTGCTATTGAACAAGCTGGTGACGTTGCAGGAATGAATCTAAGAATGGTTACAATTGATACAGAAAGCAATTCTGGTAAAGCCGTGAGTAAAGTACGATCTGCTCTGAGTGAAAATGGATCTGGAATTTTTGTCGGGACTGCTCTTTCATCAACCGCACTTGCCGTTGGAAAGGCAGTTAATGATGCGGGTGGAATCTATATCAGTGGTGGAGGTGCTGATGAGCTAACTGGTACTAAATGTAATCCATCTATGTTTCGTTGGAGTTCTCCTACTTATAGCGCTGTGAATGCAAGCCTTCGACCGGTTTTAGATGAAAATTTAGCCATTAAAAAAGTCTATACCATTACACCACAATACGTTTTCGGTGAAGCAATGTTATTGAATGTAAAGAATATTCTTAAAGAAAAAGGACTTAAACTGGCTGGTAATAGTTATCATTCTTTAAAAGACAAGGAATTTTCAGGAATCATTGCGCAAGCGCAGGCAACAAATCCTGATTTACTGTTATTTCTTAATTTTGGATCACAAGGGGTTTCATCTTTACAGCAGGCAATTAATTTTGGTCTAAAAGATCGCATGAAATTTTTAATGGTTTGGAGTAGTGGTTTAGATACGATGAAGATTCTAGGCACCGAAGGTTCAAGTGGTGTCTACTTTGGTGCACAATACTGGCACGAAGAAGATGCCGCCGGAAATAAGTCTTTTGTAGATCTTTCAATTAAGAAGTTTGGTGAAGCTCCTAACTATCCTATGGCTTCTTACTATCAGATGACTAAGCTAATGATTGATGCCGTTAAAGCGACTGGAAGTGCTGATCCAGATAAGCTAAAATCCCATTTGTCTGGTTTGTCCTATGATGGGGTTACTGGTCAGGAGACCATTTCATCTGATAACAACCAAGTAACGAAAAATTATTATCTCCTTCTTGGAAAAGATAAAGTCAGCATGTCCAATGAAAATGATTTCGCTGATGTAGTTTATAAGGGTAAATATTTTTTACCTGGACAGCAAGTCGGTTGCGTAAGATAGTTTTTATTCATGTGCGTTGGACCTGAGCACCTCATTACTTTCGATCAGTCACGGGGGGTGATCATAATATGATTTCAGAAATTCCGAAAATTATCAGAGTTACGCAATTTTGTTATTTAACATTGTGGTTAGAAGGTCATTGTGGTTAGAAGGTGATCCGTATCTCTCTCAAAAGGAGACGCTTGTGAGTCTTTATCTGTTCCAACTTCTAAATGGCATCGGCTTGGGGATGATCTATTTTCTAATGGGTCTGGGATTAACTATAATTTTTGGAATGATGAGTTTTGTTAATTTCTCCCACGGCATTTTCTACGTGGCTGGTGCCTTTATCTGTTATCAAGTCACAGAATTAACCCATTCTTACTGGATTGGACTGATTCTTACACCTCTTTTCATTGGACTCTTTGCATTTATTCTAGAAAAAATTTTAGTTAGAAAACTCTATAAGCTGGAACATGCTGTACAAATCTTAATTACGATTGGTTTAATGCTCATAATACGTGAGAGCATACTGATTATTTGGGGAACGGTTCCTAATCCTGTTTCAATACCATCACTTTTAAGTGGAGTTGTTTCCTTTGGGGACTTTGTTTATCCTAAATATCGACTTTTTATTGTTATGATTGCTTCTGCTATTGGCTTTTCGGTTTGGTATTTGCTAGAACAGACAAAATTTGGGATTATGATCAGGGCAGGTAGCGAAAATCCAACAATGGTTTACTTGCTTGGTATAAACGCCAACAAACTTTTTGCTTATACTTTCGTCTTGGGTGTTGCATTAGCAGGAGTTGCAGGAGCTCTTCTTTCTCCTATTCGTGGAGCCGATGCGTTCTCTGGTAACGAAGTTCTTGGTATAGCATTTGTTGTTGTTGTGATTGGAGGTATGGGAAGTTTTACAGGTGCTCTCTTTGGGGGATTGATAGTTGGTCTTGTCCAAAGCTTTACGGCAATAATGTGGCCTCAAGGAACGAACGTCATGATTTATTCAGTCATGGCTATCATCATACTTTTGCGTCCTAACGGTTTATTCGGGAGAGCATAAATGATGAGAAAGAGTCTACCACTGAGATTTCATTGCATTGCAGTAGCCTCAATTTTACTTATATTGCCTATTATAGTGCCCTCTTATGTACTGGCTACAGAGATTCTCATATTCGGCTTGGCTGTGATAGGTTGCAACCTACTCTTGGGATATACTGGACTTTTATCATTTGGACAAGCCTTGTTCTTTGGTTCTGGAGCTTATTTAGCTGGATTAATGTCTACACATTTCAGTGTCGGATTGTTACAAATTTTTATTACAACGATTTTTGCTGGAGCGCTGATTGCAGTGTTCGTTGGTTATTTCGCAATCCACAGAATAGGCATTTATTTTGTTATGTTGACTTTGGCTTTTGCCCAACTTGGTTACTACATTGCTTTTCTAACAGAAACTCTCACTGGTGGTGAGGATGGATTACTAGGAATCGAGCGGCCTTCTCTCTTGATTCCATTTATTTATGAGTTTGAATTTACAAACGATCGTTCCTTCTATATCTTGACGGCTGTAGTTTTCATTCTGGTTTTTCTATTAATGCAACGCTTGGTAGATTCTCCGTTTGGGTCCGTTTTAGGGGCAATCAAACAAAATCAGGTCAGAGCTGAAGCCATCGGATATCAAGTTAAACTTTACAAGATTGCAGTTTTTGCTTTCTCAGGAGCTGTTACTGCTCTAGCGGGGGCACTCTATGCTTTCATGCTCAAATTTGCTCCTCTATCAAATATTGATGTTGAAACGAGTGAGCAGATCATGTTTATGACAGTTCTAGGGGGTCTTGGTTCTCTTTACGGTTCCCTTCTAGGATCAGCTATTTTTTTGCTTGCATCAGACTTTTTTTCTGCACTCTGGCCCCGTTGGATGATTTCTCTTGGTCTCTTTTTGATAATATTCATGCTCTATATGCCTGGTGGGGTATCAGAAGCTATACAAACCTTAGTTACTAAACTTAGGGGATCACACGAAAATGAAAAGAGTAATAGCGATGCAGACGATTCTCGAAACAAAGTCGCTGACAAAACGTTATGGCGATTTTTTAGCAAATTCTGATGTTAATATTTGTGTCGAGTCGGGTTCAATTCACGGTATTATTGGCCCAAACGGAGCTGGAAAAACAACACTTTTCAATTGTCTGGCTGGTACAATGTCGACAACAACAGGTAGCATCAATCTAGATGGCAAGGATATCACGAATCTTCCTCACCATGCTAGGCCTTTGGTTGGTTTGGGTCGTTCCTTTCAAATTACTAGCCTCTTTAACGACTTTACAGTAATAGAAAATCTACGGTTAGCGTCGCAAGCGATAACACCAAGCAGAGGATTCGTTTTTTGGCGGGCTGTTGAAAATACAGGACCTCCTTTAGATATTATTAAACATATAGCAGGGCAAATCGGTTTACTCTCCGAGAAGAATACTCTTGTCTCAGTACTCTCTCACGGACAACAGAGAGCTTTAGAGGTTGGTATGGCTCTTTGCTCAAATCCGCGTGTCCTGCTTCTTGACGAGCCGACATCTGGTATGGGGATCAGTGATATCCCCCAAATGATTAAATTGCTCAAGATTCTAAAACAGGAGTGTACGATTGTTCTTATTGAGCACAATGTAGCCCTCGTCACTGAAGTCTGTGATTTTGTAACAGTTTTGCAAGGTGGTGTTATTATTTCTGAGGGTACCCCAGCAGAGATATCTCAAGATCGAAAGGTGAAAACAGCCTATCTTGGGGAGGGTATTTAAGATGCTAACTCTTGATAACATAAACTCTCTTTATGGGAAAAGCCATGTGCTCTTTGATGTTTCTATCGACGTCAGAGAAGGAGAAATTGTTACCTTATTAGGTCGTAATGGAGCTGGAAAGTCAACAGTACTCAATTCAATTCTTGGTCTTGTTCCCAATGTTATCGGAAAAATAAAATTTAATGGAATAAGTCTTGTTGGATTACTGACTCATGAAATCGTTGAATTAGGTGTATGCTTGATCCCTGAACAACGTGATATTTTTCAAATTCTATCGGTCGAAGAGAATCTTCAAATTGCCCAAAAGGGAAATAGTCAATGGGAGATCAAGGATATCTATGAATTATTTCCAAGACTTGAAGAACGAAAGAAGAATGGGGGCGGGCAGCTCTCAGCTGGTGAGCAACAAATGCTTGCAATTGCTAGAGCTCTACTCAATGGACCTAAAATCCTTCTATGTGATGAGCCTTCGGAAGGTCTCGCACCTGTCATTATTCAAGAAATTGTATCTACACTTCAAAGAATCAAAGAATCAGGAATACCTATACTGCTTGTTGAACAAAACCTTCGTGTTTGTGAAAAATTAGCCGATCGTCATTATATTTTTGAGCAGGGTCGGGTTATTCACGAATTTAAAAAGGATGATTTTCTCTCCCCAGAATCTGCAGCTATAAAATATAAATACCTATCAGTCTAAGGAATGAACAATGAAGAATACAGCATTTATTTCAAACGAAAAGTGCTTTTGGCATTTTGGTGGCAATTATGCGTTACTTTCTCCTGTAGGAGGGTTAGTTCAGCCTCTCGTATCGGGTGGCTTACCTGAAGCCCCCGAAACAAAAAGGCGTCTAAAAAATCTTTTAGAAGTGACAACTTTAGCTAATGATTTAGAAATGATCAATGGCTCGTCTGCAACCCTTGAAGATTTATTGAGAGTTCATCCAAAGTCATATTTGGAAGAATTTAAAAAAATGTCAGATCAAGGTGGTGGTGAGCTTGGACTAAGAACACCATTTGGACCCGGTGCTTTTGAGATAGCTGCACTATCCGCAGGTCTTGTGATCAATGCAGTCGAAGGAGTTCTAAGGAATCAATATAAAAATGCTTATGCTTTATCTCGACCCCCTGGTCATCATTGTTTACCAGATTGGCCAAATGGGTTTTGTTTAATGGCAAATGTTGCGATTGCAGTTGAAGCTGCTAAAGCTAAAGGCTTGCTTGATCGTGTTGCAATTGTCGACTGGGACGTCCATCATGGAAATGGAACAGAATCCATATTTTATGATCGTGATGATGTACTAACCATCTCAATACACCAAGAACGATGTTATCCGCATAATACAGGATTTATCCACTCAACAGGTCATGAAAACGGAATGAATGCGAATCTAAATATTCCACTGCCTCCTGGATGTGGTCATCAAGCATACATAGAAGCTACGGAACGCCTAATTATACCAAAATTAAGAGAATATAAGCCACATCTTGTTATCATCGCATGTGGCTTTGATGCTGGTGGCTTTGATCCGTTATCTCGGATGATGTGCTCTGCTCAAACCTTCCGTGAGATGACCGCACGTATCATGGATATCACAGATGGTTCTCTAGTAGCAGCCCATGAGGGTGGTTACTCGGAACTTTACGTTCCCTTTTGTGGTCATGCAATGCTCGAAGAAATGTCAGGATCTAAAATTCATGCGAAGGATCCGTTGGAAACACGCATTAATCAGCAACAACCTAATGAACGTATTTGTTCATTTCATTCTAATTTAATCTCGGAAATGGTCGAATACTTTAAGCTGAAGACTTAGCTTCAGCTTATTTGTTGAAGTATGCTGATTGATATCACTGAAAAAATAGAACTAAGATCGTTATATAGGCGTTATTAGATCTGTTATGAAGAGTTTAAATATTGAACAATCTCTTTCTCTTCATTTTTGTAACCTTAAACCCCTTGGATATAAAAATGATTAAATCAATCCTTAACGCCTTAACGATGAACAATAGTGACCAGCTTAGGCTTAACATCCTGAACATCTATCGCGCCGGATTTATCTTCCACTCTTGTTGACATTATGCGTACAGTTTATCTAAACGGAAACTATGTTCTCGAAAATGAGGCATCCATTTCAATCTTTGACCGTGGATTTTTATTTTCTGATGCCGTTTATGAAGTTACAGCTGTTGTCAATAGAAAACTGCTAGACTTCGTTGAGCATACTCGACGGTTACGTAGATCCTTGAATGAATTATCTTTACCCTTAGCTATGACTAACGATGAGCTGCTTGATGTTCATCATAATCTTGTAGAGATCAACTCTGTTGATCAGGGCATTGTCTATTTACAGGTGACGCGTGGTAATTCAGGAGACCGCGATTTTCTCTTTCCAAAAACTGATATACCAGAAACAGTTCTTGTTTTTACGCAGAAAAGACAGATTCTTCACACGGCTATTGAAAAAAAAGGGTTAAAAATCATCTCACTTGATGATCTACGTTGGAGAAGGAACGATATTAAAACAGTTCAGCTGCTTTATCCTTCTATGGCCAAGATGGAAGCAGTTAAAAGAGGTGCGGATGATGTGTGGCTTGTTTGGGAGGGCTTTGTAACTGAGGGAGCCTCAAGCAATGCTCATATTGTGAAAAATAACTGTACCATTACTCGCAACCTGTCCAACGATATCCTACAAGGTATTACTCGTGAATCAATTCTAGAATGCGCAAGATTACTAGAGATTGAAGTAGAAGAGCGTCCTTTTACCCTAGCGGAAGCATATGCAGCCGATGAGGCATTTACAACTTCCGCTTCTGGATTCATAAATCCAGTTATCGAAATCGATGGACATAATATTGGTAATGGAAGACCTGGTCCAGTCAGTAAAAAACTTAGAACAACCTATCTCAAAAAGATGATGAAATCATCTCTTTGAGATTCTTTATTTGAGATAGGAAGCTTATCATTTCTTCTCTCTCTCGATTGGCATCAAACACTTCAACAATCCTTAATCTTCTTTCTATGATTAGATCAGAATAACACAACTCCAGTCAAAATATCAGTAAGGAATCTCATGATTTCATCTTCCCCTTAACTCTTCCTTTACTTTCTGCAAGAATTATAACAGCATGATTTAAATCTATTGTAAAAACCTCATCCTCCTTTTCCAAGGAGGCATATTTACCTTCGTGCAATATGAAGGGACCATAGCGACCAAGACCAGTAATAATATCTTTACCTGTCTTCGGATGCTTGCCAACGAGACGAGGTAAGTCAAGCAGACACAATGCTTTTTCAAAATCAATTTCAGAAAAAGAGGATAACTGAGGTATTCTGCTTCGCTTTGCTTGTTTTCCCTCACCGCGCTGAACATATGGACCGTATCGACCGGTTCTAAACGTTATTTTTTCTTTTGTTGTGGGATCCAGACCCAGAACTTTCAGTCGATTGCTAGCGAGATCAGTCTGTTCTGGATTCTCAGAACCTAAACCTAATTGTCGTGTAAATTTGCAATCGGGATAGGTTGAACAACCGATAAAAGCACCAAATTTACCAATTTTGAGGCTCAGCTGACCTTTTGTACATGTAGGGCATATACGGGGAGCACTACCATCTTTTTTTTGAGGAAAAATAAAAGGAGCAAGGGTTTCATTTAAAGTATCAAGAACTTCTGTTATACGTAGATCTTTAGTTTCGTAAACATGATTAGAAAAGTCTTGCCAGAAATCCCGCAGCACATCCTTCCATTCGAGAGCCCCCGTTGAAATTTTATCTAAGCGCTCTTCGAGTTCAGCAGTAAAACTATATCCAACATAGCGTTTGAAGAAACTTTCTAAAAATGAGGTGACTAGACGCCCTTTTGTTTGGGGAACAAGCTTACGCTTGTCCGCAATAATGTATTCACGCTCTCTAAGAGTTACTAAAGTGGAGGCGTAGGTCGAAGGGCGTCCAATGCCAAGCTCTTCTAGCTTGCGAATTAAAGTCGATTCCGAGTAACGGGCAGGAGACTCAGTAAAATGTTGAGTCGCTTCAATCTTTTCTAGGCTTATTTTTTCTCCTTTAATTAGTGGAACCAAGGGCTTATCAGAATTTTTCTCTAATTTTAAGAAATCATTATAAAGACAAAGAAAACCGTTAAACTGAATCACTGAGCCGACAGCCCTTAGGCTCGCTACACGACGGTTGGAGATCGCTTTGATCTCTGCTCTTGTTTGCTCAATTTTAGCAGACGCCATCTGGCTGCTAACCGTACGGTTCCATATCAATTCATAAAGTTTTGCCTGATCATCATCGAGAATTGATGCTAATTCTTTAGGAATTCGATCCAAGGATGTAGGGCGAATTGCTTCATGCGATTCCTGTGTGTATTTCGACTTCGATGAATAAAGACGCGCCTTTTCTGGTAAATACATAGTACCAAATAATTCACTAATAATTTTACGAATTTCATTAATCGATTCTGGTACAATCCGTACACTATCTGTTCGCATATAAGTAATCAAGCCAACGCTTTCATTTCCAAGGTCAATTCCTTCATAAAGCTTTTGCGCAATATGCATGGTACGAGAGGCAGAAAATCCAAGAATCTTAGAGGCCTCTTGCTGCAACGTAGAGGTTGTAAAGGGTGGGTATGGATTTCGTTTTCTTAGTCGAGCTTCTACAGACTGAATTTTAAAATGAGCACTGATAAGCATATCCTTGATATCTCTTGCCTGTTCCTCACTCTTAATCCCAATAGGCTGTAATTTTTCACCATTCAAATTAACAAGATGTGCATCAAAAAGATCCTGGTTAGAATTCTTAAACTTTCCTAAAATTGACCAGTATTCCTCTGGTTGAAAACTCTCTCTCTCCTCTTCACGTTCACAAATCAGCCTCAGGGCCACCGATTGGACCCTTCCCGCCGAGCGTGAACCAGGAAGTTTATGCCATAAAATCGGAGAAAGAGTAAACCCAAAGAGATAATCAAGGGCCCTACGAGCTAAATAGGCATTAACTAAAGGTTTATTAACCTGACGTGGGCGTTCCATTGCTTCTAAAACGGATCTTTTAGTAATAGCGTTAAAAACAACTCTTTCAACTGTCTTATCCTTTAAAATTTTTTTTTCATTGAGTACTTGGACAACATGCCAAGATATAGCCTCTCCTTCACGATCAGGATCTGTGGCTAGAATAAGGCTATCTGCTTTTTTTGCTAAAGTGGTAATGTCAGTGAGTCGTGATTTTGATTTCTTATCTACGGTCCATGACATCGAAAAATCCTCCTCTGGGAGGACGGAGCCTGCTTTTGCTGATAAATCCCTAACATGACCATAAGAGGCAATGACTTTATAGCCAGAGCCAAGATACTTGTTAATTGTCTTGGCTTTTGTGGGTGATTCTACGACGACCAGTTTCATGAGTGAATATATAATATATAATTCGATTGTTAACGGCAGGAAAACGAAAAAAAGAAAATCTATTAATATTAGACTAGACTAGACTATCAATTAGATTATGAAACGATGATTTTTCGATTTTCAGTGATCTATAGAACTTTCTATCTCTCTTTTAGAGGATCTGGATGTCTCCGATCTTCCTTTCACTACCAATTAAGAGTCGCTTTATATTTTTGCGATGCTTTAACCAAGTCAGTAGACTCATCCCTGAAAAAAGAGATACACTAGCAGATCCAATAAAAAAATAAACGATTAACGGAGAGATGAACGTTGCGACCAAAGCTGCCAGTGATGAATAGCGCCACATAGCGGCACAAAAGATCCATATTGCTGCAAATCCAAAGAAAGCAGGGATCGAGAAAGCAAAAAGTAAGCCAGCATAAGTAGAAACACCTTTCCCTCCCCTAAATTTTAGCCATATAGGAAACAAATGCCCTAGAAATGCACCAGAAGCGGCAATAACCAACACTTCTATATCATACTTGTTCATAATCCAGATAGGCAAAGCCCCTTTGAGGGAATCTCCTATGAATGTAGCTAGGGCAAGTGCTTTGTTTCCTGTCCGTAGAACATTACTCGCGCCAAGATTCCCTGATCCTATTGTACGAACGTCACCGATTCCTGAAAATTGAGTCAAAAGAAGACCAAAGGGAATTGAGCCGCAAAAATAGCTTATAATAAACAAAAACGATTCGAACACAAAATTTACCTTAAAGAACAGAATATATTATTCGTCCATTGAGAAAACTATTTTTCCAGAAACTATTGTTTTTAAAACTTTTCCCTGAAACCGAGCACCTTCAAACGCAGTATTCTTTGATCTCGAGTGTAACAATTCTTTTCTCAGAATCCAGGGATAGTCTGGATCGAAAAGCATCATATCAGCAGGAGCACCTACTTGTATCCGTCCGGTTTTTAGACCAAGCCGTTCAGCCGGTGCGCTGGTTAGACAGGTTAGCAATCGCATTAGAGGAACATTATCCGTATGGTAAAGCCGAAGGCTTGCAGACAAAAGTGTTTCTAGACCAATCACTCCATCAGCAGCTTCTGCAAAAGGATGACGCTTTGTCTCAACATCCTGTGGATCGTGGTTAGAACAAATGACATCGATGATTCCCTCCTTAATTCCAGAGATCATTGACTGACGATCATCTTCAGAGCGAAGAGGAGGTAAGACTTTGAAAAAGGTTCGATAGGAACCGATGTCCAGTTCATTCAAACACAAATTAGCGATAGCAACACCAGCGGTTACATCTAGATTCTTTTTTTTTGCATTGGCAATTACCTCTACACTACTCGATGTAGATAAAGTAGCTGCATGATATTTGCCTTCTGTCATTGCAACAAGACGCATATCACGTTCCAGAGGAATGATCTCAGATTCTCGGGGAATTCCCGATAATCCAAGGCGTGTTGCATTAAGACCTGCATTCATAACACCACTACCGAGAGAGAGATCATGGTTAGTCGAAATGATCAGCTTACCAAAGTCTTTAGCATAGGTGAGCGCTCTGGACATCATCTGTGAATCAAGAGTAGAAGATCGACCATCAGTAAAAGCGATGGCTCCCGCATCACTTAACAGACCAAACTCGGTCATTTTAACTCCCAATAGCCCCTGTGACAGAGCTGCTGTAGGAAAAACTCTGACTAAAGACCTTGAACGTGCAGTTTGACGGACGAATTCAACTAAAGACATATCATCAATAACCGGATTGGTATCCGGCATCATTATGAGAGTGGTGACACCACCCGCTGCTGCGGCATTACTAGCTGATTTCATAGTTTCATGGTGTTCTGCCCCTGGTTCACCAATAAAAACTCGCATGTCTACAATACCAGGACTTAATACATGGCCTTTGCAATCAATAATCTTTGAATCCGATCTGAGCTCATGTAGAGGTAAAGATTTTCCAATTCTAGCAACAGTTTCATTTGCAACAAGCACATCCGCATGTTGATCCAACCCCGATAGTGGATCCATAACACGGGCATTGATAAACAAGCTCATTTGAGGAGGGTGCTCTTCTATACTCATGAACAAACTCTTTCTCACCCCTGACCCTGAAGCAGGGTTTCAATAATTGCCATACGCACAGCAACTCCCATCTCTACTTGTTCAACAATAACGCTTTGAACACCATCAGCAATTTCAGAAGAAATTTCGATCCCTCGATTCATAGGCCCGGGATGCATGACGATCGCATCATGTTTAGCATATGTAATTCGTTGTAAATCAAGACCAAAATATCGAAAATACTCCCGCATAGATGGCACGAATGTGCCACACATCCTTTCATATTGTAAGCGTAGCATCATCACAACATCGCAATCTTTTATGCCTTCTTCCATTTTAGAAAAAGTTGTTACCCCTAACTTTTCAATGGAATGAGGTAAAAGTGTAGAAGGAGCAATAACTCGTACAGATGCTCCCATAGCATTAAAAATTAGAATATTGGATCGTGCTACACGTGAATGTAAAATATCTCCACAAATAGCGATTTTTAATCCTTCTATGCATCCTTTTTTACGACGAATTGTTAGTGCATCAAGCAATGCTTGTGTAGGATGTTCATGGGCACCGTCCCCAGCATTGATGACAGGGCAACTCATTTTTTGAGCGAGCAACTCGGCAGCCCCTGCGGAATAATGGCGTATTACTAGAAGGTCAGGTCGCATGGCGTTGAGGGTTAAGGCTGTATCCAGAAGTGTTTCTCCTTTTTTGACTGAAGACTGATCAATCGTCATATTTACCACATCCATACCAAGGCGTTTACCAGCGATTTCGAATGATGACTGCGTACGAGTTGATGTTTCAAAGAATAAGTTGATCTGAGTGCGTCCACTTAGCGAATGGTGTTTTTTTTCAACGAGACGAGAAATTTTAACCATCTTCTCTGCTTGATCCAAAAGAAAAGTGATATCAGAGGGTGAAAGGTCTTCAATGGCAAGAAGGTGATTTGAAAAAAAAGAAGATGACTGAACATTGGAGGGAGAAGATGAATCATATTGAGTCATTAAAAATCCTTTCCTAACAAAGGAAACCCTATTCTGATTGGTTTTTGAGATTTTATTTTTTAGAAAATATAGCCCCAGTATAGCTTTCCATTCAACTTTACTAGTATCTCTTAATCTATATCAGGTCTATAGACAGAACTGTAATTTTGCTAAACCAGCATAGATACCACCCTGTTTGAGCAAAGTATCGTGAGTTCCTTCCTCAACGATACGCCCCTTATCCATAACTAAGATCCTATCAGCTTTGAGAACCGTAGACAAACGATGTGCTATCACAATAGTGGCACGATCCATCATTAACTCATCTAATGCTTTTTGAACCAGGCTTTCGCTTTCAGCATCAAGAGCGCTTGTCGCTTCATCTAGCAATAAGATAGGAGAATTTTTCAGAATCGCCCGCGCAATTGCTATACGTTGCCTCTGACCTCCAGATAACATAATACCACGTTCACCGATAATAGTTTGGTAACCTTTTTCCATTCCTATGATAAACTCATGGGCTAAAGCTAAATTAGCGGCCTGCTGAACTTCTTCATCTGATGCATCAGGTCGACCGAACCGAATATTATCGGCTACAGACATTGTAAAAAGGGCTGTATCCTGCGGTACAAGACCGATCCGATTCCTAACTTCTTCAGGAGCCGCCGCATTAACAGGTACCTCATCTACTAAAACAGATCCTGATGTAGCATCATAGTAACGAAGAGCCAGAGCAAAGACTGTACTTTTTCCAGAACCAGATGATCCTACAAGCGCGAGAGTTTCACCAGAAGAAACAGAAAAAGTAAGGCCATCAATAATACGATGACCTGAACGATTTGGATAAGAAAAAGAAACATTATCAAAACGCAAATGACCTAACGGCGGAAATGGCAAGGGAATAGGCGCAGCAGGTATTGTAATGTCAGATGGAGTTGTTAGCAATTCACTCAACCTCTCAGCAGCACCTGTTATTTGATTCAGCTCTCCCCATACCTCTGAAAGGGCTCCCATGGATCCTGCTGCAAAGACTGAATAGAGCAAAAACTGTCCCAGTGCTCCTGCACTCAGAGTCTGATCGAGAACTGCATTTGCTCCGATCCATAGAACAACGATGATACTTGAGAAAATAGAAAAAATAGAAAATGCAGTCAGGACAGAACGAGCAAGAAAAGATTTTCGTGCAGCGGAAAAAGAATGCTCCAGTGTCTCTGAAAATCGATTTGATACCATTTTTTCGTTAGAAAAAGATTGTAAAGTACGAACATAAGAGATTGATTCGGATGCATACGCTGTCGCATGTGCTAAACTATCTTGTGCTAAACGAGAACGCTTTCTAACAAGGCGTCCAAATGCAAAAAGAGGTAAAACAATCACAGGAATCGCAATCAGAACCAATCCTGATAAATGTGGGCTAGTATAAACCATACCCCAAATGGACCCAATCATAAGAAGAATATTACGCAAAGCTATAGAAGCTGTAGTACCTGCCGCAGACTTTATTTGCGTTGTATCAGCGGTCAGGCGTGAGACTAATTCACCGGTCTTTGCCGTATCAAAAAAAGAGGCTGAAAGTGTTGTTATATGTACAAAAACATCACGTCTCAAATCTGCAATAATCTTTTCACCAAGCCAGGTAACAAAATAGTATCGACTAGCACTCGAAATGGCGAGTACGGCAGAAACCGCAATCATGACCATAAAATAACTATCAATAAATTGCGCATTTTTAGTAGAAAATCCACTCTCTAACATACGTCGTATGGCTAATGGTATAATTAAGGTGCTGGCAGCTGCGAGAATTAAAAATAGCAAAGCTCCTAAAACATGACCTTTATAACTTAACATATAGGCAAATAAACAGAAAAAAGACTTCAAGTCCCTCCTTTTGCCTTTTCTCTTTATAAACTGGGGATTCACTGACATGAACCTCGACGACAGATTTAGCCCAAAACGAACACACTTATTGTGTTGTTAAAAACCTTGATGTATAGACTCTTCTAGGAAATTGAAAGTCGGTTTCAAAATTCATGCACACAGATCAACATCTCACTTCTATAAAAGGAAATCAGAACTATGAAATCTGATATACATCCTGACTATCACACTATTAAAGTTATCATGACTGATGGTACAGAATATGAAACGCGTTCAACATGGGGAAATCAAGGTGATGTGATGAACTTGGATGTTGATCCGAAATCCCATCATGCTTGGACGGGGAGTGCCGGTACCATACTAGATCGTGATGGCAGGGTATCAAAATTTAACAACAAATTCGGCAGCTTGGGTCTTTGATCCCATTATATCTCAGGTCTAGGATTATGAGGTTAACAGATTTAAGTCTCTAGCTTTATCCATTTCTCAGGTTGCCAAAGACATCTTTTTTTCATCACAAAATCGCGTATCAATGATTTTTGATTCAGGAAACAGGGCTAAAATAGCTGATACAACGGGGTTCCGTGCAGCTTCTTTAAGTATTTTTTCACTATGAATTTCTTCACGCTGTTTTATCGTAGTATGACCTTTGGATTCGGAAACCCTAATTTCCCATAGTTTTCCAGTCCAATCATACAACTTTGTATGCATTATTTTAAGCATATCAGGAGGTGCATCCCCTACTATACTAAACTCAATCTTACCATTTTCAAAAGAGATCTCACTAAAATTATTACGCATCATCAGTTTGAATCGAATATCGCGTTTCCTCTCAGCAATTTTGAGAAGATCATAAAAGCTATCAATGTTTTCATTAAACGCTTGGTCATTTCTTACTACTAACTGAGGGCGCTCTCCAAGACTCGGGATAGGAGTCTTATTATTACTTATGCCTTCTTCTTTCATTGAAGGACTCGATAATAAACGATCGTGATTTTTAGAAATTTTTTTAAGGAGTTCATCCGGTGTGGGAAGGTCAGCAGCATGAGTTAACCGGACCAGAACCATGTCAGCAGCAGCAATGGGTCTTGGAGCTGATTCAACTTCTAGAATTCCTTTCAACAGAATCTGCCACGCACGGTCTAAGATCCGAGGTGTTAATTGGTTTGCAAATCCTTGAACCCTTTTTTTCTCTTCCTTGCTTAAAGAACGTTCATCGAGCGCGCTTTCAACGTAGCGAAGACGGGTGATTAAATGGGTAAAATCAGCGAGATCACTCAGAACCGTAGCAGGATCGGCCCCCAAATCATATTGAGATTTTAGTTCATTTAAGGCCTTTCTGATCTCACCTTTCATGACATGTTCAAATAAGTCGATAATACTTGATCTGTCAGCTAGCCCTAACATTGATCGGATATCAACAGATAGCAACTTCCTAATGGAACAACCAGATGCATAGGCTATCCCTTGATCTAAAATTGAAAGAGCATCACGGACTGAACCATCAGATGCACGAGCAATCATGGCGAGGGCTTCTTGTTCTACATCAATGCCTTCTCGCTTGGCAATTCTGTCAAGATATTTAATCAGTTCATCTGTATCAATGCGCCGCAGATCAAATCGCTGACATCGTGAAAGCACTGTCATTGGTATTTTACGAATTTCTGTTGTGGCTAAAATAAATCTCATCCGCTCCGGTGGTTCTTCAAGTGTTTTCAAAAGGCCATTAAACGCAGCCGTTGAAAGCATATGCACTTCATCGATGATATAGATTTTATAACGCGCAGAAACAGGTTTATAACGGGCTGATGCAAGAATCTCCCGAATATCACTAATACCTGTATGGGATGCAGCATCCATCTCAATCACGTCAACATGAGTGCCTTCCAGTATCGATTCACAGTGTATACCAAATTCAGAGAAATTGAGTGTAGGACGTCTAATAGTTGGAGTCTCGTAATTAAGTGCACGTGCCAAGATCCGTGCAGTCGTCGTTTTGCCCACCCCGCGTACTCCGGTAAGCATGTAAGCTTGTGCAAGGCGTCCCGTTTTAAATGCATTTGATAAGGTTAGAACCATAGGCTCTTGACCAATAAGATTGTCAAAAGATAAGGGACGATATTTACGAGCAAGAATCAGATAGTTACTCGTATAAGGCATAAAATGTCTTCATGATCAATCCATCAAGAGTATTCGGTGAATGGCTCATCTCATCACTCTCAAATTTAGCGATATATGAAATAAGTACGATGAAATTGATCCTCTAAAACTCTGATTCCCTAATAAGGTGGAGACTGGCAGAATGACCCGTACAAAAACTCGTTAGGGCTGCTCCCTTCCAGGCCTGACCCAGTTGGCGATCTGTTCGTCCATAACCAGCCTCCTTACTTTATCAAAGTAAGCTTTTCAAGGAGAAAGGCAAGAGTCTGGTTCAGAATTTTTAATTTTTCTCTGTTTCAGATTCATCATTACGTGATGAATGTTGATACAGGCTTGATAGAAAAAAGGTATTTGGATAGGAAGCTAAGATACGATTGAAAACCATAATGGGTTATTAAGTTTTGATCAAGAAATTTATTTTTGTGGCTTCTGCCGCACTGATTGATATTAATGGTAGAATCTTATTATCACAACGTCCTAAAGGCAAACCGATGGACGGTCTTTGGGAATTTCCTGGTGGCAAGATTAAAAATAACGAACATCCTAAAGCTGCATTAATTCGCGAATTTCAAGAAGAACTAGGTATAAAAACTGAAAAAACTCATCTAAAACCTCTACGGTTTGTGTGTCACTCCTATGATGATTTTTATTTATTAATGCCGGTTTTCATTTGTCATTTCTGGTGGGGAATTCTTGAGTCCAAAGAAGGACAAAATATAAAATGGGTCCGAGCTGATAATCTTGGGGACTATCCTATGCCGATAGCCAATCTTCGATTAATTCCACTTTTACAAAATCTGGACTTACCTCTTAGGTCATCTTAGTTTCAGTTAACGTGTTTTCCTGTAATTTTCAGCGCAAATGCATACATCAAAGCAACTTCTTCTAAATGAGAAAAACGACCTGTTTTTCCAAAATGGCCTGAGCGCATATTGGTTTTTAACAAAATGGGTTGATGACCAGTTGTTACAGATCTGAGTTTTGCAACCCATTTTGATGATTCCCAGTATTGTACGCGCGGATCAGTAAGGCCTGAAAGAACAAAAATAGCGGGGTAATCAGTAGGTTTGATGTTTTCATAGGGAGAGTAATCGGCAATAATACTATATTCCTCTTTGTTATCAATTGGATTACCCCATTGACACCATTCAGTAGGAGTCAGCGGAAGGGAAGAATCAAGCATTGTATTAAGGACATCCACAAAAGGAACCTGAGCAATAACACCAGAAAACAGGTCAGGTTCAAGATTTAAAGATGCACCAACAAGTAATCCCCCCGCCGAACTCCCCATAGAAATGATCTTACCCTTGTTAGTAAAATTATTCTTAATCAGATGATGCGCTGAATCCAGGAAGTCTGTGAATGTTTTGGTTTTTCCAGCCTTTTTAGTTTGCTCATACCAATCGCGCCCTTTTTCATTACCACCCCGAACATGTGCAATGACATAAATAAAGCCTCTATTCACAAGGCTGATAATGTTGGAAGAAAAACTAGCAGGAACACCTATACCATATGAACCGTAGCCATAAAGAAGACAGGGAGAGGAGCCGTCCAAAATTGAATCTCTATGCATGAGTACAGTCAAAGGAATGCTCTCACCATCTCTGGCACATGCACTGAGTCTTCTGACAAGGTACTCAGAAGGCTCATGACCACTGGGAATTTCTTGTTCTTTGAGCAGAGTCTTCTTATCTGAGTTTAGATTGATATCCCAAATCTGAGTGGGTGTGGAAAGTGATGAATAGCAATATCTAAGACTCATTGCATCAAATTCATAACCTGAATAGAGTCTAAGGGAATAAGCTTCTTCCTCAAAACGGAGTATACGCTCGCGGTCACTAGAAAATTGCCGAAATCTAATACGAGGCAGTACGTTTTCTTGTTCTAGAAGAATCATATAATGTTTAAAAATAATGACACTATCAAGCAGAACAGTATCACGGTGAGGAACAATCTCCTTCCAATTCTCTTTTCCAGGATTATTAACAGGCGTTGTCACTAGCCGAAAATTTTGAGATTCATTGGAATTTGTCCTAATGTATAGGGTATTACCATGTGTATGGACACTGTATTCATGTCCTTCCTGACGCACTTGAATGAGAATAGGATTGGATGTTGGAGAAAGACTCGAAATAATTCGAATTTCGTCTTGATCGTTTTTACCAGTATGGATTATAATCCATAAACCATCAAGAGAGGAGCTAATTCTAACATGAAACTGAGGATCTTTTTCATGATAGATTAACTTTGGTTCGGGGTTGTGAGGAAGTTTGAGAAAAACTCGATTAGGTCTATGACCTTCATCGACATGAACATAGAAGTAACTCTTATTATCAGCACACCAAGTAAAGCCGTCTACATCCTTGATTGATGTTTCGTTATCAAGGCCAGAATTAAGATCGCGAATATAGAGTTCATAGAATTCTGAACCATTGTTATCAAGACTCCATGCTAGCTTGTCATGACCCGGTGAATGAGATATCAAACCAATCGAAAAATACTCGAACGCTTTTGCTTCTTTAGGACCATCAAATAAAATTTCTATTTTATTATTATGGATAGAAGAACGAACAAACTGTGGATACTGATCTCCTTCATTGTATTGGCTAAAATAGAAGAAATTACCATCTTTTGTTGGAATTGACGAGTCATCTTGCTTGATGCGACTCTTCATCTCATTGATTAAAATATTCTGCAATTTTTTTGTGTCATGAAAATATGCTTCTTGATAAGCATTTTCAGCTTCCAGATAGGTCCGAATATCCTCTGGTAAAGAAATAGGGTTACGTATAACATCATGCCAGTTTTTCGCTTTTAACCAATGGTAATTATCTATTTTTGATATTCCATGATTTTTACTCGTTATGGGACATGTTTTAGCAACGGGAGAAGCAGGAGCTTTTATTATCATAAAGTTGATTCTTCTTCATCTTTTTTAAGAGTATAGAACAGAAAAAATATTATAGATACACCGTTGGTGCATTCTTAAAAAATTCCGAATCCGATACTCAGAAGATCTGAAAAAATATGCGTGTGAGGAACATCTAGTATGATCTGTAAGTTTGAAAAGCATATACAGATTTATTTAATGAAGTGAATCATAAAATTCATATCAAAGAATTTTAAAATTTGAAAAGGGTAACACCCATCACTGCACCAAGAAATATCGCAAGAGAAAGAACCATGCGTCCTGTCGGTAATTTGGCTTCCACTACTCCGTAAGGGCCAAACCAGTGTAGAAGTGTTTTTATGATCATATCAATTGAAATTTTCCCTCCGCGTCTTATCTCATTCCATACAGTCAAAATAAACTTAAGAATAAAATTGATAACTGAGGGTCCGAATTTTCGGTATATCCAGTCGGTATCAACATTTATACCACGCTCTTCATCCGGATAAACTTTGCATGTTACTAGCAAAACGAAAGCAAGGAGTGCAAAACAAAGAAGTTGCATTTGAGTGATAATGTGACTGTAACTATAGGCTTCATATTTTCCCTCATAAGGGAGAAGAAAATAGAGAAATTCTGGTCGAACTCCAATTAATAAACATAGAAAAGCCGTTATCCCCATCGCACACAGCATATGGACAGGTGCTTCCTTTGGTCGTTTACCACTATCATGAGAAAAAAAAGTAAAATAAGGGATTTTTATCCCTGAATGACTAAGAACACCGGCTGATGCAAAAACCAGAAAAGCCCAGACTATATGATAATTTTCTTTAGCAGCACTATCTAAAATAAGCGACTTAGCTATAAAACCAGAAAATAAGGGAAAGGCAGAAATAGATGCAGCACCAACAATACAAAAAATCATTGTGTAGGGCATAGTACGGTAAAGTCCACCAAGTTCTGAAGTGTTCGATGTACCAGTTCTATAAAGAACTGAACCAACACTCATAAATAAAAGGGCTTTATAAAGGATATGCGCAAAAGCGTGGGCGACACTTCCGTTTAAAGATAATTCAGTCCCTATACCGATTCCAACAACCATAAAACCTAACTGGTTGTTGATGGAATAAGCAAGAACACGACGTAGATCGGTTTCAATCTCAGCAAAGAAAATTGGAAAAATTGTCATGATAGCACCTATATAGATAAGAATTTCCGTACCCGGAAAGGATCGTGCAAGACAATAGACTGCCATCTTTGTGGTAAAGGCTGAGAGTGTAACGGTTCCTGTGACGGTTGCAGCTGGATAAGCATCCTGTAGCCAATTATGTAAAAAAGGAAAAGCACATTTAATCCCAAAAGCAAGAAAGATAAGCCAGACACCTGCATTCCATGTTTGTACTCCTCCATCTGTCAGGGAAGAAAAAACAATGCTGTTGCCAGAACTATAATGAAGGGCAATACCAGAGATCAGTATGACACCTGATCCGATCTGAATAATCAAGTAACGGATACCAGTTTGATAAGAACCTTCTGTCCTACGGGCCCAGATTAAAAAGACGGATGCAAGAGTCGTAGATTCCCAATATATAAACAAGGAGATAAAGTCACCCGCAAAAACGGCGCCGATAGCTGAACCAGCATAGAGAAGGGTAGCTATCTGCTGTACAGTATCACGAATGTGCCAAGCATAAAGTGACGATATAAAAGCAGCAATAGAAAAAATAAGACCGAAAATTATCGATAATTTGTCAACACGCATAAACTCAAGAGAAAACTGAGAGAGTTGCACAGTCAAAAAAGATCCCTGATCGGCATGCCAAATCAAAAATCCACTCATAAAAGGGACCATTATAGTTAACAGTGCGCGTAAATTACCTTTTGGGAGAAAGGGAAGAACAATAGAACCGAGAAAAAAATAGAAAACGGGTATGGTGACTATGGTACTAGAAAGTTCAATCATAACCAAATTCTTTTCGTTCAATATCTGCTTCCGGATAACTTTCAGCATCTACTGAATGTGGAGCATAATAATCTTCTGGCCGCCCTAAGATCCGTTTCAGATATTTAGTTGAGATGATAATGAAAGAAAATGCGCAGAAACCAAAAAAGGAGTAAAACCCTGCAATTGCTTCAGTTTGAAACAAGGTATGTCTGTGAACGATCAGATCACTGATCAATAGCAATATGCAAATGATAACCAAGAGCACGATAAGACGATTAAGATTTTTGGTCTTTTCTATCGGAGTTATCAAGACGCCAATCGGATGGATAGATTCATTATTATTTTTTTTCTTTTCAGTCATTATCCTCTCTCCTAATTGTTGATGGTCAGGATAGGTATCAGAAAGTCCTGAATGGATAGTGAATAGAAAAACAAGACTATACATCCAGAAGCAGTTAGGCAGGATGGGAGTACACAAAGTAGAGGAGCTTCGAAAATACCATTAGATTTTCTAATTGATACTGGTTGGCAGTCACTGAAAAATCCACGGGCAAACACAGGGATTAAATACATAACATTCAATATAGAGCTGAGCATAATAACAGCGATAATGATTCGCTGATTAACATCAGCCGCAGCAACTAATAGCGACCATTTACTCCAAGATCCACCAAAAGGAGGAAGACCTATGATACTAAGAGCTGCAACACCAAAAGATATAAAAGTGAAGGGCATCGTGCGCCCAAGACCACGCATGGTACTAATTTCAGTCTTTTTCGTAGCAATATAGATTGTCCCCGCACACATAAAAAGGGTTATTTTACCAAAGGCATGAGTCACAATATGAAGGCATCCGCCCAAAGTTCCCATTGAGGTTGCAAGTGCCATGCCTAATGTAATATAAGATAACTGACTGATGGTAGAATAAGCTAAGCGAGCTTTAAGATTGTCTTTTGTCATTGCGATCAACGAAGCCATGAGAATTGAGAAAGCAGAGAGCCAGATAAGCCAAATAGAGGCACCGGTCGTTTCCAAGGTTTTAATCCCAAAGATGTAAATGCCAACTTTGAGCATAGAAAAAACTCCAGCTTTCACAACAGTAACAGCATGGAGAAGAGCACTGACTGGGGTGGGAGCAATCATTGCCGACGGAAGCCACTGATGAAACGGCATAAGAGCAGCCTTAGCGATGCCGAAGGCAAAAAAACCAAGCAATAAAGCCATTAAAAAAGGGCTTGTTTTACCAGCAAGAATGCCGCCGGAAACAAAATCAAGCGTCCCTGTCAACAGATAAGTCCATATTACAGCAAGAAGAAGGAACACAATGCTGGTTCCCATTAAAATTCCTAAATAAATACGAGCACCTAATGTTGCTTCTTTAGTCTCCTTATGTGCAACCAAAGGATAAGTCGAAATTGTGAGTAACTCATAGAAAACGAACAGGGTCAATAAATTAGATGAATAAGCGATTCCGAGTGTAGAAAAAATAGAAAAGGAAAAAAAGGCAAAGAAACGGGCATGCTTTTTATCGTTTTCGGTTCGCATATATCCGATGCTATAGATATGAGTGATAATCCAAAATCCAGATGCTAACAACGCGAAAACGATCCCTAGTGGTTCGACACCAAATGCAATCATCAATTCCGGTTGAAAGTTAATCAGATGAATACCGACGTCATCGGTCGATTTGAACGATGAAAGAACCCCAAGAACACATAAAAATGTCATCACAGCGGCAAAAAGAGCCAGGCAATCACGCTTATTCTTTTGTGTTCTCATTAAAGCACAAAGAACCGTTGTCATTAAAGGAAATATCATTGAAAGTAATAAAAAAATTGTTCCACTCATTATCTACCCTCTAATCCGATAAGAGATGGCGTACCAAGACAGAAATTACCCTTGAAAAGACTTTCTGCAGCTGTTTGTGCGATGCTTACTGTGAAATGGGTATCAATACCAAATCCAATCGTGGCAATGATAAAGATCCAGGTTGGAATAAGAAGTGTCAATGGTGCTTCTTTTATACATGATTCAGAAGGTTCAGACATCAGATATAAAGCTTCAATAATCCGCCATACGTAAGCGACGGTAATCAGGGATGAAGCAACAATAAGAATGGCCATCAACCACCAGCCCTTATCTAGGGCTGCACTAATCAAAATCCATTTTGAAACAAATCCTACTGTTCCAGGAACCCCAACAAGACTTAATCCTCCTAAGACAATGGCAGCAGAGGTCCATGGCATCTGTTTTCCCAGTCCTTTTATCGATGATAAAGAGGATGAATCTGTCCTGAAAGAAGTGGCTCCAATAGCTAGAAATAACGCTCCTTTAGTGAGGGCGTGATTAAATAGATGAATTATTGTTGCGCTTAACCCGCCTATATTCAGAAGAACAATTCCTAACAACATGTAGCCAATTTGGGCTATACTCGAATAAGCTAGCATTCTTTTGAGTTGGATCTGAAAAAAGGCAACAAAAGAAGAAACAAATATGCCAATCACCGCAAGCGGTAAAACAAGAATTTGAAGAACAATCCGCAGGTAGTCATGATCAATAGTAAAGATAGAAAATGTAAACCGCAGAATCAAGTAGATCGCAACTTTTGTTGCTGTTGCCGAGAGAAAAGCAGAGACTGCTGATGGTGCATAAGAATAAGCATCTGGCAGCCATCGATGCAAGGGATAAATTGCTGCTTTTAGACCCATGCCAACTAGGATGAAAGCAAAAGCGGCACGGACGGTTCGATTATCTTCCATAACAGAGAGGCGTTGTGCTAGATCAACCATATTTAATGTCCCTGTAGCCATATAGATTAAGCCTAATCCAATAACGAAGAAAGTGGCCCCAATACTTCCCAGAACTAAATAATCATAGGCTGCAGGTAGTGCGCGTTTGTTTTTCTGTGATCCCAAGGCAACAAGAATATATGTTGACAGTGAAGAAATTTCTAAAAAGACAAATACGTTAAACACATCTCCTGTAATGCTACTTCCCATGAGACCAACAAAGCATAATAGGTAGGTTGCATAAAAAAGTGGATGAGATTTCGTGTCGATCTCCTTCGTAATACTTGTTCGTGCGTAAGGCAAAACAGTTACCCCGATAATCGCAATGATCAGTAAAACAAATGAGTTAGCTGCATCAACCCGATATTCAATACCAAGTGGAGGGGCCCATCCACCCAGGTGATATGAGAGAACCAGGCCATCACTGACTATAAACATGATAGCAATTGCAAGAAACAATGATATCATAGTAGAAAAAAGACTAACTGAAAATGCAACCGTTCGGTTAGAAATCAAAAGGAGACAAGGGGCGGAGATTAATGGTACTAAAATGATCAGGATGAGACCCTGATTCTGTATTAATTGAGTTAAAAAAGGAACCATCAATTCTACAATTCTAGTTCTCTGAGGACTGAGACGCTTTACGTAAAGCGATCGCCTGGCTCTCAAGGTTAATAGCAAGAATTTCATCTTCCTCAATTGTCCCATATTCTTCATTAATTCGTACAATCAAAGCCAAAGCTAATGAAGTCGTTGCAATCCCAACAACAATAGCAGTGAGAATAAGAACGTGGGGAAGAGGTGTTGAATATATCTGTTCAGGATTTTTGATATATATAGGTGCTGTTCCGCCAGTGATTTTACCCATTGAAATATAAAGCATAAAAACAGCAACCTGGAAGAGGTTAAGACCAACTATTTTTTTTATCAAATTGCCACAAGAAACGACTATGTAAAGTCCTGTCATCATTAACATTACAAAGAGCCAGTAGTTCATATGACCTATAATAAAGGAGAAGTTGAAAAGTCTATCCATGATCCATTGTTCTTCCGCGATCCTGTTTTACCAATCTTTATCATTAAAACTGGGTTTTCGGCTCGCAAATCCGTAATAAATCGTAAGAATGACCGCAAAAACAGTAACGCCAATGCCAAATTCTACAACAAGAATACCAAGATGCTGACCCATAAGAGCTGATTTACTCAAAGCGTTATAGTCAAGGAAATTAGCTTTCTTCAACATTGTCATAATGCCTATTCCTGCATAGATGAGAACACCAGATGCTGCTAATGAATGAATTGTCTTTTCTGAGAAAAGACATTTTAATCGATCTAGTCCAAAAACCAGTGCATATAAAACGAAAGCAACAGCGAAAATTACGCCCGCTTGAAAACCGCCACCTGGTCCAACATCTCCGTGAAATTGGACATAAAGTCCGAAAAGGAGAATAGGTCCGATCAGCAATTTTGAGATAATCCGTAAAATGAGATGATGAACCATTATCTTTTCCTGGTTTCTCTAATATGACGACGATCTGATCGTCCAGATGGCCTCCCCAATCCCAATAGCAAAATAACACCTAACCCTGCAGTTAATACAACAATTATCTCACCAAATGTATCAAAGCTGCGGTAGCTTGCTAGAATAGCTGTAACAACGTTAGGAATATTGATGTCTTGCGGTGTCCGTTGAAGATAATCTCGACCTATATGCAATTGTGCAGGTGCCATTTGTGAACCAAAGGTCGGCATATCAAGTGTACCGTAGATCAACACAGCTCCTGTCAGTATGACGATCGCTAAAGGAATCAGGGAATGATGATTCCCTTTCTTTTCAAAACGTGATGTCAACACAATTGTGCCCAGCAGCAATATAGAAGAAATACCGCCGCCAACCGCAGCTTCTGTAAACGCGACATCAACAGCATCCATCACAAGAAAAAGCAAGGCAGACAATAGGCTAAATACACCTGATAGCATGACAACAGCAAACAGGCTGCGCAATAGAACAATAGAAACCCCCGTTGCCACAAGGGATGAAAACAGAAAAAGAATCACTGAAATTTCCATCACCTTTTTCTCCTTTAAAACTTAACCTATTGTTTTCTCTTTCACTTTAACCTTTAATTTCAGAAAATTATCTTCTTTATCTATATCTAAGTCTAGAATTTTAGAGGGGCGACACCCTGATACAAAAGCAGCATTCGCAATCGCGTGGGACGCAGTGGGACCTGTGAGAAATAAAAAGATGACAATAATAGCAAATTTAATTGTTACAAAGGACAATCCAGTCTGTAACATCAACCCCCCAATAATCAATCCAACACCCGCAGAATCAATCATCGAGACAGCATGCAACCGGGACCAAAAATCCTGAAATTTGATTAATCCAAGAGATCCTATAAATAAAAAGAACCCACCGACTATCAACAATAGCCAAGAAATGATGTTTATCAATAGATCAATCATCAACTATTCCGCGTCCCTCGATTGTTTTTTTGATTAGATGAGAAGATTCATGTGCATCACCTAATCGGCGATAGCGGAAGAATTTTAGAACTGCAACTGTTCCGATAAAGTTAATCAGAGCATAGAGAAGGCCTATGTCAATAAAATCAGGCCTACCCAACAATAACCCAGAAGTGCCAATGAACAAAACCGTGCAGGTTCCAAATGCGTTCAATGCTAAAACTCGGTCATAAAGAGTTGGACCAACAAAAAGCCGGATCATGATTATGATCATTGATATCAAAATCGTGAGAGTAATGAAAACAAACAATCGATAACACCTATGTAGGGTTAGACACTAGTTGGGAAACGCGGTTATTCATAGCTATAAGGGTATTTTGATCTATCGCGTCATCGGTAATTACATGAACGAAAAAGAAACTGGGTTCCGTTTCTACAGTGATTGTACCCGGTGTCATCGTGATAGAGTTAGCGAACAGTACTTTTCCAAGATCTGATTTCTGTGTAGAACTCACTCTAATGAGTCTTTGATTATCAGGCAATTGATCACTTAAAATAACTTTAGTCATGATCAAATTAGCTTTTGCGATTTCTATAATCAACCAGACAACATAGCTCAAGATCCCCTTCATCATGATAGGGGGCTGATGCTGATCTAACAACCCTAGACTTCGAACAATCCAAACAACCAAACCGCAAGAGATAAACCCCATAAAGATAGTAAGCGGATTGTATATTCCAGACATAAGAAGCCAAAGAATGAAAAGTGTTGTAAACAGCACTATACAGCGATTGGTCATGGTCCCTGTCGTCCTTATTAAATAGGCAGCATGGGAATTTATAGAATGATATTCTCATAGTCTCTATCAGTAAATTCAATATCGGTCGATTTTTCAATCGCTATGGTTAATAAATTCAATGAGTGATCGCCCTACTGCTACTGAATTGGGAGAATAAAGAATAGGTCTTCAAGAACTCCGCTTGCGCCCAAGGCCCATCTGATGAGCAAGTCTTGATCTTTCTTCTGCATATGCCGGTGCAACCATTGGATAATCGGAAGGTAAGCCCCATTTATCACGATAGGCATCCGGAGAGAGATTGTAATGAGTTTTCAAATGTCTTTTCAAGGACTTAAATTTTTTGCCATCTTCAAGGCAAACAAGATAATCATATCCCAAGGATTTACGAATTGAAACAGCAGGTTTTTGTTTTTCTCCATCCGAAAACGGTGTTGTATTCCCTGTTGATTCAATTGCAGAGTAAACATCTTTAATAAGAGCAAACAAATCTGATGGTGCGATCGGATTATTACTAACATAGGCGCTAACTACCTTGGATGTTAGCTCCAATAAGATCTTATTTTTCTGATTATCAGAGTTTTCCATCGAAAGGCCCCGTTCGTTAAGAGTAACTTATATCAATTTATTCTCATATTTTATAGTTTTAACGAGAATTAAAATACCAAAACTCTAACAAAGGCAAATTATTCCGTTTTAATCATAATAAAAGGAAATAATTCATTGTAATGCTATGATCAAATAAAGACTCCTCATATATAGTAAGATTTAGGAAGTTCTTGATAAATACCTAGTAAGAATTATCTATATTTCCCGTTTTAATTTCATCTTTACTATATCTTTAAATTCTTAACGCCTCTTTAATCATCTTAACTGTCTTCTCTGGACCTAATATTGCTACAAATGAACCAAATCTTGGCCCCTGATTCTGACCAAGAAGAATTTGATAAAGTGCCTCAAACCATTCACGTAGCCTTTGAAACCCGTGATCTTTACCTACCGAATAAACTTCTGTTTGTAGGTCCTGACTCTTACTATGAGGGGGCATTATTGAAAGTCTTTCTGCAAGATCTTCCAGTGCAACACGCTCCCTCGCCGTAGGCCTCCGAAACTGTTGATGAGGTTTTACAAAATCTTCGAAATAACGAATTGCATAACCAACCATTTCATCGAGTTTTGGATTGTTTTGTGGCGTCGCAGACGCATCATATTTCGAGATAAACCTCCATAATGTTTTTTTTTCGGAAGCGTTGGACGCACTTACCAGATTAAGAAGCATGGAAAAGGAAATCGGCATCGAAATTATGGGGGGATTGCCAGCATGAATATGCCAAGTTGGATTCTCTAGTTTAGCGATCGTCTCCACACCATGAACCACAGATAGATGTTGAAAATAGTCATCAACCTGACGAGGAATCACATCAAAATATAACCTTTTAGCTGTCCTCGGCTTTTGATACATAAACAATGAGAGGCTTTCAGGGAGAGCATAAGTTAACCATTCCTCGATAGAAAGGCCATTTCCTTTAGACTTGGAAATTTTTTCACCCTTTTCATCAAGAAATAATTCAAAAACAAAATGCTCAGGTGCGTTGCCACCCAGAATACAGCAAATTTTGTCATAGACTTTGCCGTTTATTTCGTGATCTTTACCATACATCTCAAAATCGATCCCCAGAGCAGCCCATCGCATCCCGAAGTCAGGCTTCCATTGCATTTTCACGTGTCCGCCGGTTATCGGTAGTGTTACCTCTTCTCCGTCCTCATCATCAAATGTAATTGTGCCAGATTCAGCATCTACTTTCTTCATAGGTACGTAAAGAATCTGGCCAGATTTAGGAGAAATAGGTAAGAAGGGACTATAAGTCTCTTGTCGTTCGGCCCCGAGTGTTGGTAAGATGACATCCATAATTTCTTGGTATTTTTGGGCTGCAACCTTGAGAATGTGATCAAAACGACCTGAAGTATAATATTCAGTGGCACTTGCAAATTCGTAAGAAAATCCAAAATGATCTAGAAAAGATCTTAGTTGGGCATTGTTATGATGAGCAAAACTTTTATATCCCATCCCAAAAGGATCGGGAACCTGAGTCAGGGGTTTACCAAGATGCTTTTCGATAACATGTTTGTTAGGAATATTATCGGGTACTTTACGCATCCCATCCATATCGTCAGAAAAGCAAATGAGCCGAACAGCAACTTTGTCTTCTGTCAAAAGCCGAAAGGCATTGACAATCATTGACGTCCTTGTCACCTCACAAAATGTCCCGATATGAGGCAATCCGGAGGGACCATATCCGGTCTCGAATATCACCTCATCAGGATATCGATCATACTGATAGCGTTTGACAAGTTTTCTTGCCTCCTGAAATGGCCATGCTCTGCTTAAATGCGCAGCTTCAATCATTTCAGATGATATCTCTAGAGGCGGAAAATCTTTATTTTTCATTTATATAACGAAGTTATCTTGTTTGTCATGAGAGCAAGATGACATAAGAAGATAAGACACTAAGAGTCATCGTTTGATACTCATCAGACAAAAACCATATCCAATCTTGAATATGAAAAAAGAAAAACACCTTTTTAAAGTATAAATTGGTTGCGGGGGTAGGATTTGAACCTACGACCTTCAGGTTATGAGCCTGACGAGCTACCGAACTGCTCCACCCCGCGTCACACTTCATTTCCTAACATTCAAGCCGAAAATCAAGGATATGATCAGCTGATTTTTCAAAAACCAGAAGAAAACAATTTGAATCCTATAACCTTTCTTGCTACTTGGAAAGTACTTAAATTATAAATAAAAGTTATTTTATATAAATTTTAGTTTACGATCATGGTCCCGGCACCATGATCAGTGAAGAGTTCTAGCAAAAGAGCATGTGGCACCTTGCCATTGACGATAACAACAGCTTCAACACCACAGTTTAAGGCTTCAATGCAGGTTTCTACTTTCGGAATCATACCCCCATAGATTAGTCCACCCTCAATCATAGAACGCGCTTCCTTAATTGAAAGGTGTTTAATGATTTTACTATCTTGATCTAATACACCCGGTACATCAGTGAGGAATAACAACCGTTCTGCGTCTATAGCAGCGGCAATGGCACCTGCAAAGGTATCTGCATTGACATTATAAGTTTCACCATCCTCCCCTAAGGCTACAGGCGCAATGATGGGAATCAGACCTGACCCTACAACCTTGTTGAGGACTTCAACATCAACTATTTTAGGTTTCCCAACAAAGCCTAAATCAATGACTTGTTCAACACAGCTGTTGGGATCACGATGGTGCCAGAGTTCCTTAGTTACTGTGACCATATTACCATCTTTACCACACAAACCAATCGCTCGAGCACCTTCGGTGTTAAAATTCGCTACGATGCCTTTGTTGATTGATCCTGCTAAAATCATTTCAACAATTTCAATTGTTTCTTTGTCCGTTACTCTAAGACCACCACAAAATTTGCTTTTTATTCCCATCCGACTCAACATGGTGGCAATCTGCGGACCGCCACCATGGACTACGACCGTTTGGATCCCCGATTGATGAAGCAGCGCAACATCACGAGCAAATACCTTACCTAGGCTTACATCTACCATAGCATGCCCACCATATTTTATCACAACGGTTTTACCCTCATATCTCCGCATATAAGGTAATGCGTTTGACAACAAAAGAGCCTGCTCACTCCTAACCATCTGAGATCTTTTTTGAGTACTCAAATTGTCTATCTAATTCAGAAAAATAGATGGATGAGTAATTGAGAAACATAGAACTTCTCTCTGATTCTACATCATATTTCACTAGAGATCCAAGCAGATAACTGACTCTTAGAGCCTGCGCCCACTCGAATAGAAACAGGCTGCCCGTCTTTGAAGATGAAGAGAGTAGGAATGGAGCGGACACGATATTGTGAAGCTAAATCAGGATTTTTGTCTATATTGACCTTGACAACTTTGATATCTCGACTCCTTTCATAAGAAATCTCCTCCAGAGTTTTTGCGATCCGTTTACACGGTCCGCACCATTCTGCCCCAAAATCAACAAGAACAGGCAGATCTGAACTCAGGACGTCAGACTCAAAACTGCAGTCATCTATGCTTATCGTTGACATTATAGTTTCCATTGCGATGTTCATTAAGCTTCTTAATAGGGCTAAAGAAACGATTTCAGTTGGTCAATTGGTCAACCAATTCCTCCATCGAGAACGTTTCATAAGCTTGATCTAATATGACATTCGGCAATCGCATCACAATACGATTGGGTCTTGCATGAATCCAGATCAATGCACAATTGACTACCTTCCCTGGATAAAGAGGTTGAATAAGCGAACGGTAGATTGCCATTTGTGTTAGGTACTCTTTCGCAACCCTGTCCGGCGATTCAGGAACCAATCTACCAATTTTAAAATCTAACAAGTGAACATCATTACCTAAAATAGAAATTCGATCAATATTACCAGATACTGCTCGTGGACCCGATGAGAGATCAATGGTTCCCATAACCGATACTTCAGCGCGGCTTGTTAATGGATGAAAATAACATTTAAGATCAGGAGATTCAATAATATTAATGACTGTTGAAGCCATTTCTAAACGCTCCTTTTCTTCTAACTCAGGGCAGATAGAAGAAAGATAATTGAAGGAAAATGACGGTCTCTCCCTAGAATCTATATCTGGTAAGAGCTGAAATAGACGATGTACGATAATACCACGGCGACGAGGATTGTCATTGCTTTTGATATCCTTTTCCTTCAGGAAATTCAGTAAAGAAGATATTTTATCATCTGATCCATCAATTAGTGACTGTGTACTTGATGGAGATAAAGGTTTTGAAGGGCTCTTTTCACGGGGTGGTTCATACTTTATCCAATGAGGAAGTGCATTCCGTTTTAAAAACGGCTGTGATTGATCTAAGGTTGAAGAGGTGTAAGGATTTGATATTTGAGGACAAATCTGCCAACGGTGAGAGTAGATCATTCCACTCTCATCTCTAACTTTCTTCGTCTTTGGGCCCAAAACATTTAACACCATTGTATGCCAATTGGGCATCTTAGGTTTTGGAGTTCCTTCGTAGCCGCAAATAATTAGGCGGTCTTTTGCCCTTGTCATACCAACATATAAAAGCCGGCGATATTCATCTTCGGCATCTTCTTTCAATTGTTTCTTTGCTGCCAATGTTACATCATTATGCCATTGACTCTTTGGCAACCACAAATATCCACCTAGATCAGAATCCGAATTTGTCATCCCCCATTTATAAAATGATGTTGACTTCTCATGTTGAAAAGATGGGCTTCCTTTATCAACAAGAAAAACAACAGGGGCTTCTAGCCCTTTGGCAGCATGGACTGTCATAATCCGAACTTCTCCCCTTTTCTGATCAAATTCACGTTTTATTTCTGGTGCCTTTTGTTTCACGGCTTCAACAAAAGCCTGTAATCCAGCAATTTCCTCTTTTTCATATTCTAAGGTAAGCATGAGAAAAGCATCCAGAACGTCGTTGGCTTCATAACCTAATCGTGTCAAAATCTTTTGACGCCCTTTATCTCGACCTAAAAGTAATGCATAAAATTCATAAACGGGCATTTTCCATGCTCTCTTCATCCAACATCGAAGCCTGTCAACAACACAGCTATAAAAAGGATCATTAGAATGTTGTATAAGAGATTCATACAGACTCCCTTTTCGATGAGAAGCAACCGTGAATAATTGTTCTTCATTGAAACCAATAAGCGGGCTTTTTAATAATACAGCAAGAGATAAATCATCTTCTGGCATAAGAACAAATGAAGCAAGTGAGAGAAGATCTTGAGTCGCTATATGATCTATTAACTTCAGTCTATCAGAACCAGCAACAGGAATGTTCGCATTCTTCAAATATCTCGTCAACGCCAATGTAAAACGGTCACGCGCTCGTACTAGAACAATTATATCACCTGGCTGAATTCGTTTTTGAGTCGTCTCGCAGAATTCTGCGGTGCGCAACCAATTGCTGATCTGGACTGCAATCTTTTTAGCTAAAATATCAGCTTGATGCTTATTGCTATTGAGATCAACCGATTCATGCCATTCACCAGGTGAGATTCCTTTTTCTCCCTGAGTCCTCGGCCAAATGTCTACCTGTCCCGATGAGAATTGACGATGAGCAGAATGAGGGATGAAATCACCATCAAAGGTCACTCCCTTCCTGTTTTCTGGGACAGAAAAAACCGCATTTACCGCTTGCAAAATATCCGGTGTTGAACGAAAGGAACGGTTTAGAGATATAGAAGAAAATCCTTGTTTGGAAGAGATGGCCTTGTCTTCAATCCATTTCTTATTTTCATAAAACAGTTTGGGATGGGCGCCTTGGAAAGAATAGATGGATTGTTTTTCATCCCCTACAGCAAAAATAGTACGTCGATCTGTTCTTGCACTTTCTCCGGAAAAAAATTCCTCTACCAGCGCTCTGATAATCTTCCATTGCCCTGGACTCGTGTCTTGCGCCTCATCAAGAAGAATATGATTAACACCTCTATCAAGTTGATAAAGGATCCACGCACGCGACGGTGAGCGCAATAGATTTGCTGTAGAGCTGATCAAATCGTCGTAATCAAGAAGACCCTGTTTCCGTTTCAGGGATTGATAGTGGTTCATCAAATCATGAGCTATAAAAAATAAGGCTTCACTTCCTTCAATTATGAGATACAAGTTCACCCTTTTTTTTGCCTCAATAAGACGGAATCCTTCATTAAAGAAACGATTTTCTAGATCAGGAAAAAGTTTCTTGATATCAGTAGTACACAATCGAGAATAGTCTCGAAGACTTCCATCTGATTTTAAAAAAATATCACTTAAGGCAGTCCATCGCTGTTTCACATTCGTACTGTTGAAAAAGATATGCAATCGATTCGCTAAATTCTCGTTACTTGATTTATCTGAGAGAGCACATTGCATAGATAGTTCTTTAAGTTCTGTTTTAGAAAATAGGCATCCATCAACTGCGGACTCATACAATTCATCAAGCGTATTATATTCAAGAAAGTTAAATTTTTGATGTGCAAAACGTGTAAATGATTCTACACCACCAACTGACTGTAACCAGCTGCCGACTTCATGATAACGAGCGATAAGTTCTTTTAATGCCTCTTTTACCTTAAGATCACTCGCCATCTTCAGAGCTATTTTTAGATGATCACGAGATGATAATTGTTCAAATATCGCTCGTCGGGACCGTTCTAAAAGCTCTCTTTGCTGATTCTCATCCATAACAGAGAAATTGCCAGGAACATTGGCTTCAATCGGAAATTGGTGCAGTAAAGCTTCACAAAAAGCATGGATCGTCTGGATTTTTAGACCACCAGGTGTTTCAAGTGCTCTAGAAAATAACGTGCGAGCATGAAGAAGTATGTCATTTGATGGCTCATTAGTTAAAACCATGCGGAGCTGATCTTTAAGTATATCCTCTTCACATGTAGCCCAACGACCAAGAGTTTCAAAAATTCGATGAGTCATTTCACTAGCTGCAGCTTTTGTGAAAGTAAGACAGAGAATACGAGATGAATCACAATCATCGAGCAAAAGACGAACAACTCTTTGAGTGAGAACATGGGTTTTTCCTGAACCTGCATTGGCAGAAACCCAGACTGAATTCGAAGGATCATATGCTAATGTCTGCTGTTGTAAGGTATGAAGATCAATATTATGATCTGCATTCATTATTCTATTCGTCCTTAATCTCTCCATTTATCGACCACTCTCGAACGCGAGCCAGATGGTCGTAGTCATCTGGCCATCGCTGACCCTGAATCAAGCGCGCTTTTGACAAATAGGGTTGATTAGGATTATTATAGGCCTTGATCTGAGTTCTCAGTTTTTCAAGAACTTGATAAGACAGTTGATTGGCAGAAAGGTTTTTCTGTCCATACGTTAGGCCATCAATCCTAATTTCACCATTAGGACATAGACGTACATAACTTAATTCTTCAACAGAACGAATCCCTAGGGACTTGAAAGCACCTGCATAAACCATCAAAGCTTCCAATGGTAGTTGAGGAGATTCAAGCTGTTTCACCGATTTCTTAGTTGGTCTTTGACTGGTTTTATAGTCAATAATTTCAACACCACCGCCGATCTTAACATCAATACGATCAACCTTGCCTTTCAGAACAAAACCACTTTCCAATTGCATCTTGCCATAAATTTCGACATAGGAATCGATAATTCGTTGTCGTTGAGATTCATCCCATAATTGAAAATTGTTCAAAATTTCTTCAAAGTGGATCCACCAAAGATTGTACTGATCTCTCCTGATATTCGCTCTATCAAAATGCTTTTTCATGAGCCTCTGTAATCGATCTTCACATAAGGGTTCAGTCGTCTGAGATCTCAAAAGAGATAAATCTTCCAAAATAGCATGATAAAGAATACCTTTTTCACGGTCCTGGTCCTTTTCCTGAGGGATCAATGATCCAAGCGGACGAAGTTTCAAGATATGACGCGCGTAGATGACGTAAGGGTCTTCTATCCAAGATTGAATCTCAGTCACGGATAAACTCATAGGCCGATCGTGAACAGGAGGCTTCGGTGCAGGTTGTGATATCAATTTTCCTTGCCCCTGCGGTTGATCTATCTGATCAGCCCAATCCATAAATCGGGTTCCTTTTTTCCGCATTGCATTAACGGATTCCTCACCTCCAAGC
Source organism: Candidatus Endowatersipora endosymbiont of Watersipora subatra (assembly GCF_964026585.1). Taxonomy (NCBI): domain Bacteria; kingdom Pseudomonadati; phylum Pseudomonadota; class Alphaproteobacteria; order Hyphomicrobiales; genus Candidatus Endowatersipora; species Candidatus Endowatersipora endosymbiont of Watersipora subatra. The sequence continues at coordinate 674,952 of NZ_OZ032160.1, forward strand.
AAACATATGCGTTGGACCCAGCGAGAAGGAACTGAAGGCGTATTTCTTAAATTTTTAGAGAGGGAAAGAATAATATCCTCAATACCCATCAACATTTGGAAATCGTGAGCGGCTAAACCGATGAGTCTGTCAGGTGATGGCAAGAAGAGTTCTGACTTTTGGGAACGTGATAGAAAAGGATCATTCTGAGTAACAACGGGCCATCTTTTCTCATTCAGACCTCCCAAAACTACACGATCGTATTGCTGCAATCTTGCCTCAATCGGACTGAGTATCGACAATCGAGAGCAATTGGTCTCTACCAAACGAACCATTCTCTTTGATAAAAGAGAATCAACAATTTTTGGCCATTCGATAGACGATACAACAAAAGAGCCATCGCAATCCAGCATCTCAGCAAGAAATTGATATAAGGCTTTACCACATTCATCATCATAGATATGATTTAAACTATCTTGATTTGTTCGTCCACATGCTTCAACTTTCTGGATGGTTGATAGTGCAAGATTTGATAAGGTTTTAATTTCATTTTCGGTTTCTGGAAAGATAGCGGCCACCTGTTTTGCTAGTATAGCAGCATTCTCCCAATCTGCCGTCGAAATTTTCGAAAAAGAAAAGTGATTCTCTTTAGTGATCTTTGATTTCGCTTTTGCTAAGCGGCTGGGTACTTCATGAGGTCTGATAGGATTTGCGAAATTACGAAAAACAGTTAGCTCAAGCGTGATAGCTCCACGAATATGAGTTTCGGCCGGTAACCCAAAGTAGGAAAAAGGATGTTTAAGAAGACTGACTAACGCTATAGGATCTGATCGTGAAAAGGCAACATGAACAATCAGTTGAAGAAATTGGCCCTGTGGTAAATTTCTTAATTCCATACCTGTTGAATTATCACATTCAAGACCCAATCGTTTCAGTTCAGATCTAACCCTGCGTGCTAAATTTCGGTCAGGTGTTATCAAGGCTACTGTTTTTGAAGGCGATTCCAAAGTCTCTCGAAGAGCCAGGGCCAGGGCCAGAGCTTCTTGATGTTCACTAGAAGCTTCAATTAAAGCAACATTAGAAAGAGCTTCTTGACGTTGTTTACTAGAACATTGTAATAGGAATTCTTGCCATCGATCGGTCGAAAAGGAAGGACGAAGGGCCTCGCTGACAAGATGTTCTCTGACTCTTGCTGATTTTTTGTCTACAGTTCCAATGTGATTTACTTCGTCAATTGATATCTTTAAATAAGAGAGTAAGCGTTTTAATCCAAATTGTGGATGTGCTGGTTCACTTTTTCTAGAATCATTATCTTCATTTAAATCGATTTTATCCCAGGTTTCTCGATCCATATCACGATCGAGTCCTGGCAAAATTACTAGACCTTTCTCCATGTTTGCAATAGTTTTGAGTAGCTTTGCTGTCGCAGGTATCGATCCAGTAGAGCCAGCAGCGATGACTACCTCCAATTGAGGGTCTTGGTTGCGATAGATTGCGGCCTGATGATGAAGAGCTTTTGTACGTATTATATTAGGATCACACAATCCCCTTTCATTAAGATAATCTGGCCAAGCTTTGATAGCAATTTTTAAAAGCTTTAAAGTCACTTTCCACCATTCAGCGTGTTCATCGGGGACAAATTCCTCGAGGCGAGACCAGTCCAACTCCTCGGTCATCACTATATCGATCAATCGAGCGAGATCGTCGGCAAAAAATACAGCATCAGCCATTGAGGATGGCATGATAATTTCGGCTCCTTCATAAAGAGATTGCTGTTTTTGATTCAATATGGTTGCCCAAGAATGAATTAAACGGCCCAAAATTAGTTGCCTATCAATCAAACTAACAGAGACATGATTCAAACTGCTCTGATCCGTAAATAGAAACGTCTCTTCTTGAGGTTCACTCAGTGCCCTTATATTAGGCAAAACTGCAGAGTTTGAATCCAATTTTGAGAGAATTTCTCCTTGAAGTTTCCGCACAGACCGTCGTGTAGGGAGCCAAATCGTAACTCTTGCTAGTGCAAGAGGATCTTCTGCTAGTTGAAAGCCCTCAATAAGATTTCCAGAAAATAAATTCTCAACTAAAGTAGCAAGAAAGGGAACCCCTGGAGGAATAGAGACAACATTAGGCATTATACTTCATCTTAACATAATATTCTTTCTACTAATTTTTTTATTTTAATCAGGTCACGAGTTTTCGAAATTGATGACATACTGCAGCATAGATTTTACTTGCTTTGGATTTTGAAAATGAAGACTAACAGAAAGTACGTTAGATTCTTTTAACAATTTTTCTTGAAGGGGTCCTATACCTGATAATCGGATCGCATCTTTTTCAGTTGTTACTAAAATTAGTTGATTTTTCTGAGATCGCGCTATCAAATCAGAACACTCTTCAGAAGAGAATGAATGGTGATCGTTGAATGAGTATCTTTCTTGTATATCCGCACCAGAAGCCTCTAAAGATTGGTAAAACTTTACTGGATCAGCAATACCAGAATACGCTAATACCTTGATACCAGAATACTGTTTGAAATCATCTGGCTTGATTATTGCAGAAATGACCGGTTTTTCCATACGTTTAGCCATCTGAACAACTAAATCAGCTCCGCTTCCTTGCCCCACACGTAAAATGGCTGTAGCCATCGAGAGCTGTTTTTTCATATCGGCTCGTATTGGTCCCGATGGAATACAGTATCCATTGCCAACACCACGCCTGGCATCAACAACAATCAAAGAAAAATCTTTCTGGAGGGAAGAATCTTGGAACCCATCATCCATGATGACAAGATCAACAGATTGCTGTTGCAATAATTCTAAGCTGTGTCTCCTATTAACACCAATAACGGTTGGTCCATATCTTGCTAGAATCAAAGGCTCATCTCCAACATCTCTTGCAGTGTGAATCTGAGAGAGAACAAGAGTTGTAGCAGAAATTCTACCTCCGTAACCACGGCTAAGAAAACCAGGTTGATATCCCAATTTTCTCGCAATCTTTGAAAGAGCAATCACGGTTGGTGTTTTTCCTGATCCGCCGACTATCAAGTTACCAACGCAAACAACCGGATATTGAGAATGAACATCCGGTGGTCTCGACATAAGATAGCCGGCTATTTTCCCATAAATAAATGAAAAAGGTGACAGAGAAAATGCGGTGATTCCCTGTTTTTGAAACCAAAATGGAGGCGTTTTGTTCACGAGGAGTCCAAGTCAATGAGACGTGTTTTTTGAACTTAGAATTTTCGAATGATAGTGATGACTTCTCTGCAAACTAGCATATAATCGCAACGGTCGAATGTAAGAATCGAGCATCTCAATTGAGTACTCCAAAGCACCTTTCATTGTTGATACGGTCTTTCTAGCTGAATCTTGCATCAATTTGAGATCGCTTCGGTTTTTTAACAGATGCAGAACATATTCTGCGAGCATTTTTTCATCATCAACAAATCGTACTCCCCCAGAATCTAGAAATTTTTGATAAGTTTCCTGAAAATTATGTACAAATCTACCAGACAAAATAGCGGACCCAGTCAACGCTGGTTCAATAGGATTTTGTCCACCTTTGGCTTTAAGTTTCAGTGATTTTCCCATAAAAGCGATTTCAGAAAGCCTTAAATAAAATCCCATTTCACCAATTGTATCCCCTAACAATATATCGGTATCATGATCGATCAAATGACCAGAAGTGCGGGTTACAATACGTAAGCCCTTCTTTTTCATTTCCCTTTCAACTTCATTCGAACGATTCGGATGCCGGGGAACAAGAACTGTTAAAATTCCAGGAGCATGCTGAGATAACATATGATGAACTTTTGCGATACAGGATTCTTCGCCTTGATGTGTAGAAACAGCTATCCATGTTGGTCGTTCTGCAATCATGGTACGATAGCGTTTTAATTCATGAAGATTCGGTACAGGAATCGCCACATCATTTTTTAGATTGCCACCAACAACAACCCAAGGAGCTCCAAGTGCACAAAATCTTTCAGAATCAACTTCTGACTGGGCGATCACCTGAGAAAATTGACTAAAGATCGTATTAGCCAATGTCAAACAGTTCATCCAGCGATTATTGGAACGATCCGATATCCTGGCGTTGACGAGTACCTGTGGTATCTTTCGTTTCGCTAGTTTATGAATTGTAGTTGGCCAGATTTCAGATTCTGTAAATACCGCCAAATCGGGTTGCCAGTGATCTAGAAATCTGGAAATTGAGCACGTGATGTCTAAAGGACTATATTGGTGTTGAGTTCGTTCTGAGATACAATCCCGAGCAATAGTTGCTGACGATACGGTTCCGGTCGTCAAAACCAGATTGAGACCAAATCTTTCTATACTTTCAATCAGAGGAACGACGGCTCGCAATTCACCAACACTGGCGGCATGTAACCATACTAACGGCCCAACCGTCCGTTTACAGCTCGCATAACCATAACGTTCACGAAGACGCTCATGTTCTTCTTTTCCTCTTCTTGCTCTAAATATGAACAGAAAAACCAGAAATGGATAGGCCATTCTACCTAAAAACTGATATAATGAGATGCTGATTTTAGCCCCTATCTTCTCCCAATATCTGATTCCTCGTTTTAACACCACTGAACCCCAATCATAGAACTTAAAAATAAAATAGTTTATAGAAATGCACAATGAAAATGAATGAGATGATCGGCTAACTGTCTTTGAAAATCCATGTTCCTTAAAATCTTTATCATTTGTCAGAAAATGATTTTTTCTATTCTATTCTCTTAAAAGCTTTCCGTTGTTTCATTCATTATTTGTTGGGTCAATTGAAGCATCTCTTCATGATGACTAGCCGCAGATGAAACTAAGGTTCCCTGTCGAATTGATGAACAATTATAGTGGAGTTTTGCTCCTCGAATGTCAGTAAGACGACCACCTGCTTCGTGCACAATTAAATCAGCAGCGGCAAGGTCCCAGTCGTAAGCACTACTTTTAGCAACCGCTACATCAAGGTCCCCCATAGCAACCATAGCAATTCGATAAGCTAAGGATGGTATAAAAGCGATTTTATCAAAGGTACCTGGATCTGTTTTTTCGATTGATTTTAAAAATTTCTGAGGTCCTGTTATTTTGGGAAGACGCTGTCGAATTTCTGAATCAATTTGGCTCAGGTCCAAAGCAACATTATCAAGTTTAGCGCCATTTTTCTGAGCCGCTCCTATAGATTGACACAAAACAGGACACTCTAAGATACCAACAACCGGGCGGTTATCCATTACAACTGCAATGCTAATGCACCATTGGGACAATCCATTAATAAAACCGCGGGTTCCATCAATGGGATCGACGATGAATGTTCTTTTACGGCCTAACCGTTCTACATTATCTTTCGTTTCCTCTGATAACCAACCATAATCCGGCCGGGCTTCAAGCAGTTTTTCTTTCAAGAATAAATCAACTGCTAGATCAGCTTCAGTAACAGGAGAATTGCCCTCCTTCATCCACATTTGAGGCTTGTTTTTAAAATAACTTAAGGCAATTTTCCCAGCTTGATGCCCTAGCTCTTGCAATAAATCTAGATCGTGGTGATTATCATCAGCTGCTAACACCTATTATTCCCTCAACTATCTTAAACTGTCTTAGTCTTATAACTCGTTGACTAGATAAGATCATCATGGATAATTATCCATGATGATCTTTTTCTATCAATTTCAAGAATTTTTTAAGGAAGAATCTTGACAAGATTGAAACTATGAGTCATTTAATTCAAAATCAAGGGGCCATAAGATAAATGAAGAATGTCATAGTCTATACTAAGGATGGTTGTTGTTATTGTAGTGCAGCTAAAGATCTTTTCCTCAAGAAGGGTATCTTTTTTACTGAGAATAATGCGACATTCGATCCTGTTCTTCGCGAGGAGATGATACGAAAGTCAGGCGGAGGGACAACATTCCCTCAGATATTTATTGGCAATCACCATATTGGGGGTTATGATGACCTCGAAAGTATGGAGCGTTCTGGTGAACTGGACAGCCTTTTAAGGCCTTGACTTCCATTTTTGGAGTGATAGGAGTGATAGAAGGAGGTTAGGGCTTCTATCAAAATCAAGTCCTAAGAGCTTCTGGATTCACTGTCTCTGGTTGCGACTCATTTTTATCTTTCTGTCAAATGAAGAGTCTAGGAAATGAGGGAACCTCTATTTTTCCAGATTTTTTCAGGGATTGGTTAGTTTCGATCCAAGGTGAAACAGCAAAGAGTGAGACTATGATTCGATTTAGTTTGACCTGCGCATTGGATCATATTTCCGATGGTTGGTTTTCTTCTTCTGAGGATTTTGAGAAGCAGAAGAGTCTCGGTCTAATTGCTTGTCCAATTTGCAATTCAATTAACATTGAAAAATCTTTAATGACTCCACAGGTATCTAAGTCAAGTAATCATAAAACTCAATCGCTTTCTCTAGAGCATTCAGTACGCAAAGAGTTGATATCACATATGCGTAAGATTCGTGACAAAATAACCGAAAATGCTGACTATGTTGGCGATAAATTTCCTGAAGAAGCGCGGAAAATTCACTATGGTGAATCGGAAGAACGTAGTATTTATGGTCAAGTAGGAAAGGAAGATGCTGAAACCCTTATCAAAGAAGGAGTTCACATTATGCCTCTTCCTATCATTCCAGATGATGCAAATTAAAGTTTGCTTGTCTCTAAGCAGAGAGAATATGATGTTCAATAATTCGAGCTTTCGATCTGATTCATGCTATGAATCTTTGCCAAATGCTTTATAAGATCTCTCATAATTTTTTACTTTAAGGAGAACCCTTCATGTTATTTTCACTTCCTGACCTTCCCTATGCTTATGATGCGCTCCATCCCTTCATCTCAGCTGAAACTTTAGAATATCATCATGATAAACATCACCATGCTTACGTGGATAATGCCAATAGACTATCTTCCGATGCAGGGATCTCCAACCAAACCATTGAAGATATTATAAAAGAAAGCTTCTGTACAAACGGAGGACTTTTTAACAACGTAGCGCAACATTACAATCATATCCATTTCTGGAACTGGATGAAACCAGGGGGGGGAGGAAGATATATGTCTGGAGCTCTGGAAAAAGCCATAGAATCTGATCTGGGTGGATATCAAAAATTCAAAACGAATTTTATTGAAACAGGAATGTCCCAATTTGGTTCAGGGTGGTGCTGGATTTCCTTAAAAAATGAAAAGTTAGAAATCTCTAAAACAGAAAATGGTGAGAATCCTCTTGTACATGGTGCCATTCCCATTTTGGGATGCGATTTGTGGGAACATTCCTATTATATTGATTACCGCAATGCTCGCCTCAAATATCTGGACATTTTTGTAGATAAACTGATAAACTGGGAATATGTCAATACATTATTCGAGTCAGCTCAAAGAAACTCTCAATCATCTTTATAAAGAATGATTATGCTATATTCGATGGACATCTGATTCAAATGATTCAAAGGGCCTTCCTTTTTCGACTATCTCATAGGTTCGTTGTGGAGAAAGAAGGCCTCTTCTTCATCCATATTAGAATATGATCTCGCCCCCCAAAGAATTGAATATAAAAACTGACTGAGTACACAATTTATGAATATTCAATTCTAACTAAAAACTGATCTCTTTTAAAGATTTACGACGCCGGTCACCTAAACTCATCTGAACAATCTGAATCCGCTTAATCCGGCGGGGATCAGCATCCAGTATTCTAAATTCAAACCCATCAATGCCAGAGACAACTTCACCACGCACAGGAATATGGCCAGCTAAGGCAAAAACCAGACCACCCAGCGTATCAATGTCATCAATGTATTCGCTAGAGTTAAATGATGAACCTATAATCTTTGTTAACTTTTCTAGTTCTAAACGCGCGTCAGCTATCCAAAGGCCCTCGCCAGAAACTTCAATCAAATCATCATGAGAGTCATGTTCATCTTCGATTTCACCCACCACTTCTTCAACTATGTCTTCAAGAGATACAAGCCCATCAGTTCCTCCATATTCATCTATAACCAGAGCCATCTGAGTGCGATTGGCTTGCATTCTTGCCATAAGATCAGCAGCAAGCATCGAAGGTGGCACAAACAAAACACTGCGTAAAATATCTATTTTGGAAAGAGGTGTTTCGAGATTGATCTTTGTAAGATCTCTTTTTTTAGTGACTCTTTCCTCTTCGTCAACTTCATAGGATGATAAGGTCGTCATATATAATAGGAGGTCCTTAATCAGGATCATGCCTTTTGGATCATCTAATGTTTCATTATAAACGGGGAGTCGAGAGTGGCGGGTTTCTTCAAACCGATGTAGCAATTCGCCGAGGCGAATTGTTCCCTCAACGGCTTCAATCTCAGCACGGGGAACCATGATATCAACGACACGTTTTTCACGCAAGTGCATAATATTCTGAAGCATCGCCCTTTCCTCAGGGGTAAAAACATGACTCGCAGATCCCTTCCCAGAAAGAGCTTCATTCAAATTCTCACGGAGACTTTCATCAGAAAAAAATCTTAAATTTATCAAGAATCTCTTAAAAACGTCCGCTAAACTTTTCTTATATTCAATTATAATAAGCTTGCAGCCAACTGATTTTGACGATTCCTTGATAGATTGATTATCATCATCACAGGAGTGATCATCCGTGGTCTTGACCTCCAGACTCACGCGCTTAGAAGATCGATCTTTCATCGGTGATTATTCCTGTTTCTTGTTACCAATAATCTATTGTCGATTATTCTCCAAGCCGTATGGATCTACAATTCCTAATTGAAAAAGTATCTTAATCTCCAACTGCTCCATTTCAACTCCATCAGCTTCATAAACATGATCATATCCAAGTAAGTGTAAAAATCCGTGAATGCTCAAATGGATCAGATGATCCTCAAAAGATTTTGACTGTTCATCTGCTTCAGATTTTATTGTCTCCAAAGCAAGAAAGATATCCCCTAAAAGGGGAGAATATGGTTCATGATCCTTATTGCTAGCGAAAGATAAAACATTCGTTGGTTTATCCTCATCTCGCCATCGAAGGTTAAGGGACTGAACCCTTTGATTATCAGAAAAAATAAAAGCTGCTTCAGCATATTCAGGAAGTCGTGGTTTTATTGTCATCAGAGAACAAGAGATTGCAGACTCAATCCGTGACTGCAGAGGAGGAAGTGGTGGCCACACTCTACTATCGTCGATAAAATCAATGGTGATCATTGACAGACTCATTCATTTAGACAATTTTTATCTCACGAACCCCTATAGGGTAACGAAAACTGAATTGTCTATAAAGTCTGTTTCTTCAAAAAGGAAGAAATGATTTGATTCAGATATTAATTCCTGATTCTTATACTCTTCGATGGGGAGGGGATGAAAATCTAAACTAGATGTCTAGATCCTCGATCAGATCCTTCTTTTAAAAGATATGTTAAGTCTTCCGAGATTCAGTATATAAAAAACAAGATATGAAAATAAGAAAATGGTTACACAGACTAGAGATAACACGTCGTTCGATCTTCTGACAAAAGAGTATGTTGAGATGATTGAACTTGGCCCTCATAGATTTTTGAAAATAGATGTAGAAGCTATTCGTCTTCTCACGGAACAGGCTTTTTCTAATATCAATCATCTGTTACGCCCTACCCATCTTGCCCAGCTAGCTTCCATCTTGGAGGATCCTCAAGCAACTCAAAACGACCGTTTTGTTGCTTTTGATCTCTTAAAAAATGCTAATATTGCCGCTGGTGGTCTCTTACCAATGTGTCAAGATACTGGAACAGCTATAGTTATGGCAAAAAGAGGTCGTCAAATTTTAACAACAGGATCGGATGAAGATTCAATAAATCAGGGTATTTTAGATGCCTATGAGAAAAAGAACTTCCGCTATTCACAACTAGCACCGATATCTCTTTTTGAAGAAATTAATACATGCAATAATCTACCTGCACAAATCGATATTTACAGCCAGGGTACAGATGCTTATAATTTCCTTTTTTTAGCGAAAGGGGGAGGGTCTGCAAATAAGACTTTCTTCTATCAAGGAACACCTTCTCTTCTTACACATCAAGGTATGATCGATTTTCTGAAAGAGAAAATTATAACTCTAGGAACATCTGCCTGTCCACCTTATCATCTAGCTATCGTTATCGGGGGAATGTCAGCTGAACAAAATCTTAAAACTCTTAAACTCGCATCTGCTCGTTATTTAGATGATCTCCCCAAAAAAGGCTCTCAAAGAGGTCATGCATTTCGCGACCAGGAATTCGAGAAACATATTCATTTACTGACTCAGAATATAGGCCTAGGTGCTCAATTTGGTGGAAAATATTTCTGCCATGATGTACGCGTGATCCGCCTTCCACGTCATAGCGCTTCTTTACCTATTAGTCTTGGTGTATCTTGTTCAGCAGATCGGCAAGCTAAGGGTCAAATTACTGCTAACGGCGTATTTCTTGAGACTCTAGAGACTGAACCTGCTCATTATATGCCCGATATTGACGAAAGAGAATTTGAGTTTGGAGTATCTCCTATTAATCTCAATCAGCCGATGGCAGCCCTCTTAGCGGAGCTATCGAGGTACCCAGTTAAAACTCGTTTATCATTGACTGGAACTCTGGTTGTAGCACGTGATTTAGCGCATTCAAAAATACGAGAGAGACTAGAAGCTGGAGAAACGATGCCTCCTTATATGAAAGAACATCCTGTTTATTATGCCGGACCAGCAAAAACACCGAAAGGTATGCCTTCTGGTTCATTTGGACCAACAACAGCCGGCCGGATGGATTCCTATGTAGACCTATTCCAATCTTTTGGTGGATCTATGGTTATGATTGCAAAAGGCAATCGTTCGAAGAAGGTACGGGAAGCATGCAAAAAAAATGGTGGATTTTACTTAGGCTCAATTGGTGGATCTGCAGCACGACTAGCTTCAGATTGTATCAAAAAAGTACAAATTATAGAATATCCTGAACTAGGAATGGAAGCGGTCTGGAAAATTGAAGTCTTAGATTTCCCTGCCTTTATCGTGATCGACGACAAAGGGAACGATTTTTTTTCAGAATTCAAAATGAGCTAATAGAGATTTTCTGAACTTAAGTTCAAGGATTTGTGATCTCTATTCCTGTGAAGTCATTTTATCTTTTTCTACGCAAGCTTTCAAACCAGAGGAGGTCTCTAGGTACGGCTCAGAATAAGCTAGAAACGGAAGACACAGATCATTAGCTGTCCAGAAAGCTCCTTAATTTTCGACTGCGGCTTGGATGTTTGAGCTTACGCAAAGCTTTTGCTTCGATTTGCCGAATTCGTTCACGGGTTACACTAAACTGTTGACCCACTTCCTCTAATGTATGATCCGTATTCATGCCAATACCAAAACGCATACGTAAAACACGCTCTTCACGTGGGGTGAGACTTGCGAGAACACGTGTTGTTGTTTCCCGTAGATTTGACTGAATTGCTGAATCAACTGGCAATGTTGTATTCTTATCCTCAATGAAATCAACAAGATGAGAATCTTCTTCATCTCCAATAGGAGTCTCAAGAGAGATTGGTTCTTTGGCTATTTTCAGAACTTTTCGGACTTTCTCAAGTGGCATGGCTAATTTATCAGATAATTCTTCTGGCGTTGGTTCACGACCAATCTCATGCAACATCTGGCGTGACGTCCGAACAATTTTATTGATTGTTTCAATCATATGAACCGGAATACGAATTGTTCGAGCTTGATCGGCAATTGAACGAGTGATTGCTTGACGAATCCACCACGTCGCATAAGTTGAAAATTTATATCCTCGGCGATATTCAAATTTATCAACTGCTTTCATCAAACCAATATTACCTTCTTGAATGAGATCCAAGAATTGTAGGCCACGGTTAGTGTATTTTTTCGAAATTGAAATCACGAGACGTAGATTAGCTTCCACCATTTCTTTTTTTGCCTGGCATGATTCACGTTCACCCTTTTGTACCATATGAACAATCCGTCGAAATTCAGAAATCTCAAGACCTGTTTCATGGGATAGAAGTTGAATGTCAGCGCGTAAATCGTTTATATTATCCTTTTCATGCTTATTAAATTCTTTCCAACTTCTAGCAGAAAGATTTGAAATTCGACATAACCAGTTTGGATCAAGCTCCCAATCCCGATATTCCTCCAGAAAATTATCGCGCGTTACACCATGCTTTTGAGCGAGCCTCATCAAACGGCCTTCGGATATTAACAAGCGTTTATTGATATCGTAAAGCTGCTCAACTAGCGACTCAATACGATGTTGATTTAATTCCAGACTTTTCACTGATTCAACAATATCATCCTTCAGCTTCCTTAAACGAAGTTCCAGATTCGGTGACAACTTCTTACTTATCATCCGCTTCTCAACATACTGATCTTGAAGTGAACGTAATTTCTGATACTTCAAAGCAATAGAATCAAAAATCTCCAAAACCTTAGGTTTGAGTTCTGTCTCCATTGCAGCTAGCGATAAATTGACTTCATCAGTTTCTTCATCATCATCTTCTTCTGATAACAACTCTTCATTTTTCACTTCATCAGGATTAAGACCTTCAGAAATAGCCTTACGACGAGCGATTGCTTCCGGTGAATGCTCTCCTCCAGAACCCTGACGCACAGCTTCAGCAATTGAAGCTGGTGCATTAGGATTAACAGGAACGTTCTGTTTCGCGTCGGGACCAGCATAAGTTGCCTCCAAATCAATAATATCCCGCAAAAGAATATTTTCTTCTAGCAATTCATCACGCCAGATAATAATGGCCTGAAAGGTTAAAGGGCTTTCACAAAGACCAGCTATCATGGTCTCACGACCAGCCTCGATTCGCTTAGCAATAGCAATTTCACCTTCTCGTGAGAGAAGCTCAACTGAACCCATTTCTCTGAGATACATACGGACAGGATCATCGGTTCGGTCCGTAGGCTCTTTTTTATTAGAAACACTCACTACTGCTTTCTTGTCAGATGCGACAAGCTCAGAAGACATTTCTTCTGTAGAGTCTTCCTCTTCGAGGATAGTAATGCCTATATCGGATAGAATTGACATGATCTCTTCGATCGGATGCGAACTAAGCTCCTCAGCAGCAGGCATGAGCGCGTTCAGTTCATCAACAGTTACAAATCCACGCTTCTTTGCAGTTTTGATTATCTTTTTTACAGAATCACTATTGAGATTCAGTAAAGGACGTTCAAATGATTGCTCAGTTGATTCCTCTGCATTTTGGGTAGCTGTATTATGCGTTTTCATATAAAATTCTCTCCAGCAAGTCATCTAAAGCTGTCTTCTGTCTGGATCGTACCAAACCGAACAGTCAATAGATTTAGCATTGCAATTGAAAGTATCAGAAGCAAACCATATGTCGCTTAAATTAGCGATTGTCTTGCTTTGTTCAGCTGAGGAAGCAAAACCTTGACATTACTAACTCCTGATTAACCCTTTTAATCCCTAATTTTAAACTGAGTGGCAAGCCTCATTACCTTGTAATGGATATTAATATCAGAATACCCGTACTGGACGACCAGAAGAAACACCGAATCCTTCAATCAGTCCCTCCATTCTATCCACATTCTCAATTTCCAGTTGAAGACCAACAAGCCTTTCATAACTGGCCTCATCTCCAAGCTCTGCAAAGTTTTTTTCCATCAGCCTGAGTTCATTATTTAAATAACGAGCACGCATATGCAATGCATATGCCTGAATCCAACCCTCTCGTGCATCCTCAAATGCTGCACAAGGCAAAGCCTGCCAGACACGACTCGATTCTACTTGCCTCTCCAATTGATCAAGATCAAGAGAGAATTCTCTTGAATCTAAAAAATTCCGAAGAGATTTGGATGATACACTTTTTTCTCCTTCTCCTTCAGCAGCAAAAAAGTCTAGAAGAGCAGATTGGATACGCTTAAAACGAGGATTTTCACTATCCAGAAAGGAAAATTCTTCGAAATGACTCAAAGCAACCAAGGGATGATTGATCACAGTCACCATCAGAGTCGACTCACGGAGAGGAAGTAAATGAGAATCTCGGTTGACTAAGGCAGAATTCATCAACCTTTCAGATACAGAAAACTGATTTGGACTCTTAGCAAAAACGGGTTTCAACGGATTACCTCTCTGAGAATCGTTAAAACATCGTTTGGATTTCTCTTTAATAACACCAAAAAAATATCTCAGACGGTCATCCATTTCCTTTTCATAATATCGACGCACAGTCTCATCAAAAATTTTGCGTATAACTGTCTTAATTTTCAATTCAAGATGAGCTCGTCGCTCGGGCGTATCAAATTTTCTGCCTTTAGTTTCACGGATCCATAACATATCAGATAACGAAAAAGGGGATTGCAAAATTTTTCCAAAGGCTCTCCCTCCTGAATGACGGATAATATCATCAGGATCTTCATGATTGGGTAATAAAACGAACCAAATGGATTTTCCTGGTTTCAAGACCGAAAATGCCGTTTCAATACTTCGATAATGAGCTTGCATCCCTGCTTCATCACCGTCGAAACATAAAATAGGTTCAGCACCAACACGCCAAGCTAGTTCTAATTGCCTTTGTGTTAACGTAGTCCCAAGTGGCGCAACAGCATTAAAAAATCCTGCAGAAGACAACGTAATAACATCCATATAACCCTCAGCAATAATAAGATTACCATTACGCTGAATAGCTTTTCGTGCTTTTGAGTAATTATACAGAACCTTGGATTTAGAAAATAATTCAGTTTCTGGAGAATTCAGGTACTTTGCAAAACCACCAGAAGATAATGAACGCCCACCAAAGGCAATAACCCTTTCCTTCTCATCCAGTATAGGAAACATAATGCGGTCCCGAAAACGATCATATGATGTAGCAATATCGGGTCCAAAAACAACAAGACCACAAGCTTCAATCTTAGATTCCTCGATTTTCTTTTCGCTCAAAAATTTTTTCAATGCATTATAACTGCTAGGTGCATATCCCAATCCAAATTCCCGTTGAACAGATATTGGAATGCCTCGATTTTGAAGATATAAGCGTGCTTTAGCACCATTTTCGGTCTGTAATTGATCTTGAAAAAATAGTGCTGCAAGCATCATCAAATCATAAAGCGAATATTTTTTTTCTTCACTCATACTTATACCAGAGTCGATGTAGTGCACAGAAATACCAACTTCTTCAGATAATCTTTTCACCGATTCAGGGAAACTTAATCCATCTAGCTCCATCATAAAACGAAAATGATCTCCTGATACTCCGCATCCAAAGCAGTAGTAGCGACCTTTTGTGTTTTGACAATGAAAACTAGCGGTTTCTTCACCATGAAACGGACAACAGGCCCAAAAATCACCTTTTGAAGGATTGCTTTTCTTTAAATCAAAAGTAATCCTACGACCTACTATGTTAGAAATGGGAATCCGATCCCGAAGATCTTCAAGAAATGAAGGTGAAAAATGCATATTTAAAAAGGATGATCCTATTGAATGGAGTGACATCACTCTCAGATGCGAGCAGATTCCAGTTTCTTTTTAATCATATTCGCTCTGTCATGTCTTTATCCCTGACAATAAACAAAATCATTCCTATGAAAAGAGGCTTTCACGCTGCAGGCAAGAAAGCTAAATGTAATTTATCATAACACTATCCATAGCTGAAAGGCAAATCTTTTCAAAGAAGAGTCTTTAAGTAGAGATATGATATGAACAATATGAACAAAAAGAAAGGTAATGAAAAGATGTATAATAACGCCTCATCATTGGCCTGGAGTGAAGAGAAAAACACCGGTGTTCTTGTCTTGGCGAATGGAAAAGTCATTGAAGGTATAGGAGCGGGAGCAACGGGGGTTTGTGAGGGAGAAGTTTGCTTCAACACGTCCATGACAGGGTACCAGGAAATATTAACCGACCCATCATATGCATGTCAAGTGATTGCCTTTACATTTCCACATATTGGAAATGTTGGTGTTAATGATGAAGATACGGAAAGTATAGAAATAAATTCCCCTTACGGGGCTGTCGGCGCGATATTTCGTTTCCCTATCACCGATCCATCAAATCACCGCTCCTCTGAACATCTTAACACTTGGCTCAAAAAGAAAAACATTATCACACTATGCGGTATTGATACTCGTGCACTCACAGTTTACATTCGTAAAATGGGGTCTCCCAATGCTATCATTGCACATGACCCTGATGGAATCTTTGATATTCAAGAACTAAAAGCACGCGCGACGGCTTGGGGAGGAATAGAAAGTTTGAACCTTATCTCTCATGTAACCACAAAGAATCCATTAAATTGGATTGAAGATGATCAAAGTGACAGTGAAAAGATAGGACCTCGATATCACATAATCACGATAGACTTTGGTGTTAAGCGTAACATCTTGCGCCTTTTCACTCAGCTAAATTGTAAGGTCACTATCGTACCAGCCACAACAAAAGCTGAAGCCATTTTATCCTTAAAGCCCGATGGGATTTTCTTATCAAATGGACCGGGCGATCCAGCGGCAACAGGACAATATATAATCCCTGAAATTCAAAAACTAATTCAAAGAAAGCTACCGGTTTTTGGGATCTGTCTCGGCCATCAGATATTAGCTTTGGCACTGGGAGCTCAAACATACAAAATGCATCAAGGCCATCATGGAGCCAATCATCCGATCAAGGATTGCGGTACCGGCAAGGTTAAAATCGTTTCTATGAATCATAGTTTTGCAGTCGATAGCCAAACTTTTCCTTCTAACTTAGAGGAAACACATATTTCTTTATTCGATGGCACAAATTGTGGCCTGCGCTTATCAGGAGAACCAGTATTTTCTGTCCAATATCATCCAGAATCATCTCCAGGTCCTCAGGATAGCTACTATCTTTTTTGCAGATTCATAAATATGATTCATGAATCCAAATCAATTAAGTAATTCTTCTTGATGATCCTAGGCATGATTTATTATAATTTGGTGTTTAGTTTACTATTCTTAGGGAATTGGGGACTGATCTTTTCTGTTGACATCAGAAAACAACCTTTCCCTAACACTGGGTTCTCTACTGTTAAGTAGACAGATTTAGAAAGAATGTGGCAATATTTATTCAGACTCTTTTTGTTCTCCTGATTCATTTGAGTCATTAAATGGATTTTCAACAAGGATAGTATCTTCACGCTCAGGACTCGTCGATAACATTATAACCGATACCCCAACGAATTTTTCGACGTGATGGATATATTGAATGGCCTCTACAGGTAAATCATTCCAAGTCCTTGCACCTATGATGGACTTACTCCAGCCTGGCAAGATTTCATAGACTGCCTCGACACGAGACTGTTCCTCTTGAGAAGAAGGTAAATATAACATATCTTTGCCATCCAGTTTGTATCCTCGGCAAATCCTGATTTCTTTAACCCCATCGAAAACATCCAATTTAGTTAAGGCAATCCCTGTAATTCCGTTCGTCTTAATTGCCTGACGGACTAAAACGGCATCAAACCAACCGCACCGTCGCTTTCTCCCGGTCACACTGCCAAACTCACGACCTTTTTTACAAAGAAATTCTCCAATTTCATTTATCTGTTCAGTCGGAAAGGGGCCTTCACCAACCCGTGTTGTATAAGCCTTAGTAATTCCAAGAACAAAATCTAAAGAATCCGGTCCAATACCAGAACCGGAAGCGGCTTGGCTGGCAACCGTATTCGAGGAAGTTACGAAAGGATACGTTCCATGGTCAAGATCAAGTAAAGCTCCCTGAGCGCCTTCAAACAATATTCTCTTTCCAACACGATTGGCATCGTCTAGTAAGGTCCATACTTTTTCCTTAAACGAGAGGATTCGATCAGCCACAGACGTCAATTCATTGAATATAGAACTGACAGAAATTTCATTTCTGCCAAATCCACGCAATAGTGCATTGTGATGATTTAATAAATTTTCGATCTTTTGGGGCAGTGTTTCTAAATTTTCAAGATCAATCAGCCGAATAGCTCGACGGCCAACCTTATCTTCATAAGCGGGACCAATACCACGACGTGTAGTACCGATTTTCGTACAATGATTGGAATCTTCCCGTAATTCGTCTAGTACACGATGTAAAGACAAGAGAAGTGTCGCATTATCAGCAATGCGCAAATTCTCATGAGAAATATGAACGCCCTGCTCTTCGATCTGTCTAATTTCATGAATCAAAGCATGAGGGTCAATGACCACACCATTACCAATGATACCTATTTTCCCCTTTCGAAGAACACCAGAAGGTAAAAGGTTGAGTCGATAGCTAACACCGTCAATGACCAGGGTATGGCCTGCATTGTGTCCACCCTGAAATCTGACAACAAAATCAGCGTGCTCCGACAACCAGTCGACGATCTTGCCTTTACCTTCATCACCCCACTGTGAACCTACGACCACAACATTGGCCATATCAGAAATTCCTCGATTCTATTGTACTCAAGTCAGCTCTATAAGTACGGTAAAAGCAAACCACTTCACGAGTCAATCCAGTCTCTCTTCTATAGATTAAATCCACCAATATATTGAGTTTTCTGATCTTCTCTTTCAAAGAGAACACTCATTTTGAGCTGAGCGCTGAATGGCTTGAGATTAAAGATCAAACTCCAGCGCTCTTGTCGAGTCAATTTCAGGGATATTTCTAAGGATAGAAAGGAATCCTTCTGGTACTTTGTCATCCAGCTCAATCAGTGCAATGGCATTTCCACCTTTTTTGTCTCGACCCAAATAAAAATTGGCAATATTAATACCTGATTCACCAAATATACTACCAATTTTTCCTATAATACCTGGCACATCACGGTTGGTAGCATACAACATATGAGATCCCGCTTCTGCTTCCATGTTAATTCCTTTAATCTGAATAAAACGAGGGTTACTATCAGAGAATACAGTACCAGCAACCGAGTATGTTTCGGTCTCAGTAATAACTGTTAATTTAATATAACCTTCAAAAATACCTGACTTCTCACGCCTTATTTCTGTTATTCTGATACCGCGTTCTGATGCGATAATGAGTGCAGAAACCATATTGACTTCTACCATGATTGGCCGCATCAATCCTGCTAAAATTGCACTGTTCAGTGCTCTTGTATTGAGATCAGCTATATGTCCATCATAGAGAATTTTCACTTGTTTGACTTCCTCATCAGTCACTTGACCCAAAAAACTACCCAACGTTTCAGCTAGCTTTACAAATGGTGTGAGCAATGGAGCTTCTTCAGCAGAAATAGAAGGCATGTTCAGTGCATTAGTAACAGAACCACGTATGAGATAAGCTGACATTTGTTCTGCTACCTGGAGTGCGACATTGTCCTGAGCTTCCATTGTTGCAGCACCTAAATGAGGAGTACAGACAAAATTAGGGATGCCAAAAAGAACATTGTCCTGAGCTGGTTCTACTTCAAATACATCAATGCCTGCACCTGCAACCATTCCATTTTTCAAGGCATTGGCTAAATCGGCTTCAACAATCAACCCCCCCCTAGCACAATTGATAATACGCACTCCTCTCTTCATCTTAGAGAGAGTTACAGCATTAATAATATTACGCGTTTTACTCGTTAAAGGTGTGTGTAGTGAAATAAAATCTGCTCTCTCAAGCAACCTATCCAGTTCCACTTTTTCTACACCAACTTGGGTTGCTCTTTCCTCTCCCAAAAATGGATCGAAAACAATGACCCTCATCTTCATACCAATAGCTCTGTTGGCAACAATTGAACCAATGTTACCGCAACCAATCAGACCTAAAACCTTCCCATTCACTTCTACACCCATGAACCGAGATTTTTCCCATTTTCCATCTTGTGTAGATCTATCTGCAGCCGATATCTGACGTGCTACAGCCATCATCATCGAAATCGTATGTTCAGCTGTTGTGATGGAATTTCCAAATGGCGTATTCATAACAATGATACCTTGGCGAGAAGCAGATTTCAGATCAATATTATCAACTCCTATACCAGCTCTGCCAATGACCTTAAGATTGTCAGCATTATCAATAAGCTGTTCTGTGACCTTAGTCACAGAACGAATAACCAGACCATCATAGCTATTTATGATTTTATACAGCTTTTCTTTTTTTCTACCAAGATCAGGTTGAAAATCGACATGAATGCCGTATTTACTGAATACATCAATGACCATTTCAGATAAGAGATCTGTGATAAGGACGCGAGGAGTCTTATGAAGCATAAAATAATATTTCTCTAAAGAATTTTTAATAAGCGTATTTTGTAGTCTCAAATGCCCAATCAAGCCAAGGGAGCAAAGCTTCAAGATTGAAGTGATCAACTGTAGGACCGGTCCAGATTCTCAATCCTGGAGGAGCATCGCGATAGCCACTAATATCGTAGGCAACACCTCTATCTTCTAATAACCCCGTCAGGTTTTTTACAAAAGCACGCTGTTTTCTTTCACACAAAAGCACGAAGTCAGGATCAATTATTGATAGACAAACAGAAGTATTAGAACGAATTGATGTATCTTTAGCTAAAAAATCAATCCAATCGGTTCTGTCAACCCACTGGGTCAAGATAGATAGATTCTCATTAGCACGGGAATGGAGTCCTTTGAATCCACCGATCCTCTTCGCCCAATTGAGAGAATCCAGATAATCTTCCACACATAACATGGATGGTGTATTAATAGTTTCTCCCTCAAAAATACTATCAATCAACTTCCCTTGTCTGGTTAGCCTAAAAATTTTGGGCAAAGGCCAGGGAGGAGTATAAGTTTCAAGACGATCAACGGCCCTTGGGCTAAGAATCAGCATACCATGTGCCGCCTCACCACCAAGAGCTTTTTGCCAAGAAAATGTCACTACGTCGAGCTTATTAAAAGGTAATCTCTGAGCAAAGACAGCAGACGTCGCATCACAGATCGTCAATCCCTTCCGTTCACTAGAAATAAAGTTACCATCAGGTAACCGAACTCCTGAAGTTGTTCCATTCCAAGTAAAAACCAGATCATGATCAAAATTAATGGAGGTTAAATCAGGCAAAAAACCATAGTCAGCGGTCAACGCAATAGGCTTGAGTCCCAACTGATTAACAACGTCATTCAACCAAATAGCGCCAAAACTTTCCCACACCATGACAGTAACTGAACATGGTCCCAAAAGAGACCAGAGAGCCATTTCAACAGAACCAGTGTCCGAAGCTGGTACAATAGCAACACGGTAATCAACAGGGATATTTAAAATATCTTTTGTTAACTCAATCACTTGTTTAAGCTTTGATTTAGAATGAGTAGCTCTATGAGAGCGTCCAAGACTCGCATCCGAGAGCAACTCAAAACACCAACCTGGGCGCTTAGAACACGGTCCTGAAGAGAAGGAAGAATTGTAGGGACGGACGGTGGGAACCGCGAACTGCGATCCTGTCATCATAACCATAACTTCCTGTCGTTTAGGAGAATTAACAGATATATTAGTATAGAGCTAAGGCATGAAAAATCAAGAAAAAAGAAGTTTCACTAAGGATCACTAAATGAGTAATACCTAGATTTTAATGTCATGTTCCAAAGAGGAATTGAGGAGAGCTCACTATTCTGAAGAAAGATCAAATCATATCAAAATGACCTTGATAATCAAAAAGATGATGATATATAGGAAGACTTCTCTCAATCATCATTATGGATTTTAATCTCATTCAAATCGACGAAACATAATTGATACAACTTCTTTGTGACTTCAATTTCATGGAGAGTACCATGCGGTTGCCTTTCATTGCAATTATCATCCATCTTATCACAATAATGTCTTGTGTCACATCGGCATTAGCAGACCGTCAAGTGAGGTACTCAAAAAATGAATTAGTTAATGTTGGTCATCATTTTTTTGGTATAGCTTCTAGTGGCTTGGCCAGTCTAATTGAAAAATCGTTTGAACAATATGGACAGCCAAACGGTTATATTTTAGGCGAGGAAGCATCAGGCTCTATGATAGGTGGGTTACGTTATGGAGAAGGGGTATTAATCACACAAAATGCTGGTGATTGCAAAATTTATTGGCAAGGTCCCTCCATTGGATGGGATTTTGGTGGTGATGGAAATAGGACTATGATGTTGGTCTATAATCTCAAGGATATCAGTAAAATCTATCGCCGATATATTGGTCTTTCAGGTTCTGCATATCTTATTGGTGGTTTAGGAATGACAGTTCTCAAAAACGGCGATACAATCATTATTCCTATCCATACTGGTGTAGGTGCGAGACTTGGTTTTAATGTGGGATATCTAAAAATCCGTCCATATGCTACATGGAATCCTTTTTGATTCTTTATGAGTTCAATCCAACATTGAGTTGGATCATACATGCTTCAAAGATGAAAACACAGAAATGAATCAACTGTGCAATCTTAAAAATGGAGGATGAGTGTCAATGAGTGAACAGGATGATTTAAGGGTAAGGCCATCTTTTAATGGCAGAACCAATGAAACAGAATATCAAAAAAAGAAAATCATTCGTGAAACAATTAACAAATTAGCTATCAAAGTCATAGCAAGAATTGCTGATGTCCAAGGACATAATTCCCCAATCCACAGAATACTGAGTCAAGAGTCAACAGAAACTGATATTGATTTTGATTACGATGTTGATTTTAAAAGAGACTAGAGAATTCAATTGATTGAATAAAATGTTAGTATCCCATAAAATTAAAGAGTAATTTATATATTGTAACGAGTCACGCATTGATTGCACTTTAAACCAGTTTATTCAATCTAAGAATTAGATAATCTTTGAATCAATCTACTCATTGGAAGATCCAGAAACTTGTGTAGAGATCAACTGTGCAATCTAAAAATGGAGGATGAGTGTCAATGAGTGAACAGGATGATTTAAGGGTAAGGCCATCTTTAATAATGGCACAATCGATGAAACAGAACGTCAAAAAAAGAAAATCATTCGTGCTGAAGAATTTACCAGTATTATCAAAAATGGGGTTCCTCCTAGGAAAGATTGTTCTTTTTATCTTATTTTCAATGAATCATTCGACCTTAGTCCTATCCAAAACTATTTCTACAAAAATTAGAGCAGGGAAATTAATTCTTCATGATCCTGTTATTCGGATGACCCAACCAGGTTCAGAAATAGGAGCTGGATATCTTATGATCACTAACAATGGATCAATTGAAGACCGTCTAATCAGTGTAAGAGTTGATTTTGCTCAAAAGGTCAGAATACATGAAACTATTGTTGCACGATCGGAAATGGAAATCACTAAAATGCGCACTCTTGAAGATGGACTAAAAATTGGAGTCGGAGAAACAGTGAAACTTGAACCTAGCAGCTACCATTTGATGTTTATAAAACTATCAAAACCAATGAAAGTTGGTGATCTTCATAAAGCAATTTTGGAATTTGAGAATGCTGGAAAGGTTGAAGTTCAATTCGAAGTGATATCTATTGCTGAAACATTGAAAATAAAAAACAAGATCCCTCAAGCTTATGAGAATAGTCTCATTGTTGGTTAAGTATAGAAAAAACTCAAGAAGAAATCTTTACAAGATTTTTAAAAAACCATCTTCTGATTCCTCTTTATTTAGAACTTTCCCGTCATCGATAAATATTGAATCACTAGACAGTTCATAATGATTCTGATAGATTCACCATCTAGAATGAAGAAGAAGAATCGGAATAGCTAGTGCAAGTTGTTGTTCGTGATAATAATGTAGATCAGGCCCTTCGTGCCCTGAAAAAGAAACTTCAGCGTGAGGGTATTTTTAGAGAAATGAAGTTGCGTAATTTTCATGAAAAGCCTTCAGAAAAGCGAGTCCGTGAGAAGACAGAAGCCATCCGTCGAACTCGTAAATTAGCTCGCAAGAGAGCTCAGCGTGAAGGTTTGATTCCAGGTAAGGTAAGTCGCTAAATAATATCTCTTTTTATTCATACAATAAAAAGATAGTGTAATTCATGCCACTGTCTTTGACAGGATAATTAGAGTTATAAACGTCAAAAGACCAGCTAAAAAACTTTTAGCAATCATGAATCCGACAGCCATTGAGATAATTAAAAAAAAGCCAATGAGAACGGCCCATTTGACCAATGATAAAAAAATGGCATAGGTACGTTCATGATCCTGGTTGTCCATTGAATCACAAGATCTCACTTTATCAACATCATACTCTAAAGACTGATGGGGCATACTCTAATCCTAAATTAGAGAGAAGAGATTGATTGAACAGAACAGACTTTATCATTTTTGTCAACTTTTCTTTGCAAGATTAAACGGAGAGCCAACTGAGGGGAGACAATAAAGATTAAGAGGAGTTTTTAGATGGCACTTTGCTGTTACAATTGACTTTGAAATTTCTCCTTTAAAAACTAGCTCAACCTGAGTTGGTGAACGAACGACGTAATTGCCTACGGCCATTATTTTTTTATCATAACCTGACCTGGAGACAAACCTTCTATCTTTGAATTCTGCAAAATAAACACCTTGAGTCTCTAGATCTGTAGGAAACCAAATACCATCGATACTCATTGTGTCAGACTTATCCATAAAGTGAAAAGACTGAATCCTCAAAATATCACAACCAGTTAGGGCGTTTAGAACAAGCAGTAATATCAATTTTTTTGCTAAGGAGGCCCCCATTCCTGATTTTCCTATCCCTTCAGTTATACATTATTATGATGGGATCAATTTTGGTGTTCCATGTGATCCAAGTCATCGATCAAAGAGCAGATAACTGATAAACCTTGAGACCAAAATCCAGGATCCGAAGCATCAAGGCCAAATGGTTCTAATATCTCTTTATGATGCTTTGTTCCTCCGGCTTTCAGCATCTCAAAATATTTTTTCTGAAACCCGCATTTACAATCTTGATAACAAGCGTAAAGCGAATTTGCTAAGCAGTCGCCAAAGGCATAAGCATAAACATAAAAAGGCGAATGTATGAAGTGAGGAATATAAACCCAGAAGGTCTCATAACCATCGCCGATTCTGACTGAAGGCCCGAGACTTTCTTTTTGAATATTCAACCAAATCTGACAGAGCTGATCAGAGGTAAGTTCTCCATTCCTTCTCTCCTTATGTACCGTTCGTTCAAAAAGATAAAAAGCAATTTGACGAAAGACCGTATTGATCATATCTTCAACTTTTGCTGCCAATATAGCCTTACGTCCTTCCCTTGTCAGAGTTTGATTGAGCAAAGATTGAAATGTGAGCATTTCACCGAATACACTTGCTGTTTCTGCCAATATCAGAGGAGGTGATGCCATCAAAGCACCTTGCTGAGCAGCCAGAACTTGATGGATCCCATGTCCCAACTCATGAGCAAGAGTCATAACATCACGTAGTTTGCCTTGATAGTTCATTGAAATGTAAGGATGAGAAGATGGCACAGTAGGATGTGAAAATGCACCCGGCGCTTTACCTGGACGTACTAAACTATCAATCCAGCCATGGGTAAAAAATCGTTCTGCAATTGTCCCCATCTCCGGTGCAAAGCTATTGTATGCTTTCAAAACAGTATCCTTGGCGTGACTCCATGGAATGGGCGAATCAAAACTCTTGGGCAATGGAGCATTTCGATCCCAATGATTGAGAGACTGAAGGCCTAACCATTTTGCTTTCATAGTATAATAACGATGAGATATATGAGGTAAGGCATCTTGAACAGCGATAACTAGAGCATCAATAACCGATGGTTCAACTCTGTTAGCAAGATGTCTACTGTCAGCAACATCTTCAAATCCTCTCCAAGAGTCTGATATCTGTTTGTCCTTCGCCAGTGTATTCGTGATCAAAGTAAACAAAGGAAGATTATCCTTAAAAGTTAATGCAAGAGCGTCGGAAGCTTTTTTTCTTGTTGATTCTTGTTGATCCTGAAGAAGAGCGAGTGCTGGTTCGATAGGAAGACGAGAACGGTTAACTTCAAACCGTAATCTTGATATTGTTTCGTCAAATAAGCGGTTAAAAGCTAAATGACTAGTCGCTTCTTTATCAATAAATAACTGCTCAATGTTATCATCTAGCTGATATGGCTTTCTGATACGTAAATCAAGGAGCCAAGGACGATAGAAAGCGAGAGCTGAACTCAGAGAAAATGCAGAGTCCAGTGTTTCATCCTCAATTTTGTTGAGTTCGAGACTGAAAAAAGTAAGATGATTTACGGCTTGTATCACTTTTTCTTGTACATCACCATAAAATTTTATCCGTTTGGGATCGGAAGAATTTTCGGAATATAATAAGACCGAAAAGGCACTGATACGGCCAAGGAAATCCTGCAATTTTTCATACTTGACAATGATGTTCGCTAATTGATCTGCGGAGGATTGTAAGTGTGATAATAGATGGCCTTTGTAAGCTTTTTCAAAGGCCAGAGCCTTCGGTATAGAATTCTTAAAATCGGCCCCAAAAAGTTCTGAGTCCATCCCAGGATAAAGATCTCCTAAATTCCATTCAGGAAGTTTTCCTAAACTATTTTCGACTCCAACATCCTGTTCTTCCGATACCGTATTACTCATATATGCTGCTCCCTGTAGACATCTCGATCTTGCCCTCCTATTTTACTTCTCATGTCAAAAGGTTATAGCTGATCAAGAGACGTCAATAATTTCAATTAGGGTTGGATTTTATCTCACCTTCTTCATTTGATCAAATGAATGATCAGTAGAAAAGCGGAACTCTTGACGCTCTATAAAATTAATATATTTCTTTTCGATCGCGACCGCCAATTCTATTTAATCTGGATGCTTCATGGTTTCTTATTTGATGTTTATAGTCGGTCTTTTCTTGTTGCTTTTTGGTGGTGACTGGTTAGTAAAGGGTTCGATAGCCCTTGCTGAAAAACTAGATATTCCTACCCTTATTATTGGTATTACAATTGTTGCTCTGGGCACATCAGCACCGGAACTCCTTATATCATTACAAGCAGCGCTTTCAGGATTTGGTGGGCTGGCTGTTGGAAATGTAGTGGGATCAAATATTGCCAATATATTAATGGTATTAGCAGTACCTGCTTTAATTTCGCCAATTAGTTGCAAAGAGAAGAATCTTAGCTTTTCCCTCTTTTTTCTTGCTTTGGTGACTATTTTCTTCATGATTCAAATTTATTTTAGTCCGATATCAAGGCTGGATGGCATTCTTCTATTCATATCTTTAGCAGTGTTTTTAAGCATACAGTTTTATAAGATGAAAACCCATCAAAATGATAAAGACATCGAATATTTCTACCGTGAGGAAATCGGTAGGATTCCTACTTCAGGATGGGCCGTTGCTAAACTAATTATTATTGGAATGATTGCTTTGCCATTAGGATCTCATCTTATGGTAGATGCCGCTTCTGATATTGCTAAGCAGTGGAATGTATCAGAAACAATAATTGGCATAACAATTATTGCGATTGGAACCTCTTTGCCTGAACTTATGACGAGTCTTATGGCTGCAAGATACAAAAATGCATCCGTAGCAATAGGTAATGTAGTTGGTTCCAATATATTCAATATTACTGGCATCATGGGGCTAACCGCTATAATGGCTCCTATTTCAGCTGATAACCGTATTCTTAGTTTTGATATGTGGGTGATGCTAGCTACAACTTTGTTCCTAATTACAACTTCTGTTTTAGGATTTGTTTTAGAAAGACGCTTGGGAGCGATTCTGCTAGTTTCTTATTGCTTCTATATAGCAGGGATCATTTTTTTGTGAAGAAATAAGAAAGACAGCACTGTTACTTTTGAGGACGTGTTTGGAACGCTCACACCAAAATTTTATTCTTTAAAATTCTATTCTTATACTTTCTCTAAATCAACCCTATGGGGATAGGGTATTGGAGAGCGGTCCAGCTTTGCCAAGCGGCAAGATGCAGACAAAACAAAAGACGCTTTCCACTTCTAAAACGAAGAACCGATTTCGCGCGTACGATTCTCTACTTAGCAGAAACATCTTGTATAACTTAACTGGACAAATGATTTCGCTTGAAAGTGGACAACATCTAGGATAGGAGAGATCGACAAGAATCTAATCTGTTGTCTTGTTTTTTCTCTACTAGATAGCTCATAATAATCGCTGCAGATTTTTCTGCAGGTTCTATTTCTGTTTTCATAATGTCTCTTATATAATCAAAACCAGCAAGTTGAGCATCCCGTTCTGGTGTTGCGATCAAGAGACGTTCAATATGGCGTGCCAATCTTTCTGGGTCTAACATTTCATTCAATTCTTCTGGTATTAAAGGCCAACCTGCGATAAGATTTGGCAGTGCGACAGACCACGTCTTAATCAGAAAACGGAGAGGTCGTGCTAGGATATCAAGTTTGTAGACAAGAATCATAGGAATACGATGAAGGGCAAGCTGTAGAGATACAGTTCCTGATGTAGCCAAAGCTGCATCAGCCTTGGCAAAGGTATGATCATTTTGTGAACTATCAACGATACGCACTGGTGTTGCCCATTGCGAGATTTTTTTACATAATCGTTTTTTTAAATGAGGGACGGCAGGCATAATCGCCTGAAAAGGAACACCTCTTTTAGTAAGAATATCAAGAGTTTTTTCGAAAATTATAAGTAAATGTTTTAATTCAGTTGACCGTGAACCGGGTAAAAGAAGTAGGATCGGCTTCTCATTATTTAAAGCCTTCACCTGTGTTAGACGAACCTTATCAATCTTCGTGACCATACTATGCCCCACGTAAGTTGATTTTGGTCCGCCCAACTCCTCAATAATTTTCGGTTCGAAGGGTAAAATAGCTAGAACATGATCAACAAATTCTCTCATTTTACGCGCTCGCCCTGAGCGCCAAGCCCAAATACTAGGGCAAACATAGTTAATAACTTGAATCTGAGGTAATTTCTTTCGAACACGTTTAGCAACAGCATGAGTAAAATCAGGGCTATCTATCAGTACAATCAAATCTGGTTTCTTTTTTACAATATCTGATACAGTCATCAGAATACACTTAATGATTGTAGGTAGACGGGCAACAACAGAAAAAATACCCATCACCATAATATCTTCAATGTTA
Organism: Candidatus Endowatersipora endosymbiont of Watersipora subatra; assembly: GCF_964026585.1. Classification (NCBI taxonomy): domain Bacteria; kingdom Pseudomonadati; phylum Pseudomonadota; class Alphaproteobacteria; order Hyphomicrobiales; genus Candidatus Endowatersipora; species Candidatus Endowatersipora endosymbiont of Watersipora subatra. The sequence goes on from NZ_OZ032160.1 coordinate 703,851, forward strand.
AATAATGACTTAACACCTAACTCACTAAGGCTTGTTCCAGCAAGTCCTTGAATATCAAGTTCAATCCTCTGTCGTTTCGCGCATCGTTGAAGTGAATTATACAAATCCTTCCCTAACGCGTCACCCGACTCTTCACCAATGAGAAAATAGATCATAGGTTTATAATTATAAGGCATCAGTCAGACCATATATAAAAATTTGGTGCTGCTGTGCCAATGCGAAAGTTTTTCTTTGTTCGATAACAATTGTTTTACCCGCTTCAACACCAATACCATTCAGTCCAGCAGCAAACACATGGTGAACAGTTCTGGGGCCTATCGAAGGCAGATCAGCACGCTCGTCCTGACCTGGTTTTACAGACTTATATAGTATCCCTCCAGCTTTTCTTGATATTCTTCCAATATTTCTTAGATTAGAAACGCGGCACAACATAGCATCTGTACCTTCGGCTCCTTCTAAAGCGACGACACGATTACCAACGATAACAGCGGCTTGTCCAATGTCAAAACTACCAAGATGTTTAGTGATAGATGCCGCATAACGGATTCGTTCAAGATTTTTTTGACCAATTCTAGGACCAATGTTTAGTCCCTCTTTCACGAATAACTCAGGGAGTAAAGTCACAAGATTACATATCTCAAGCCCACGCTTTTCAAAGACATCAATAACATTCGTCAGAATCTTATTATCACCAGATAATAATGTCGTAAAAATTTCTAAAAAACTCAAAATTCCTTCCCAATCCATCTTCAGAAAATTCATTTCTGGGCGTCGTAAAATCCCACCGGCTAAAACAATCTTCGAAATCCCACGTTTTTTTAAAAGTTTTCGGAGTAACCCAACCTGTTCCCATGTCACAATCTTATGATCAAATTGCCGTATAGAACCACTACATTCTCCTGCAATACCAATTATAAATACTTGTTGACCTTTTCTTTCTAATGCAAACGCAACATCCCGTGGCAACATCCCGTTTCCAGCAATGATACCAATGGTATTTTTATCACCGTTTGAAGTCATTGTCACTTCAGTCCGGATATGGGATACAAAGCGGTCTATCAGCTGATTCAAGCACAAAATCAAGAATATCAATCACAAGTGTATTGGTTGCTTCTGATTTTAATGCCTGTGCATTTTCACGTATCGGTCGATGACGAGAAAAGACTTCTATATAAGCCTTTCGCATTGCATTAATGCTTTCTCTTGAAACAGTCGCACGTTTCATACCGACAATATTAACTCCTGCAAGAGAAGCACGGGGACCAATAGCCATTCCAAAGGGAATAACATCTCCCTCTATTCCAGAAAGGCCTCCAATAAAGGCATGATGGCCAACACGGCAGAATTGGTGGGCTGCGGCTCCACCCCCAAAAATAACGAAATCACCAACAACACAATGACCGGCGAGCATCACGTTATTTGAAAAAATGACATTATTTCCAATAATACAATCATGGGCAACATGAGAATTAGCTAAAAAAGTACATTTATTGCCGATTCTGGTCACCCCTCCCCCCCCTAATGTCCCAGGATTCATTGTGACCCCTTCACGGATAGTGCATTCGCTACCGATTTCCAAAAAAACATCCTCACCAGAAAATTTGAGATCCTGAGGTTCTTGACCGATGGATGCAAATGGAAAAATTCGGGTATGCGAACCTACAGAGGTTTTTCCTGCAATGCTAACATGGCTTAGAACTTTAACCCCTTCAGCTAATTTGACTTCAGCACCTATATGACAAAAAGGACCAATAATGGTATCAGAGCCAATGACTGCACCGGATTCGACAAGCGAGCTAGGATGTATTGTGTTATTATTGACCATTCTTTCCTACCATCATTGCACTGATTTCAGCCTCAGCAACTTTTTGACCATCTACCATCGCAATACCATAATATTTGAAAGTATTTCGCTTCTGTTTGAGTTTGGTTAGTAAATATTCAAGCTGGTCTCCTGGTATAACTGGCTTCCGGAATTTGGCTTTGTCGATAGTCATAAAATAAACGGAACGTCCTTCCCCATGATAAGCATGGTCTGCACAGATCACTCCTGCTGTTTGCGCAATACCTTCTATTATTAGAACACCAGGATAAATAGGATTATCTGGAAAATGACCTGTAAATTGTGGTTCATTTATCGTAATGTTTTTTATGCCACGAGCAGATAAATCCTGATCTATATCAACAATACGATCAACAAGCAGAAATGGATACCTGTGAGGCAGCAATTCCATAATCCTGTTGACATCTATAGATTTTAGTGCTGCGTTCCTAGACATACTTACTCTTTCTTACTCGTTCTTTTTCTATCCATATCATGAGCTTCGCGTTTTAGGCTTGCAATCTCCCGCATCCAGTGTTTGACAGGACGGGCCGGGATGCCACCCCATTGCACGTCAGGCGGGACGTTCCCTGAAACACCGCTGAGACCAGCAATTTGGGCACCCTTCCCGATTTTGACATGACCACTAATTGCAGCTTTACCGCCCAAAACGACATAGTCACCCAGTTCTGCACTACCTGCAACACCAGCTTGACCTACAATGATACAATGACGACCAATGACTACATTATGCCCAATCATAACTAGATTATCTATTTTCGTTCCTTCACCAATAATCGTATCTCTATTCGCTCCACGGTCTACACATGTATTAGCACCAACTTCAACATCATCTTGAATAACAACACGACCGATCTGTGGTATCTTAAGATGACCTCCTTTTTCCATTGCAAAACCAAACCCATCACTGCCAATACGTACACCATTATGAATAATGACACGATCACCTAGAATGGCATGTATGATAGAAGCGTGAGAACTAATACTTGCATCTCTGCCTACCTGAACCTTCCTGCCTATGAGTGCATTTACACCGATAAATGTTCTAGCACCTATATGTGCTTCCGGTCCAATAACAGCTCCTGATTCAATGATAACATCATTTTCAAGAACCGCTGATTCATGAATAGAAGAATGAGATGAAATTCCCATTTCACCTGATTGAGGCTGTGGTTTCAGACCTAGAGGAAAGAATTGTGCCATAGTCTTGGCAAAGCTTTTATAAGGATTTTTAGAAATCAGAACTGCCACATCATTAGGAATAGAGAGGGCATGGTTCTCACTACATATTACAGCAGACGCGTTTGTATTTTGAGCTGCTAGCAGATATTTAGCATTATTGATAAATGAAAGACACCCTTCTTCGGCCGTTTCAATAGGCTCTATGGAAAAAATTTGACGATCACGATGAATGTTATCCCGAAGAACGGCACCAACGTTTAGGGCGAGATCATGTAATCTAACAGGTGATGGTATGTCAAAGAATATCAATTTTTCTGACAAAGAAAGATACCCCATCAAAACAGATTCAAAACGATTAGCTAGAATTTTGAGCTAACACCAAATCTGAAAAATTGTGTTCGATCATATTCTTCTTTATGGATTGGATGTGCAAAATCAAATCTTAATGGTCCAAATGACGAATCCCAGATAATAGAACCACCAAAAGAAGAACGAATGCTAAAATGATCAAATGTTGAACGTGACAATGACTGTTCTTCTATGCTTCCGGCTAGTGGTCCACGATACTCATTGTTATACAAAGTTCCAGCTTCTCCAAAAAAAGCCAACCGCAATCCATAAGACTTAGACAACAAAGGGACTGGAAAATGAAGTTCAGCAGTAAAATTTCCATATATTGAACCACCAAGAGCATCGCCAGTTACCAGATCACGCGGCCCCAGTCCACGAGATTCAAAACCTCGAATATTCTGATGACCGTGAAAGAAATAATCAGTTATTCTCATGGACTTATTATCTAATGCATAAATATGTCCTCCACCAAGAGTACCTAGAAGAACAACATCAGAATCTTCAGACAATAAATGATAGGAAGAGAGACGACCAGTGGTACGAATATAATTAGAATCACCCCCTATACCTGCATAAGACTGATCAAACTGAGCATAAACACCATTACGAGGAAGAACATGATTATCCAAAGTAGAATAAATAAAAGAATAACCTAGAGTTGAAGCGGTATAAGGACTCTGATTAATTGATTCCAAGATAGCTGGTGAGATAAATTGAGATTGTTCTCCAGAATGCTCTTGAGATTTATAATTGTAATTTATGCCAAATAATAACTTATCATTTATAAGTGCGTTTCCACGCAGTTGAATCGTACTCACATCTTGTGAATAGCTCACCTCTTCTCCAAGATCTAATCTCTCCTTAGAGAGATCTAATCCAACGGCAATTTTATATCCCAAGAAATATGGTTCAGTAAAAGATATGTTGTATTGAATGGAATTTTCACCACGACCACCTGACAAGTTCAGATATTGACCGCGTCCAAGAAAATTTTTCTCAGTAATAGAAACTTCAGCAACTGGTCCAGCTGTGGTTGAATAACCACCACCAATAGAAATATCACCTGTCGACTTATCAGTGACATCAACATTAAGAACAATCCGATCAGGAATTGAACCTTCATGTGCGGAAATCGTCACATGGTCAAAAAGATGCAAAGATTCAAGACGTTTCTTAGCTTTGTTTACAAGAAAACGATTATAGGCATCCCCTTCGGAAATATCAAATTCGCGTCGAATAACATAACCTCGTGTTCTAAAATTACCTGATATATTAATCCGTTCAATATAAACGCAAGGCCCTTTATTAACGAAAAATGTGATATCAATTTTACTATTATCAAAGTCGCGCTTGCCTCTCGGAGTAACCTCTGCGCATAAAAATCCACTTTCTGCTATCGATTCAGTCATCTTAATAAGAGACCTTTCAACCGCACCTGCACTGTATAGATTACCTTCTTTGATCGGCAATTGTTTCAAAAGAGAAGGGACATCTACACCCTGTAAAACATTATCAACATCGACTATACCAAAATGATAACGATGACCCTCATCCACAGTTATCGTTATAGAGTAGCTATTTTTGTCTTCATCGAGATGAGCAGAAGAAGAAATAATCTTAAAGTCAGCATAACCACTATTGAAGTAGAATACGCGCAATTTTTCTTCATCACTTCGAAGCTTATCTGAATCGTAGATATCATCGTGTTTTAACCAACTTAGAAACGTGCTTTTTCTGTGTGAAATTACGTCTATTAACTGACGATCACTATATGCAGTATTACCAATAAAAGTGATGTCGGATATTTTCGTTCTCTCACCCTCTTTAATAATGAATATGACATCAACTAGGTTTTTGTTGAGTCCTATTACATTTGAACTGACAGATGCGAGAGAATAGCCAGAACGATGCATAGCCTTATTCAAACTGGCAAGATCAATATCCAATTTTTCCTGACTAAATACGCTGCCACTTTTCAGCTGCACAAGTGTTCTCAGAAACTCACCTTTGACTTTATCATTTCCCTCAAAGTGAATAGCATTGACAGTCTTGTTTTCTTCAACCGTAACAATTAGCCTTCTTTCTTTTCGATCAATCTGCACATCGGAAAACAAGCCTGTAGAAAATAATGACCGCAAGGAGTCGTCAGTATCAAATGAAGAAAATTCCTTTCCTGGTTTGACGTTCACATAAGAAAGAATTGTATCCGAATCAACGATTTTGTTTCCCTGAACATAAATCTGATCGACAATTGCAGCTTGCAAGCTCGTAGAAGAAAACACTAAAAAAATAATATCAATGCTAAGTAATGAAAACCATAGAGCGATTATCCTAACACTTTCCTCTGATAGCATTACAGTATGAATCAATTTTTGGAAAGATTGTAGAATTAATCGCATTATTTTTACCCAAAACTCAGAGAGAAGGAACTCATTCTCGACAATTAATAAACATTATCTTTGAGAATCCTTGATGAAGGGGATCTCAAAAAGCACAATCTAAGAACTTCTTTGATCCAATCAACTGGAATTCCCTATTATTCTGATAAAATCATTGAAAGTACAAAATAAAGTAAATGCTCCCAAAACTATCAACCCTATTTTAAGAGCAACCTCCTGCGTTTTTATATTTAGTGCTTGTCCCTGAATAGCTTCAATCAGATAAAAAAATAAATAACCGCCATCCAGCATGGGTATAGGCAATAAATTGAAAACACCAATATTGACAGAAATAAAGGCTATAAGAGTCAGAATCTGGGACAATTCAAATTTCATAACAACTTGTGATGTTAGTTGACCGATTCCTATAGGACCACGAAAATCAGATAGTCTTTGTTTTCCTTCTACAAGCTCACACAAAAAATTGTAAGTACGGTAGAGTAAGAGAAAAACCTCAATAAAGGATCGTTTGGTCGCACTTAAAAAGCCATATTGGATCGTTTCACTTGCATGCAATGAAGTGTTGACAGAAATACCTATAAGAGAAACATTATACTTATTCCCTAAAGAATCTATTCTTTCCATCATACGAGGAGTTAGGAGAATGGAAACTACTTTCCCATCTCGTAAGAGTTTGAACATCAAGTCTTTATCAGAACTAACTGATGTAATATTCAGTATATCACTGAAACTATCAATGGGATGACCATCAACCTGTATTATCCTATCTCCTGATTGTATTCCTGCATCCTGAGCAGCCGACTGATACAGAACTGTATCAACAATTGGAGGAACCTTGGTTTCCCCATATATCATGAATTTTATAGTCAAAACAAAAATTGCCAAAATGAGATTGGAAATTGGACCAGCCGCAATAATCATAGCCCGCTGCCACAAGGCCTTCCTGTCAAGAGCCCCTGTCCCTGTACTATCCCCGGAGATATCAAAATCTCTTAAAAATTTGACATAACCTCCCAAGGGTATAGCAGAAACTTTCCATCTAGTTTGATGACGATCCCAAAAACCAAACAGTTCTGGACCAAACCCGATCGAAAAAACTTCAATTTTAACTTTATTCCAGCGCCCAGTTAGAAAATGCCCTAACTCATGGAAAAATATAACAAAAGATAGAACAACCAATGAAATAACTGATGCGGATAGCAATTCTAACAACTTTCTAAATCTATCTAAAATTATAGAAGTTCTGATTTTAAGGGAATACAAAGAGATTCCAAATGGTCTAAAATCAAGGCGAATTTAGTACTAAAAAAATAGCAACAGGAATAACAGCAGCTACCAAGCTATCGGCTCGATCGAGAACTCCTCCATGACCAGGGATTAGATGACTTGAATCTTTTACGCTAAAGCATCGCTTAACCCAAGATACAAACAAGTCGCCGATCTGACAAATAACAGATAAAAAAGCAGAAAAAAGAATGATTGATCGCAAATGAAACCCATCAATTTTTATGAAAAAGATAAATCCAACAAAAAGCGCACCCCAAAGTCCACCAATAGCTCCTGACCAAGTTTTTTGAGGCGAAAGAATTGGCAATAATTTGGGTCCACAAAAAAAACGACCGGAGAGATAAGCAAAGATATCCGTAGCCCAGACAGAAAAGTAAATAAACATCAGTAGTGCGAAACTGCCCCCTTCGAACCGAGTCATTTCACCTCTAATGAGACAAAAAGTTAGTGCAGGTATTGATGAATAGACAGCACCACCAACAAGCCAAATTGCTCGAATTCTTTCATAACTTGAGTTTATAAAGATAGTAAATAGAACAGAAAAAATCAGTAAAAGAAAAGCAATGTCATTAAATCTAAGAAGGATTAACATCATCGCTATGATGAATACAGAAAGAGAAAAAAAGAAATTTTTATCAAATTCTTCTTGCTTGACGATCATTGTCCACTCGTAGAATAAAAAACACGACAAAATAACAGACAAAAACAAGAATAGAAATCCACCATAGTAGCTAATACTAATAATAGCTATTATCATCACAATCGAGGGTAATATACGAAGACCAAGATCGCTTTGCCAAAACTGGCAAGATCGCAGAAAAATCATGTGACTGTATTTCTAACAAGACTTCCAAAACGGCGTATCCTTGAATCAAACTCACTGAGAGCGTGTTCAAATTGTGCCTGATCAAAATCAGGCCACAAACAATCTAGAAAGACAAACTCTGAATACGCGGCTTGCCACAAAAGAAAATTAGATAAACGCAACTCTCCTGAAGTCCTGATGATCAGATCAGGATCACTCCATTCAGCGGTATAAAGTGCCCTCGAAAAGAGATGTTCTGTGATCTCATCAGATGAGATTTCTCCTTTAGCCACACATTTAGCTAATTCTTTAGCGGCGTAAACAATCTCCTCCCTCCCACTATAATTGAATGCGATGACCAACCTAGTAGATGAATTATTACAGGTTAGATTTTCTGCTTCCTGTAGAAGAGGTAAAACATCAGAAGGAATACCTTTTCGAGCCCCAATGACACAAACTTTAATATCTTCCTTATGTAAATCAGACAGATCTCGTCGAATGAATGACTTTAATAAGCACATAAGATCGTTCACCTCACTTTTAGGTCTTTTCCAATTTTCTGATGAAAAGGAAAATAAAGTCAAGGTCTTAACACCCCATTCACTTGCCGTTCGAATTGCCGAACGCACTGCATCAACGCCTTTCTTATGACCGCTAGAACGAGGAAGTCCTCGCGATTGAGCCCAGCGACCATTGCCATCCATGATAATAGCAACGTGAGCGGGAACCCCTTCACCCAGAAATTTTGACTGCAAAATTTAAGCCTCTTCGAAGATCATTAGACTCTATAATATAGACCTCAAATTTTCATAATTTCAGCCTCTTTTTTAATCAAAATGGTGTCTACTTCTATGATCAATTCATCGGTCAATTTTTGAACTTTTACTGATGATGACCACGCTTCATCCTGACTCATTTCTTTTTCTTTTTCTGATTTTTTTAAAAATTCCATACCTTGACGCCGGACGTGACGAATACCAACTTTAGCGTTTTCGGCATAATCCTTAGCTACTTTTACTAATTCCCGACGGCGGTCCTCGCTGAGATCTGGAAGTGGAATGCGGAGATTTTGACCTTCAACAATTGGATTAAGACCAAGTCGTGCTTCGCGAATAGATTTATCAACAGCGTTAACCATTGATTTATCCCAAACTTGAATAGAAATCAACTTAGGATCAGAGATTTTAATGGTTGCAACCTGACTAATCTGAATTTTTTGTCCATAGGCTTCTACCATGATCGGATCAAAAATAGCAGTAGATGCATGCCCTGTAGAAAGACCTTGAAGATATTTTTGAAATTCCTGAAGCACAGAATTCATCCGATTTTTGATATCATTGAGATCAATTCTAGCTGACATGATTACTTTTCCTTTTCAAATTTTCAACTTTCAAACTCGAACTCTATCCTGACTGACCCGTGTAAATCGACCTTGTCCTAATAAAACACGCATAAGACCACCTTTTTCGTGAATCGAAAATACAATGAGGTCAATGTTATTATCTTCCGCTAGCATAACCGCTGAGGCATCCATAATATGCAATCCACGTTCGATTATGTCCTTGTGTTTTAAGGTATCAAACCGTTCAGCATCAGGATTTTTTTGTGGATCTTCTGAATAAATACCATCAACTTGTGTCCCTTTGATCAAAACATCTGCGCCGAACTCTGATGCACGTAGCGCTGCTGCAGTGTCACTAGTAAAATAAGGGCTACCAATACCACCAGCAAAAATGATGATATCACCTGCTTCTCGTGCTATTGCCAAAGCTCGTTGTGTAAACAGTTCACAGACTTGAGGAACAGCAAGACCAGACAACAATGTCACCTTCACCTTCCGAGATTCAAATGCTGTCCTTAATGCTAATGCATTTATCACGATAGCAAGCATACCCATATGATCAAAGGTAACGCGGTCACCTCCTTCAATAGCAAGAGAAACACCACGGCAGATATTTCCTCCGCCAACAACTAAAGCAATCGAGATACCGAGTTCATGAGCTTCAATGACATCGCTGACAATGCGATCTACCATATTAGGATCAATCCCAAAGCCTTGATTACCCATCAAAGCTTCCCCCGAAATTTTATATAATACACGTGAGAAGAGTGGCTTCGGCATATGAATATCGACGAATCCATGACAGAAGGTGATTAAATTTCTACTTGCATACACGAAGAGTTCTGTATTGTCACTCAGGGCCTTCATATAACCTAATCTTTAGTTTTATTTTTTAATTTTCTTCATTGAATCATTTGATTATCCTATTTTGCGAATCGGAATAAATTCAGGGAACGAATCAACACTAAACCCAAAATAGTAAACTACTAACCAGTAGAGAAAAAATATGAAGCCACTAACTATAGTGTTGCAAAGAATACGTTTCAAAATTTGAGGATTTACAGGGGCTGCTGGATCAGTACCTCTGACCACGTGCCCCTGTTTCAATTGAGATGAAGCCCTAAATGGCAAGATTATAAACAAGAGAAGCCACCAGATTATGAAATAGATAGCAATTCCAGTGACTATATTCATGTCTAGACTACTTTCAAACTTCATAGACTATTCTTTTACAAAGACATTGATTGTATCAAATTGACATTTATGATCGATCAAATGCTTTTAAATATTATCTCTATACAGTCGTCACAAAAATCGTAACAATCGATTTTTTTCCCCAAACTTCAACAACTTCATTTCTCAAGGCCTTACGAAGAACTTGCTTTATCCTTGCGTGATCCCTACGTTTAGGGAGTGGAATTCGCTCAAAAGCACTGACCGCAACATCATAAAGTAAATCTTTAAAATTGTCCTCCCCATCAACTATCTTTGGCAATCCTTCGCAAACGATTTTGGGTTCCGCAAGAAGATAACCATCTTTATTAACAACTAAGGACATCACAACATGTCCAACACAGGATAAAATTCGACGACGGTCAATGCCCATAGAAGATTGATCACCAATCAATCTACCATCTTTATAAGCGCGTCCATGGACAACTTTATCAATAATTTTAGTCGGTCCCGGAGCCAAGCGTAACATATCTCCATTGCGGACTACTGCTACATTAGGAATCCCAATCACCTCCATTAAATTAGCATGAGCCATGAGATGACGCGCTTCTCCATGAACTGGCACACCAATTGTAGGACGTGTCCATTCATACATTTGTGAAAGTTCGTCTCGACGAGGATGGCCAGAAACATGAACGAGTTTTTCTTCATCAAGAACAATGGTAACTCCCTTATCAACAAGAGCATTTTGAATAGATAAAATCCCTTTTTCATTTCCTGGTATAGAACGAGATGAGAAAATTACCTGATCACCAGGTACCAGCCTGGCATTACGATGATCATCACGTGCCATCTTTCCAAGGGCTGCCTGAGATTCACCTTGAGATCCTGTGCAGATCACCACCAGTTTCTTGCGTGGAACAGACTGAAATTCATTTTCATCAAGAAAAGGAGCAACACCATCTAAATAACCAAGATCTCGAGATACATCAACAACACGCAAAAGAGAACGGCCAATGATCATCACTCGGCGGCCAACTTTTTCAGCGGCCAGTGCAACCGATCGAATACGTCCAACATTTGATGAAAAAGTTGTAACAATAACTCGGCCAGGCGCATGGTCAATGATATCAATTAAACTTTCTAAAACCTCTTCTTCAGAAGCCGATATCCCTTCCTGCATTGCATTAGTCGAATCACAGACTAATGCTAGAATCCCCTCATTTCCTAAGCAACGGAAATATGCTTCATTAGTCAGATGACCAATTGTTGGTTTCCGATCTATTTTCCAATCACCAGTATGGATGATATTACCGAGCGGTGAGCGGATCATGAGGGAAACAGGTTCTGGTATTGAGTGATTAACATGAACACCTTCAACTGTAAAAGAACCAATAGAAAACGGTTCCTCAGTTTTGAAAATTTTTAAGGGAATATTCGGGGCATTTAGCTCCGAGAGCCTTTTGGCTTCTAACATTTTGGCAGCAAACGGTGTACAATGAACAGGAACACGTAATTTAGGCCATAGAGTAAACAAAGCTCCATAATGGTCTTCATGTGCATGGGTGATAATAATCCCATCTAATTGCTCTATTCTCTCAAGTACAAATGCAATATCTGGGACCACTAAATCCGTACCAGGAAAATTATTATTAGGGAATGTTATCCCAACGTCAACAATTATCCATCGGCATTTTTTCCGAGAACCATAGCCATATAGCGCAAGATTCATACCAATCTCTCCTACACCCCCAAGAGGTAAGAAAAATAACTCATCTTTATTTTTTTTAATCATATATTTATTTTTATCCCTTGGAGTCGTTGAGGTTACCAAAAAATATATCTGCGGCAGAAATTTTTTGAGATGAACCATCATCCTTTTTCAGAATAAGAAAACCTTCATCATCAATTGTCTGAAAGCGTCCAGTTACCTCATAATCATCCATTTTAGCAATCACCTGCTTTCCTAAACCGAAAGCCCTCTCAAGCCATGCCTTTCTCGTTAGATTGAATCCATATCCCTTGTTCCATAAAAAAAGCTCAGATGCCATGTGGCGTGCTAAAACTTTTTTCAATACCATTGGGTTAACTGAACATCCGATCTCTGATAGAGATGTAGCGGGATAAAGTGGATTATCAGGAGAATGCGCACAATTGACTCCAAATCCTATAATAACTGCCATTCGATGATAACGATCAAGGGTTGCTTCCAATAAAAGACCTGATAATTTTTTGCCATCAAAAAGCAAATCATTAGGCCATTTAATAACTAAGCTGCATTGAAGATCTTGTCTGTTATTAGGAAGAAATTCTGTAATTGTACGATGTAAAGCTAGCGAAGCAACCAATGGCAAATTACTGAGTCTGTTAGCTGGTACTGGATCGATCAGTAGTAAAGAGGCATAGAGATTGCCATGTTCCGATATCCATTTTCTTCCGCGGCGAGCTTTACCATTCGTCTGCTCATCAGCAGTAATCCACAAGTGGCCAGGATCACCTTCATTAGCAATTTCAGCAGCTACAACATTGGTCGAACAGACACGAATAAAATGACGAGATCGCCAACCTTCAGAAGGATATAGCAATTATTTTTCTCAAAAAATTAGAAGAACGTAAGGGCTGCAATCATTGCTCTTTCAGAGAAGGAACCAGCTATGATAAAGTAGAACATAGTAAATATACCTGAAACAGTAAGAACCAGACGCAACTCCGATACCATTGGCAAGAATCTGAATTCAGGTTCGTCAAACCAAATGATCTTGACTAAGCGTAAATAGTAAAAAGCACCAACGACACTGCTGAGAACACCAATCACAGATAACCAATATAGTTTTTCATGAATAGCCGCAAAGAATATAAAATATTTTCCCCAAAAACCTGCAAATGGAGGAATGCCAGCTAAAGAAAACATTAAAGCCGTCATTATCAATGCCATCATTGGATTCGTACGGGAGAGTCCTGCTAAACTGCTAATATTTTCTTGAGCACCATCATCAAAACGCATAGCCATAATACCAGAAAATGTACCCAAAGTGACGACCATATATATAACCATATAAAGAATAACACCACTCACACCTTCCTGAGATCCTGAAGCTAACCCTACTAACGCAAACCCCATATGACTGATTGAAGAATAGGCCATCAGGCGTTTGATATTAAATTGACCAATTGCCGCGAATGAACCAAGCGTCATAGAAGCGATCGAAAGAAAAGTAATAATCTGATAACAGTCGGCTGAAGCTGGTCCAAAAGCGCTGTGTATGACCCGAATAAGCATCGCCATCGCAGCAATTTTGGGGGCAGATGAAAAAAACGCAGTTACTGGTGTCGGCGCACCTTCATAAACATCAGGTGTCCACATATGAAACGGAACTGCAGAAATTTTAAAAGCAATACCTACAAGGACAAAAACAATCCCCAATAGGAGACCTAAGGATCGTTCAACGGCGATCACGTCTGAAATATTTCTAAATTCAGTAGAGCCACTAAATCCATAGACTAAAGATATACCATAAAGCATCATACCGGATGATAGAGCACCCAAAACAAAATATTTCAGTCCTGCTTCTGTCGAGCGCAGAGAGTCTCGATTGATAGAAGCCAGAACATAAAGAGATAGTGAGTGTATCTCCAAACCCAAATAGAGACACATCATATCATTAGCTGATATCATTAACAGCATGCCCAATGTTGCAAAAACGATTAAGATAGGATACTCAAACTGTAAAAATTTCTCATAACGAGAAAATCCTACTGACATCACGATAGTCGTTGTTGACCCAATAAGAACAAGAACTTTCATTAAACGGGCAAAAGAATCCATGGCAAACGCATTATAGAAAGCCATTCCACCTGCAGGATACCAAACCAGCCAAGAACCGACGCAAATGAAAAGGGCAACAGATAGACCTATAACTATAGGTGTACTACTTTCACCAAAGTAAACACCAACCATCAGGAGCACCATTGTCCCTAAAGCCAAAGCTATTTCAGGAGCAGCAAGAAGAAGGTGGGGTATGTCTATCATGATATGGTATATCTCATGTCATTTCAGCTGCAACAGTCCCTAAACTATCACCTCAATCGCGTTATTGTAAGGCGTTATTGTAATTGCTAATCAAAGATTTTACAGATTCATGAGTGATATCAAGAATCGGAGCTGGATATAAACCAAAAAGGATAATCAAAGAGAGTAAAGTATACAAAAGAAACTTTTCTCGTCCTGAGATGTCTAGAATTGATTTAAGAGACTCTTTATCTATTGAACCTAATATGATGCGTTGGTAGAGCCACAAACCGTAAGAAGCTGATAAAATAACTCCGATTGTTGCGAATAAAACTACATCAGGGTTAGATCTGAAGACTCCTAAAAGGGTCAGAAATTCACCAACAAACCCACTGGTACCCGGCAATCCAATATTAGCCATTGTAAAAATCAGAAAGGCAAACGAATATTTCGGCATTCGGTTAACTAAGCCACCATAGGCGTTAATATGACGGGTGTGCATTCGATCATAAATCATGCCAACACATAGAAATAAAGCTCCAGATACAAGACCATGAGAAACCATTTGAAAAATACTTCCCTGGATACCTTGCATATTAGCTGAAAAAATACCAAAGGTTACATACCCCATATGAGCAATAGAAGAATAAGCAATCAACTTTTTGATATCTTCCTGTATTAAGGCAACTAAAGAGGCATAAACAATAGCAATTGCTGAAAGAATAAAAACAAAAATCTGCATATAGTCGCTTGCTTGAGGGAACATAGGTAGTGAGAAACGTAAGAAACCATAGCCTCCCATCTTTAAAAGAACACCAGCTAAAATGACGGATCCTGCTGTTGGGGCCTCGACATGTGCATCAGGTAACCATGTATGCACAGGCCACATTGGCATTTTCACAGAAAATGAAGCCCAAAAAGCGAGCCATAACCATGTTTGCATAGATTCTGGAAACCTATAATTCAGCAATAATGTGATATCGCTCGTTCCAGCCTGCCAATACATTACTATGATAGCTAGTAACATCAGAACAGACCCCAGAAGAGTGTACAAGAAAAATTTTAGACTTGCATAAACACGCTTTTTTCCACCCCAAACTCCGATAATTAAAAACATTGGAATCAGGCTCGCTTCAAAGAAGACATAAAACAAAACGGTATCAAGCGCACAGAAGACACCGATCATTAAAGTTTCGAGCAATAGAAATGAAATCATGTATTCACGTAACCGTAAAGTAATGGACTCCCAACTAGCGAGGACGCAAAGAGGCATGAGGAAAGTTGTTAAGATGATGAAGAGGATAGATATACCATCCACACCCATATGAAGAGATATCCCCCCTTCACCTATCCAATCGAACTTCTCAACCATCTGAAAACTATTTTGAGTGCTATCAAAATTATACCAAATTCCGAGGGAAACGAAAAAAGTAAAAATGGTAGTTAGCAAGCTCACATAACGGATGTTCCGATGAGCAATATCACTATCCTCCCAGATCAGAAAGATCATTGCAGCACCAATCAATGGCAAACAAGTAACAATCAAGAGCAGAGGTAAGCTAGCCACGAAATTTATTTCCCCGAAAACATCATGACCGTTACTAGAGCGGTTGCACCAATAACCATCGCAAATGCATAGTGATAAAGATAACCAGACTGAAACTTAGTTAACATATGGCTAATATCGATAACACGTTTGGAAATTCCATCCGGGCCCAAACGATCTATTACACCGATATCTCCTTTTTTCCATAAGAAATAACCCAAGGACTTCATCGTTCGAACAAATAGAAAATCGTATAAGTCATCAAAATACCATTTTTTAAATAAGAAACGATATAGGCGGGGATATTGACGAGATAGTTTAATCGGCAGCTTAGGATTATGAATATAAAACTGCCAAGATAGATAGAGCCCTAGAATTATCATAATAAAGGGAGACCATTCAATCACTTTAGGTACACTATGAATGTTTTGTAAGATAGTATTCTCTTCACCTAAAAAAAGAGATTCTTTCCAAAAAGAAAGGTAATATGGATCAAGATGGCCAGATTCGTGATGGGACCCAACAAAGAAACGGTAGAAGAAAACACCAAAAAAAAGGGACCCAATTGCTAAAATATAAAGCGGAACCATCATAACGATTGGACTTTCATGAGCATTTTTGATGATATCAGCAGATCCTCTTGTTTTTCCATGAAAGGTCATGAAAATAAGCCTCCAAGAATAGAAGCTAGTAAACAGTACAACAATAAGAGTTAACCAAAATGCATAAATAGAAAAAGGATTCTGTCCTACGTAAAGACTTGCAAGGATAGAATCCTTAGAAAAGAAACCTGCGGTTCCGATTATTGTTCCAGGAACACCAAAACCAGTTAGGGCAAGTGTTCCGATCAACATCATCCAGTAGGTCCGAGGAATTATTTTATGTAATCCTCCCATTTTTC
The DNA here is from genome assembly GCF_964026585.1 of Candidatus Endowatersipora endosymbiont of Watersipora subatra. NCBI lineage: Bacteria > Pseudomonadati > Pseudomonadota > Alphaproteobacteria > Hyphomicrobiales > Candidatus Endowatersipora > Candidatus Endowatersipora endosymbiont of Watersipora subatra. Next base: position 720,689 of record NZ_OZ032160.1, read on the forward strand.
TCATATCCTGTTCACCCGAAAGCGCATGAATAACAGAGCCTGATCCCAAAAATAAAAGAGCTTTAAAGAAGGCATGAGTAAATAGATGAAATATGGCAGGACCATAAGCCCCTACCCCCAGAGCTGCAAACATATAGCCCAGTTGAGAACAGGTTGAATATGCTATAACACGCTTAATATCATTTTGAACTAAACCAACAGTAGCTGCAAAAAATGCAGTTATTGCACCAAAAAATGTCACAACTGTTAATGCCATCATTGATAGTTCAAAAATCGGGGATAAACGAGCGACCAAGAAAACCCCTGCAGTCACCATTGTAGCGGCATGAATTAAAGCTGAAACTGGTGTTGGACCTTCCATAGCATCAGGTAACCAAACATGAAGAAAAAACTGTGCAGATTTACCCATGGCCCCCATAAATAGAAAAAGAGTCACAACAGTAATTGCATCTAATTTATTAAAATCATAGCCTAATAAGCTTATAAAAACACGATTTGCTTCTTCAGCTGAATCAACAGAAAAACTCGCTGCTCTCGAAAAAATAGTACTGAAGTCGATAGAATCGAAAAGAAAAAATAAACCGAATATTCCTAGCAAAAAGCCAAAATCTCCAACACGATTGACGATAAAGGCTTTCATAGCGGCTGCATTGGCTAAAGGTTTTTTAAACCAAAAGCCAATCAGAAGATAAGATGCTAATCCGACTCCTTCCCATCCAAAGAACATTTGGATAAGATTATCAGAGGTTACGAGCATAAGCATTGTAAAAGTAAACAATGATAAGTAAGCGAAGAAACGTGAACGATTCGGATCATTATGCATATATCCGATTGAGTAGATATGTACGAGCGAAGAGATAGTGTTCACAACAACGAGCATAACAGTGGTCAACGTATCTAGCCGAAAAGACCAGTCGGCCGTCAGATGGCCAGATTGAATCCAGCGCATAATTAAAATGGATTGAGTTTTAGAAGGACCAAACCCGAAACGAATGAACATGATGAAGCTTAAGAAAGCTGAAATCACTAAAAGGCCTGAGGTTAAATATCCAGCACCCCTATGGCCAATTTGACGACCAAAAAAACCAGAAATTAAAAACCCAATTAGAGGAAGAAAAACGATCAAGTGAATCATGGATTAAACTTCAGCCTCATCCAGCTTAACCTTTCATCATATTGAGATCTTCAACAGCGATAGATCCTCTTTTTCTAAAGAAGATAACGAGTATAGCGAGACCAAGAGCTACCTCAGCAGCCGATACAGTCAGTACGAATAAAACAAAAACTTGTCCGATTAAATCACCATTTTCTTGGGAAAAAGCAAGAAAATTAATATTCACGGCAAGCAAAATAAGTTCAACTGACATAAAAATCACTATGATATTTTTACGATTCAGAAAAATACCCCAAATACCCAAGATAAATAAAATCGAACCGACTACAAGGTAATGATAAAGACCAATTGTCATTGAACTAAATCCCTTCGTTGGGCTTCACAGACACTAGTATCACGGAATCATGAGGATCTCGTTCTACTTGTGATTCGACATCTTGTCTGTAAATGTTACGTTTATGATGCAATGTAAGAACAATCGCTCCAACCATACCAATGAGCAAAATTATCCCTGATAATTGAAAAAACAAGATGTAACGGGTGTATAATAGATTCCCCAAGGCTTTGATATTTGATACTTCAGTTATATTAGGAATTGGTTGTACAGCGCTTACTAATTCTTGACTATCAAGTGCATTGCCACTGAAAACAGCTATAAGTTCGATAAGTAAAATCAGACCCACAGAACCACCAACAGGTAAATACTTCAGAACACTTTTCTCCATGGTTAAAAAACGAAGATCAAGCATCATGATTACAAAAACAAACAAGACCAAAACAGCACCAACATAAGTAAGAATGAGTACTAGCGCTAAAAATTCTGCCCCCATGAGCATGAACAAACCAGCAGAATTTAAAAAAGTCAAAATTAAAAAAAAGACAGAGTGAACAGGATTCCTAGATCCTATAACCATAAAAGCTGATAGAATAGCAACGAACGAAAAAAGATAAAAAAAGAGATTTACAATTGGCATAAACCGCCCTTATCCTCTCACTGCTTTCCGTTTCAGTAGATTTTTCCTGTTTGCGGTTGATTCTTAGAACCAACTGCGCCCTTATCTTGTAGGCTATCCTAGCGTTTATACAACTCGGCGTCTATACTCGTCATGATTTCTAGGGGGTGATTTTAATGAAAAGAAATTACCGATAAGGTGCATCCATCATGATATTTTTGGAGAGTTCACTTTCCCAGAGATCGCCGTTTTCTAGCAATTTTTCTTTGTCATAATAAAGTTCCTGTCGTGTTTCAGTGGCGAACTCAAAGTTCGGACCTTCAACGATAGCGTCCACAGGACAGGCTTCTTGACAAAAGCCGCAATATATACATTTCACCATATCAATATCATAACGAATTGTTCTCCTCGTACCATCATTACTGCGCGGACCTGATTCAATAGTAATGGCTTGTGCTGGGCAAATCGCTTCGCATAGCTTGCAGGCAATGCATCGTTCTTCACCATTGGGGTAACGCCGCAGCGCATGTTCTCCTCTAAATCGGACTGACGTGTGACCTTTTTCGAAGGGATAGTTGATTGTTACTTTAGGACTAAAGAAATAGCGTAATCCTAAGCCAAAAGATTTTAAAAATTCTAACAAAAATAGTGATTTACCATATCTTAATAAAGAATACATTTATCAGTTCCATCCCATATACTGACGTAAAAACGCTGTTGCAAAAACCATGAAAATTGAAAGAGGTAGAAAAACTTTCCAACCGAGCCTCATCAATTGGTCATATCGATAACGTGGGACAATGGAGCGAATCATGGCCATGCAAAAGAAAACAAACAGTCCCTTTAAAATAAACCATATAATGCCTGGTACAAGATGAAATGGAGTCACGTCAATAGGAGGCAGCCATCCACCAAGAAACAATAGGGTTATCAGTACACACATCAGAGTAATTGATACAAACTCACCCAAAAAGAATAATAAAAAAGGGGTCGATGAGTATTCAACCATGTAGCCCGCAACGAGCTCTGATTCAGCCTCACTTAAATCAAAGGGGGGTCGGTTAGTTTCTGCTATTGCTGAAATAAAAAATACAACAAATATCGGGAAGAGAGCAAAACAATGCCAATCCAAGACAGAATTGGGGATCCCCATCATCGTACCCAAACCATCTTTTTGTGCATTTACAATATCTGTTAGATTCAATGAACCAACACATAAAAGAACACTAATAATGATAAATCCCATAGAAACTTCATAAGAGATCATTTGGGCAGCCGAACGGATTGCAGAAAGGAAAGGGTATTTAGAATTAGAGGCCCATCCTCCCATGATTATGCCATAAACCTGAAGTGAAGAGATCGCAAAGACAAACAACAACCCAAGGTTTGGATCAGCAACTGACCATCCTTCATCAAAAGGAATAACAGCCCAAGAAGAAAGAGACAAAACACTCGTAACTAGGGGCGCTAAAAGAAAAAAAACCTTGTTAGCCCTAGCAGGAATGATTGGTTCTTTGAATACAAATTTTAGAAGATCAGCAAAAGACTGAAGTAAGCCCCAAGGCCCGACAACATTAGGACCTCGCCGCATTTGAACAGCAGCAAAAATCTTTCGATCAGCGTAAAGAATATAAGAAATTGAAAATAATAGAAGCACCAAGACGAGTAAACTTTGTGCTATCATTGTTAAAAGTGGACCGATATAGCTATTTGAGAGAGTACTATCCATAACTCTACTTTTCTATCTCTGTTGAAGTGCCCTGAGCAGAGAGGGAACAGGACGCCATAATAGAAGATGATCGTGCTATTGGGTTTGTAAAATAAAAGTCTTCCACATGAGGTTTAAAGACGGATTTACTCAAAGGCTGATACTTGCGAAGGGCCAGTGCATTAATTCCTGTATTGTCGCTATAAGTAATTTTGTCAATATCCGAAAAATGAGGGTATTCATTATAGAGCGCTAAGCGTAACTGCTGAAGAGAATTGAAAGGTAAAGTTTTTCCCAAAGCTTCAGAAAGAGCACGTAATATTGCCCAGTCTTCGCGCGCGTCACCAGGTACAAGACACGCTCTCTTACTCATCTGAACACGACCTTCTGTATTCACCCACGTCCCTGATTTTTCAGTATAAGCAGCACCAGGTAAAATAATATCGGCATGATGTGCACCTACATCACCGTGGCTGCCTATATAAACTGTCAATCCAGATCTGCGTTTCATTATATCCACTTCATCAGCGGCTAGAAGGAATAAAATTTCTGAATCTTCAAGCATTTGTTCTCTATTGTGTCCACCTTTTCCTGGTACGAAATCAAGATCCAACCCCCCAACTCGTCCTGCCGCTGTGTGGAGAATATTAAATCCATTCCATCTATCAGTCACAACACCAAAAGATTGCGCTATTTGAGCAAGTGAAGAAAGAATAGCAGCACCATCTTCACGATTAAGAGCCCCCTGCCCTACTATGATCATAGGATTTTTCCTTCTGATCAGCAGATGATCGACGACTTTTTGAATTGAATCAGGTCCCAAACCTAAATGATGATAATCATAAGTAAGATCTGCATTCTCACCAACCAGCATAATCTCAAGTTTTCCTGTGATCCATCGTTTGCGGATACGAGTGTTTAAAACGGCCGCTTCTTTACGAGGATTCGTCCCGACAAGTAAGAGAAATTCAGACTCTTCAATTCCACTAATTGTGGAATTGAAGAGATAGCTAGAGCGTCCCAATGCTGGATCGAGTGCAGATTGTTGTTCACGGCAATCCATATTTTTTGAACCCAGCATTTTCATAAGTTGTTTCATTGCATACATTTCTTCTACCGATGCCAAATCACCCGCAATCGCTCCTATTTTACTAGAATCAAGGGAATCAATTTTTTCTGAAATAACTAAGAAGGCTTCTTTCCATGTGGCTAAAACCAGTTTTCCCTGCTTACGAATATAGGGATGATCTAATCTTTGTGTACGCAGACCATCGAAAATAAAGCGTGTTTTATCAGAAATCCATTCTTCATTCACATTTTCATTAGTTCGTGGAACAATACGGATAACTTCAGAGCCAAATGTCTCAACTCGGATTGCTGAACCGACAGCGTCCATCACATCAATCGTATCTGTCTTATTGAGTTCCCAAGGTCGAGCCTGTAAAGAAGAGGGTTTTGATGTTAAAGCACCTACTGGGCAAAGATCAATCACATTCCCTTGCAATTCAGAAGCCATAGCTTTTTCAAGATAGGTGGTAATTTCTGCATCTTCACCACGGCCAATAAGTCCTAATTCAGAAATACCAGCGACCTCGTTCATAAATCTTACACATCGTGTACAATGAATGCAACGTGTCATGACTGTTTTTACGAGTGGTCCAACATTCTTATCCTCTACAGCCCGTTTCCTTTCACTATAACGAGATTTATCCATGCCAAATGCCATGGCTTGATCTTGTAAATCGCATTCACCGCCTTGATCGCATATCGGGCAATCTAGAGGATGATTGATAAGGAGAAACTCCATCACCCCTTCACGCGCCTTTTTGACCATGAGTGTATTGGTAAATATTTCTGGTGCTTTACCGTCTAGACCAGGGGATAAATCATGAAAACGCATCGCACAAGAGGGGACAAGTTTCGCTGATGAGCTTCTTATTTCAACAAGACACATGCGGCAATTCCCAGCAATAGAAAGACGCTTGTGAAAACAGAAGCGTGGCACTTCTATACCTAAGGATTCGATCCCTTCCAAGAGAGTAGATTGTTCTGGAACCTCCCTTTCAATCCCATCAATGACTATCTTGACCATCGCTAGACTTTCCTATTCTTTTCTGACATGGCTAATTAGCGATCAATGAATTTTACTTCAACCCAATCGTCACGTTTTTAAAATTTTACAGAAGATCAGCATTTATCAATGTGCAAAGAGAAGTCATTTCAGCGTCCGACAATCGACACATAAATTGAGAGAGAGCCGTGAGAATTAATATCATAGCATTCAACTGATTACGATGGCTCAAAAATCGAACTATCCCTATCTGAATTATAAATATAACTATCAATACGTTCTTCAATAACCGAGCGAAAATGTGTGATCAAACCCTGAATAGGTGATGCTGCGGCATCACCCAAAGCACAGATGGTATGACCTTCAATTTGTTTAGTCACATCAAAGAGCATATCAATTTCGCGTTTTTGGGCGCGACCTTGGACCATTCTTTCCATTATACGCCACATCCAACCTGTGCCTTCTCGACAAGGTGTACACTGGCCACAAGATTCATGTTTATAGAAATAGGAAAGCCTAGCAATGGCGCGAATGATGTCAGTAGATTTATCCATAACGATAATAGCAGCAGTACCTAAACCCGATTTCAATTTGATAAGAGAATCAAAATCCACGGGGCAATCAATAATCTGTTCAGCAGGGACACAAGAGACAGATGATCCTCCAGGAATGACAGCAAGAAGATTACTCCAGCCTCCATGAACACCACCACAATGTTTTTCAATCAGTTCGCGAAAGGGTACAGACATAGCTTCTTCAAACGTACAAGGTGACTCTACATGTCCAGAAACACAAAATAATTTGGTCCCATGATTATTTTCAGCACCAAACGATGCAAACCAATCTGGCCCTCTTCGCAAAATTGTAGGAACCACTGCAACTGATTCAACATTATTGACTGTCGTTGGACAACCGTAGAGACCAAAATTAGCCGGAAATGGTGGCTTCAGGCGGGGCTGACCCTTTTTGCCTTCTAGAGATTCTAATAAAGCTGTTTCTTCTCCACAGATGTAGGCTCCTGCACCATGATGAACGTATATATCGTACTCCCAACCATTCTTGTTATTTTTACCCAGTAATCCAGCATCATAACATTCATTTATGGCTCTCTCTAAACTCTCACGCTCACGAATATACTCCCCACGTACGTAAATGTAACAGACATGAGCGGAAATAGCACAACCAGCAATCAGACAACCCTCAATCAAGGTATGAGGGTCATGACGCATGATATCACGATCCTTACAGGTTCCTGGTTCAGATTCGTCTGCATTAATAACTAAATAATGAGGACGATCGGAGACTTTAGGGGGCATGAAAGACCATTTAAGACCAGTTGGAAATCCTGCCCCTCCACGGCCCCGCAACCCTGATTTTTTCGTCTGTGCAATTATCCAATCAGGGCCGTTTTTTATTATTTCTTTAGTGTTAGACCAATGACCACGCGCCATCGAACCTTTCAACGATTTGTCATGCAATCCGTAGATATTAGTGAAAATTCGGTCTTTATCCTGTAACAATTTTCTTCACCCTCATTATAAATGGTTCACCTCTTCTTTGAGGTTTCCTCGCACGATCGATGAGGCTTTTACTTCTTCTGTTTCCTTTCAGAACATCCTACTAATGTTCTTAAACCACCAAACGGAGCCGAATAAGTTCGGTTGATCTGGGGACCTGGAGTCACATCTTGGCCTTCATCTGCTGCAAATTTATCAATGATGGTTTTCAATATCTCAGGTGTTAGATCTTCATAGGTATCCTTAAAAATCATGATCATGGGTGCATTGACACAGGCCCCCTGACATTCAACTTCTTCCCAAGACATCTCTTTATCTTCGGTAATCTGAAATTGATTAGGACTGATTTTGTCTTTGCATACTTCCATAAGATCACAGGCTCCTCGTAACATACAAGGCGTTGTCCCGCATACCTGAATATGAGCTTTTTTCCCAACAGGGGCTAGCTGAAACTGAGTATAGAAGGTTGCTACCTCTAAAACACGGATTTCAGGCATATCAAGCATAACAGATACATATTCAATTGCTGCACGACTCACCCAACCTTCCTGCTCCTGAACTCGCATTAAAAGAGGAATAACAGCAGAGGATTCACGACCTTTAGGGTAATGTCTCAATTTATGCTTCGCCCATGTCGCATTCGGACCATTGAAGAAAAAGTGAGAGGGCTGAACTGAATCCTCAGCAAGACGGCGTATCGACATGCGTAATGGTTACGTTTGGATTGACTTTTATAACCACAATTTTAGCATAAGTTAATTAAATTACCAGAGCTGATAAGAAATGACAGAAGGAGAATTTTTATTTTCTTTTCCAAAAGTTAGAAAAGCTCCAGAAAAATCGTTAGATAAGAATTTTTCCAGGCCCATCAGATATGAATTAAGCGTTAGAGAAGGAGCAATCGACGAATGGTCCGATCCTTTCCAATGAGTAATAACAAAGATGCCATTTCAGGACCTGAATCCTGACCGGTAATAGCCTGTCTTAACGGCATAAACAAAGATCTACCCTTACGCCCTGTTCTAATTTTTAGTAGATCTGTCCATCGCTTCCACACATAGGAATCCCACACTTCATCTGATAAGAGAAAGGCAGAAAACTTTAAAAACTCGATTTCATCATTAGAAAATATTCTAGGGATAAAGTTGCCATTAACGACGTCACGCCACTGAATCACATCAGAAAATATTTTCAGATTAGGGCGCACACTATTCCAAAAGGATTCACCAAGGTCAGAATGTGAAGCTACCAAACGGGAACGTACATCAGCGTAACTCAGACGACTTAAGATTTTTTGACTTAGTTTACCTAAGTCAAAAATGTCCAATTTGGCATCAGAGCAAGAAATCTTTTGGGGATCAAATACATCAGATAATTGGGAAAGATTTTCGTAAACGTGAACCGATTGACTAGTGCCAATCAAACAAGCAAGAGAAGAAACAGCCATGGGCTCATATCCATTTTTTCTTAAAGTTTGAATTGACAACGCTCCCTTGCGTTTAGAAAATCCCTCCCCTGAAGAATCTACTAACAGATTATGGTGTCCGAATGCCGGTATATTCGCATCAAGTACGTTAAATAAGGCAATCTGAGCTGCTGTATTGGTAACATGATCACGACCACGAATGATATGTGTTAACCCCATATCAATGTCGTCAACGACAGATGGCAAAGTATAAAGATACGTTCCATCACATCTAACCAATATAGGATCAGAAATAGAGGCTAAATCAATACGTTGAGGACCTCTTATCAGGTCATTCCAGTAAATTTCAGTCCGTTTAGGTTCAAACGGAGATACCTCAAAATTAGGCAAAAGAAACCGCCAATGTGATTCTTTCCCTTGCGCCAATAAATTAGCATGATCTTCATTTGAGATCTTCAGGGAAGAACGATCATAAATGGGCGGCAATCCTCTCGCTATCAGGCGATTACGAAGGCACTCAATTTCATCAGGCGATTCGTAGCAAGCGTAAAGCCAGCCATGAGACTTCAATCGATCTATAACTCCATCATAAACAGAAACTCTTTCAGATTGTTTTTCAATAGAGTCTGGAATGATCCCAAGCCATTGTAAATCTTCAAGAATGCTCTCCGAAAATTCATGAGTAGAACGAACCTTATCCGTATCGTCAAGGCGCAAGATAAAGCGACCCTTATATTTTTTGGCAAAAAACCAATTATAGAGAGCAGTACGAATATTCCCAATATGTAGTTTACCTGTTGGAGAAGGTGCAAATCGAACAACGGGGTTAATCTGAATTTTCATAACATGAATCTTTTATTAAAGTAGAAATAAGCAAACTCAACGATGACACAATATGATCAATTATTTCTATTCTGTTTGTTTTAGCTGATTCGATGTATTTTGATGTGAATATTGATATCCATCGAAGATCCCCCCCCAAAATAGCTGTTCATAAAAATATGAAGTTCTTTTCTGCAGAACTGGATCACTTGATCCTATCTGATTCAGCGAATGAGTCGACTCATTCCAGACTGAACTCTAAAATTGATGAAATCAAGAATTCAATAGGGAGACAACATATAACATATATTGGCATTTTTAGATTTTCTGATTTTTAAAGAAACTTGATTCATTTGAATTATTCAAATAATCGTTAAAATTGTGTCATTCTTTATTGATCATAAGTCTCAATTGAAGAAATCATCTTTAGTTTCAAGGCAAGGTGGCGAAGCGTTTATTATTCTTAATGTATATTGACGGTCGTATGATTGTTATCTTACAGAGATTCAATGAGAGAATAAGTTTTCTTCAAGAATAGAAACTCATATCGCAGATATGAAAGAATAGAATTGACTATAAAAAAAGAAAAAGAAAATGATTATATAGCCTCTAATATCGAGGTACTTGAAGGTCTCGAACCTGTTCGGCGGAGACCTGGTATGTATATTGGTGGTACTGACTCAAAAGCGATGCATCATCTATTTGCAGAAGTAATAGATAATTCAATGGATGAGGCAATTGCTGGATACGCAAGCTGGATTCAAGTAGATTTAGAGGTCGATGGATACCTGACTGTTTCTGATAACGGTCGAGGCATTCCTGTTGATATTCACCCAAAATTCAAAAATAAATCTGCTTTGGAAGTTATTATGACAACACTTCATGCTGGGGGAAAATTTGATCGAAAAGCCTATGAGACATCAGGGGGGTTGCATGGTGTAGGAATATCCGTTGTTAATGCTTTATCTTCTAGTTTGATCGTAGAAGTTGCTCGTGATCGCAAACTGTATCGGCAGACATTTTCTCGTGGATTGGCCACATCGAGTGTTGAAACTATTGGTGAAATAAAGAATCGTCGCGGCACCAGAATACGCTTTTTACCTGACACTGATATATTCGGTGCATCCGCTAAATTTGAGCCATTGTTACTTTATGAGATGGCACGATCGAAAGCTTATCTTTTTGGTGGAGTTGAAGTTCGTTGGTCCTGCGATTCTCAGCTTCTAACGTCTAAAAATAGGATTTTAGAAAAGGATCTATTCCATTTTCCAGCTGGTCTAAAGGACTATCTGATCGCAAGAATAGGCAAATGCAACCAGATTATAGGAGAACCGTTTTCAGGATCGACAAAAAAGAAACGCGGTCATGGTTATGTTGAATGGGCAATTACCTGGTTTGATGATGATGGTTTTGTTAAGTCATATTGCAATACAGTACCCACTAGACACGGTGGAACTCATGAATCTGGTCTTCGTTCAACATTAACGCGATGTTTAAAGAATTACTCTGAAATTATTGGTAATAAGAAGGGTTCTCTTATTACCACTGATGATGTAATGATTTCCGCAGCGGCTATGTTATCAGTATTCATTTCTGAGCCAGAATTTACTGGTCAAACAAAAGACAAATTAGCGACAGTTGAAGCACAGCGTATTGTTGATACAGCAATTCGAAATGCCTTCGATCATTGGCTTGCCGCTTCGCCGAATCAGGCCTCTAAGCTTCTTGAATGGATAATCAGCCACGCTAAAGATCGCTTGCGTCGTCGTCAAGATAAAGAAAATTCTCGAAAAAAGGCCTTACGAAAAGTCCGATTGCCAGGAAAATTGGCGGACTGTGCTAAAAGTGCCAAAGGGGGAACTGAAATTTTCATTGTTGAAGGCGATTCTGCGGGTGGTTCAGCTAAACAGGCCAGAGATCGAAAAAATCAAGCTATTTTGCCCTTACGCGGGAAAATCTTGAATGTAGCTTCTGCGTCTCACGAGAAATTGAGGAAGAACGAACAAATTTCTGAACTGATACAAGCACTCGGCTGCGGTACTCGAACACAATTTTCAATTCATGATTTGCGCTATGATCGTGTTATCATCATGACTGATGCCGATGTTGATGGTGCCCATATCGCTTCGTTGCTGATTACCTTTTTCTATCAAGAAATGCCTGAAATTATTACCTCAGGTAGACTCTATCTTGCAGTTCCTCCACTCTATAAACTAACCCAGTTAGGGAAAACCCTTTATGCCCGTGATGATAGCCATAAAGAGGAGTTACTGGTCAATGAGTTTAATAGGAACAAGAGAATCGAAATTAGGCGCTTTAAAGGACTAGGAGAAATGATGCCGTACCAGCTGAAAGAAACAACAATGGATCCTTTGAAGCGAAAGATTTTGCGTGTTTCTATCAATCACCAAGAACTAACAAAACAATCGATTGATCAGTTAATGGGAAACAAACCAGGACTTAGGTTTCGATTCATTCAGAAAAATGCAGAATTTGCTAATGATGCACTATTGGATGTTTAGCTTTCTTCAAGATTGCAAGAAGAACACAATAACGATAAGGATAACGAGTGATAATTAGTAATAATTCTTGGATAAGAATGGATTGATGGAGTAAAGGATAATCGAGTGCTTTTGATTCTTGAGATTGATCTTGAAGACATAAGAATAAACTCAATCTCGAGTTGAATCCTAAGAATCTGAAAATCACTTCATTCCTCCTTATACTCAAGTATACTAAAATGGATATCGGATAGCAAATCATTCTGATAAGTAAAAAAGATAAACGATTTAATAGTGATGAATTCCTAATGCAGGAGCTATTGTTGTCCGTAGAAACAGTTGAACGAATAAAATTCCCAAGAGCAATATGATTGGAGAAATATCGATAGTACCCAGATGAGGTATGAGCCGTCGGAGGGGAATTAATAAAGGTTCGGTTGCATCATGCAAAAAGCGTTTAATTAACCGGACGGACTGGTTGTTAGGATTGAGAACATTGAAAACATATAGCCAAGTTATGATGACCGACCCGACAACAATCCACCAATAAAGATCCAAAATGTAATGAAGAATCGAAAATATTGCTATCATAATTAGACTTCCAAGTTCACTTTTTAGGCTTTAAACTCCAACTCCTAACTCAATAGATGATCTCATAACTCTTAACTAAAAGAATGGTGCATAAAGGAGTGGTGTAAGTACTATCGCAAATATAGCCATGAGCAAAATATACATTTCTAAATCCTTTTCGTTATTCTTTTATCAAAAAGAACTGTAAAATTAATCACTGTCGAGACTTATATTGAAGTCAGTTCAATTCTGCAAATACTATTAAGCTTCAGCTATTAGATTTCAAAATCGAAAATAACAAAGCCATGAAAAAATATATGATCGTAAGTTTTTATAATTTTTTTACTCTCCACAACCCCTCATATATGCAACATCTCCTTATCAAACAATGCGAGAAACATGATGTTGTCGGTACTATACTACTTGCTCCTGAGGGAATTAACGGAACGATTTCTGGGTATCCGTACAGTGTTCGTAGTGTTTTAAAGTATCTTGAGGTTATCCTTAAGGAAACTCCTTTCGATATCAAAATATCTTGGAATAGTACCCCTCCTTTTCACCGAATAAAAGTGCGGCTCAAGAAAGAAATTATCACACTTGGTATTCCTAATATTGATGTTGCGAATCAAAGAGGAAATTACGTAGATCCTAAATATTGGAATAATTTTCTTCAAGATTCAGATGTGTTCCTCGTGGACACGCGAAATGCTTATGAAGTAGCTATTGGAACATTTAAAGGAGCCCTCAATCCTAATACTAGAAGCTTTCGAGAATTTCCTGAATGGGTGGATAAGAAATTCGATGCCAATAAAGATAGTAAGATTGCCCTGTTCTGTACAGGCGGAATACGCTGTGAAAAGTCAATCGCCTTTCTAAAATCTAGAGGATATAGTAACCTTTTTTATCTTAAGGGCGGTATTTTGAAATATTTAGAAGATGTTCCAAAGAGTGAAAGTCTCTGGAAAGGTGAATGTTTTGTTTTCGATCAACGAGTATCAGTTGATGATCACTTGAATCGCGGTAGTTATGAGATGTGTTACTCTTGTAAGATGCCTTTAAGAAAACAAGAACAACTCCATAAAGATTACAAAATCGGAATTTCCTGTCCACATTGTATTCAAACTCTGGATGAAAAAAAGGGAAGGATTAAACATATTGCAGTTAATCTTGAGTTAGCGAAAGCAAAAAAGAAGAGAAGTTCTAACAATCAATGTTGTTTGGATATTGGTAAACGACTCTGAATCTATCAGCTAATTCACTAACCTTATTCACAAAATATGAAAGAAAGATTCGATCTCAAAAACTCAATCAATCGTTAACTAAGTATAGAAATACATCTTAGGAGATCTCCATCAGAGAAAAGAGAGTTTTCACTATCTTCTTTATCCATCTTCTTCAAATAAAGATACTATTTACTATTCAACGGCATTGATGAGTAGAGATCTTGATTTTAGTATCAAGATTCAGTTCGAATCGCTGATAAAAAGTAGATTGAGCCAAAAACGAATTGGCAAATTTAAAAGAGGCCATTTTATGGAAAAAGCAGATAATCCCTCAGATTTATCAAAAGGTGTGACCAAAAAGTTTTTTATCAAAACGTGGGGATGTCAAATGAATGTCTACGATTCAACTCGCATGCATGATGTATTAGAGTCTAATGGATATATGAGAACTGATCAGATAGAAGAAGCTGATCTCGTCTTGCTTAATACTTGTCATATCCGTGAGAAAGCAGCAGAAAAAGTTTATTCTAGTCTTGGCCGAATCAGAAAATTAAAGAGGAATCGTGCTGATAGTAACCGCCCTCTAACTATTGGTGTTACAGGTTGCGTTGCCCAAGCAGAAGGCAAGGAGATTATTCGTCGGGAAAGTGCCGTTGATCTAGTGGTGGGTCCTCAAAATTACCACTGTTTGCCCGATATAGTGGAACGTTCTAGAAAACATGGTCCACAGATTGATACAGAATATTCTGTTGAGGAGAAATTTGAGCGTCTGCCTCTGCTAGCCAGTCATAACCAGTTTAAAAGGAGAAGTATAACTGCATTTTTAACTGTACAGGAGGGATGCGATAAGTTTTGTACCTTCTGTGTTGTTCCCTATACTCGCGGCCCAGAATTCTCTCGCCCTAGAAATCAGATCTTAGAGGAAGCGTCAGCACTCGTGGATGTTGGAGTGAAAGAAATTACTTTGCTGGGTCAAAATGTCAACGCTTGGCATGGAAAAGATGCTAATGGGGGGGAGATCGGTTTAGGTGGATTACTGAATGAACTTGCGATGATAAAAGGTATCAGACGCTTACGGTATGTGACGAGTCATCCTCTTGATATGGATAAGAGTTTGATCAATGCTCATCGTGATTTGGAAAGTCTTATGCCTTATCTGCATCTGCCGATACAGTCTGGCTCAAACCGTATATTAAAAGCTATGAATCGCAAGCATACGGTACAAGATTATCTTTCAATTGTAGATCAATTACGTATTGCTCGCCCTGATCTTGTACTCTCCAGTGATTTTATCGTTGGTTTTCCTGGTGAGACAGATCGTGATTTTCAGGATACACTCGAAATAGTCCAGCAGATTTGTTACTCTCAAGCCTTTTCTTTTAAATATTCAAGACGACCTGGAACACCTGGTTCAGATATGGAGAATCAGGTTGATGAGGGAGTCAAATCCGAAAGACTTGAAAGGTTACAGTCGTTACTGAAAAAACAACAGTTATCATTTAACACAGACTGCATTGGTAAAGTAATTGATATTCTTCTAGAAAAATCAGGTCGTGATGCTAATCAGCTGATCGGTAAGTCACCATGGCTTCAGTCAGTCATTGTAGATTCAAAAATAGGTTCTATTGGTGATTTGATTTCAGTCAAGGTAACGGGCGCAACTCTCAATAGTCTCCATGCTGAATTATCTTAATATTTTTCTACGAATTCTATTGACTAGAAGAAAAATAAATCATCTTATTTTACGATCGCTAGCGAATGAGAGAGTCGAATATTGAATCTTAATCATTCGGAGGAAGTGTTCTTAATGTTAGCTTTCAAAGGAATACGTGTTAACGATTCTAATTGTAACAAAACATGCAAATTGCTTTTATTGTTTGTTAGATCTGACAAGGTATAACTATCAATGACAGAAAAATTCACTAAGTGCTTGAGATAAGGCTTGATTAAGACCACAGTTGCTTACTAGAGGACAGATAGTTTTACCTATTTCAAAACACTCGGCAAGAGAAAAATTATCTTCCGTTAAACGAATGATTTAACCAAGTCCTATTCGATCAGAAGGCCGAGTCAGACGGATTCCACCGTTACGGCCACGAATTCCTTCAAGAAGATGAGCCTTTGTAAGAACCTGAAGGATTTTCAATAAAAATTTCTCAGATAAGTTATAGAAATTTGCAATAGCACTTACTTGAATAAGAGCATCACCATCAGTCGCATCACAATACATCATCATTCGGATTGCATAATCTGTTTGCTTTGTAAGTCGCATAGCTGGTTTTCAACTTTCGAAGGAATTCGGAATTGAAATATAAACAGTTGTACTGATAGTTCAATTTTAACTAATGAGAAAAAAGAAAGTCATTCAACCTCATTAACCGTCAACATGAAGAAATTTTCTTAACATTTTAAGATCTTCCTTATCCTCTTCATTCTCCATATTATGCCGTTACTGATTTTGGGTCAAGCTTAACAGCTGACAAGAATCACATGTTAAAATCTATTTTAGAAAAATTGCACTTTTAGATCATATGATGAGAGGAGGAGCTCCTTTCCTTTTAATCCAATGATTATCTAATCATTGGATTATATTACGTACTCAATCATTTGAAAGGTATAAAAATGAAACCAATCATAAGCAGCACCATCGAAACTCAAAAAAACTGGCAACAATCTCAAAGTATTGAAGAAATGAAAACAACTTATGGATTTTTTCAGGTTTCTGAAACAGAGAAACAAGTTCACATTAATTCAGTGTTTCATTCGGTTGCGCAAAAATATGATCTCATGAATGATCTCATGTCACTAGGTATTCATCGTATCTGGAAAAAAATCATGGTCAATCGAACGGCCCCTTCCAAAGGTTTTGAGTGGCAATCGTTGGATGTAGCAGGGGGAACAGGTGATATTGCTTTTCAGATTGTTGAAGATTCTAATCTTAAGGCCAGAGTTATCGTTCTTGATATTAACAGTTCTATGCTGGAAGTAGGCAAGAAAAGGGCTAAGAAAAATGGGCTAGATGGTCATGTTCATTTTGTTCAAGCTAATGCAGAAGAACTCCCATTTCTTGATAATACGTTTGATGCCTATACAGTTGCTTTTGGAATTAGAAATATTCCAAGGATTGATTTAGCTCTAAAGGAAGCTTATCGTGTTCTAAAGCCAGGAAGACAATTTTTGTGTCTCGAATTTTCGCAAGTTCAGGCTCCTATCCTAGATAAAATTTACGAAAGTTGGTCCTTTTGTATCATTCCAGCTATTGCCTATTTGACCATGTCAAACAAAGACTCATATCAATATTTAATTGAGTCAATTCGTAAATTTCCCGATCAGAACACTTTTTTAGCAGCTATTGAAAACGCTGGATTTTCCCGGGTCATATACAGAAATATGAATTTTGGGATTGCTACCTTATATACAGGTTGGAAAATTTAACCTGATGACTTTCATTAAGGCTTTTTTTTCTTTTATTTTCTTGGGTTATGTGCTTGTCCGTGAAGGAGTTGTTACAGGATTTCTGGATGATCAAGATCAGTCTGATCAGTCTATTTCTATCCGTTTAGTAAAATCTGTTGCTCGTCTAATTGAATGTCAACTATCAAAAGATAAAACTCAATCGGAAAATATTTCGAAAGCCTTGAATCGCCTAGGACCATCTTGGGTTAAGCTTGGACAATTTTTGGCTACGCGTCCGGATATTGTTGGTAAATCCGTTGCTATGAACTTGGAGCTTCTCCAAGATCGTATGGATTCTTTCCCTATTGAAGAAGCAAAAAAAAAGGTAGAATTAACGATCGGAGCTCCGATTCATGAGTTATTTATAGAATTTGGTCCTGCCGAAGCAGCTGCCTCAGTAGCACAAGTCCACAAGGCAAAGATTGAAACCCCCAAAGGCATAAAAACCGTTGCTGTTAAGGTTATTCGACCTGATATTCGGACCAGATTCGCCAAGGATTTGCAACTTTTTTATGTTGCAGCTCATGCAATGGAATATTGGTTTAAGATTGCCAATCGATTGCGGCTAGTACAGGTGATTGATATGTTAGCCATGTCCATAAAGCTTGAGATGGATCTTCGGTTTGAAGCGGCTGCTTTTTCTGAAATGGGAGAAAATATTGAAAATGATAAAGGCTTTCGAGTGCCTTCCGTAAACTGGGATAGAACGGGTCGAGATTGTCTGACGATGGATTGGGTAAAAGGGATCAAATTAACTCGTATGGAGTGCGTACGAGAACAGGGGTTTGATTCTGCAAGGATCGCTAATCGACTAAACCAAAGCTTCCTTTTGCATGCTCTCCGGGATGGTTTTTTTCATGCGGATATGCACCCTGGCAATTTATTTATAGACGAAAATTCAGATGTTGTTGCTGTTGATATGGGGATCACAGGACGACTAAAAAAAGCTGAAAGGAGGTATCTTGCTGAAATTCTTTACGGATTTATAACACGTAATTATAAGCGTGTTGCCGAAGTTCATTTTGAGGCTGGTTATGTATCTGAAAACTATGATATTGAAAATTTTGCACAAGCTATACGGGCAATTGGTGAGCCTATTCACGGACAATCAGCTGAAAAAGTTTCAATAGCTAGACTATTAACCTTACTGTTCGAGGTTACAGAATTATTTGATATGAAGACACAACCGCAACTTTTATTATTACAAAAGACCATGGTTCTTGTCGAAGGGGTAGCAAGAAAATTGGATCCGGAATTTAACATGTGGCAGTCAGCTGCACCGGTTGTTAAAGCCCAATTACAACATATTTTGGGCCCAGTTGGATGTTTAGATGATGCACGTCAGGTGATTTCTGCTGTAGGGCAGTTGGCACAACTAACACCGGATTGGGTGGCTCGTGCTGAAAAAATTTCTTCTGAGATTCACAGAAACGTTGTTGAAGGGGGATGCTTAGATAAAAGAACGATTCATGCCATGAAAAAAAACAGATATGGTCTGTATGATAGATTCACTTTATGGGGTATCTTATTATCTTTGTTATATGCAATTTGGACTTTTGGATGATTGATAATAAGAAAACTAAGTCATCAGACTAAGAATTTAGGTTCTTACTGCATTTCAGAAATGATTGATTTTACAGCAGCACGACGATCATAAGCCAAAATAATAGGGCGACCCACAACAATGTGTGAAGCGCCAGCCTGCAAAGCATCTTTAGGTGTCATAACCCTCTTCTGATCACCATAATCAACACCAGCTGGTCGAATTGCCGGTGTCACAACAGCCATATCAGGGCCAACTATTTCCCTGACGTTCAAGGCCTCACAGGCAGAAGAAACAATGCCATTCATGCCAATATCGCGCGCCTGAATCGCACGTCTTCTAACTAATTGAGAAACATTATAGGCATATCCAGCCTCGATCAGGTCGAGATCATCTAATGAAGTAAGAACCGTAACCCCTAGCAAAGTTAAAGGATGACCTTGAGCCGCTTTAACTGCGGCCTCCATTGCTTTTGGATATGCATGAATAGTAAGCATATGAACCCTTGTCTCAGCAATGCGTTCCACAGCATTTGCTACTGTATTGGGTACATCTAATAATTTAAGATCAAGAAATACTTTCTTATTTTCCGAAATAAGATCTTGTGCTAAATGAAAGCCATTTCGAAAAGCATTAGCATCTCTAGGGGAAGTACAACACAGTTGTTGCCCAATCTTATAGAAGGAAACTAAGTTTCCTAACTCATCAATAATTTCACGAGCCTGTTTAAGGGTTGGAACATCCAAACCAACAATTAACCTATCATCTAAACCCATAGATTTTACTTTTAAGAAATTCTAAAGCTCGATTTGATTTTATCCTGTAAACAGAATTTCGCTCTTTCTATAACAGTTATTAACAGCTTTTGTAGTAAAACGTTGGTCTTATTATTTAATAGTTGACCTTTTTCGTTAAAGGCATTGCTCGCATTTCCTACTGTTAACTGCGGTGTCACTACATCAGCTCCTACGCTTACCAAAATCTCTCTGAGATGAGAAAGGACACGAATACCACCTAAATTGCTCGGTGAACAAGCTGCAAGCCCAAAAGTACAATTTTGATAAGGAGTGATATTATCAAGATCACGGCTTAACCAATCTAGTGCATTTTTGAGCAATGGCGGAAGGGATCCATTATATTCCGGAGTTACTAATATTATTCCTTCATTCTTTTCCATAAAAGAACCAAGCTTCTTAGCACCATCAGGAACTCCTGTTTTCTCTTCAATATTTTGACTAAACAAAGGAAGTTCATAATCAGATAACGATAGAATCGTAGCTTGCCCTCCGTATGTTTGAATCCCTTCAGCGATAAGGCCAGAAAGATGAACATTATAGGATCCATGACGATCTGAACCTGGAATAATGAGTACTCGTGGGATCATAGTTTTTTTACTCTCTTTGATAAGAGGTATCATCCTTCGGATAAGGTATCAAAGAATCCTTTCATGCGAGAGAAGAATCCTGTAGACTCAGGGCTGTTATCAGCTGAACTTTCCTTTTCAAACTCAATTAAAAGATCACGCTGACGCCTTGTCAAGTTTTGTGGTATTTCTATTGCTACCTGAATATACATATCACCTACTTGGCTAGAACGCATAACAGGCATTCCCTTTGAACGCAATCGAAACTGTTTACCATTTTGAGTCCCTTCAGGAATTTTTACGCGTGTTCTACCGCCGCTGATAGTCCCCACTTCAAATTGACCACCTAGCACAGCTGTTGTCATAGAAATAGGAACATGGCAATAGATATCAGAACCATCCCGTTTAAAGAATTGATGAGGTTTGATCGATAGAAATATATAAAGATCACCCTGTGGACCATCACGCATTCCGAATTCACCTTCACCAGACAATCTTATCCTCGTTCCATCATCTACGCCTGATGGAATATTAACTGAAATCGATTTGTTTTCAGTTATTTTACCGTATCCAGAACACTGAGGACAGGGATCCTTGATAACTTCCCCTTGTCCCTGACAAGATGGACATGTTCGCTGAATTGAGAAAAATCCTTGGCTTGCTCTGACCTGACCAACCCCTCCACAAGTTCCGCATTTTGTTGGAAAGGTTCCCCTCTTCGTCCTGCGACCAGAACAAGAACCACATGTTATAGAAGAAGGAATCTCAATTTCAGCTGTTTTTCCTGTAAAGGCTTCCTCCAGAGAAATTTCCATGTTGTATCGTATATCAGCACCACGAGAACGAGCGCTAGAAGATCGGCGTCCTCCCCCCATCATTTCACCAAAAATATCTTCAAATATATCCCCCATCGATCCACCTGAAAAAGGATGATCACTCGTCGCCGATCCAGCATTTTCAAAAGCGGCATGACCAAAACGGTCATAGGCAGCTCTCTTTTGTGGATCTTTCAAAGCTTCGTAAGCTTCACCAATTTCTTTAAATTTGGCTTCCGCTTCCTTATTTCCTGGATTTTTATCAGGGTGATATTTCATAGCCTGTTTACGAAATGCTCTTTTTAACGTCTTTTCATCTGCATCCCGTGAAACGCCTAAAAGGTCATAATAGTCTGTTTTACTCATACATTTATCAGTCCTGAATTTTCTAATTCTGTTGTATGAATCATGATTGCATTAATATTTGTACGACACTGCAATACATATCCATATTCCTTTAACATTAAGATTATTTTTTGACCTTCAAGGTTGAAGGTTTCAACAATCAATAGTTGAGGCCAAAAGTCAGAGGGGGCGTTTGTTAAAAAATTTTTCAATACTTGAAAATCATAACCTTCAATATCAATCTTCATAGCATCAATATAGTGAAAATGATTTTCAACAATAATATTTTGTAATGTATTAATGTTGATCGGGGTACCTTCGCCTTCAAGACAAACACTCATTTCACCACGGTTCTTTTGATCCATAACAAGAGTACCAGTGCCAACTTCAGCAGCAACTCCTGACGAATCAATTAACGCATTGCACCCATTTATCATCAGGTTAAAGATAAGACGATCTCGATTCTTAAAATCAGGTTCAATAGCTAATAGTTGTGTAGATTGACCCAGATTTTGGGCGGCCGCGTATACAAACATGGTGTAGAGTCCCACATTTGCACCAACATCTATAAAAACAAAAGGACGTTCGTACTTACATCTGCATCTATAGTTTGAAAGCGCATCAATCAGTGCTTGGCGCTCTTTAGTGTCCCAGATATGTATACCAGCAAATGCACGTTTTTCGCACCGGTTAGATCCTGGGTAAAGACGGGCCTTGATACCAGCAGAAACTGTTACATCAAGGGGACCGGCCATTCCTGTTCTGTGTCCTAAAAGAGCTATTCTACGAAAAAAGGAAATCATCCACATACCCAGACGTGAATGAGGAGCCAGTGAAGCCAGATTACGGATATATTCACGCCAAAAATTAAGCGAGAAAGTCCCAAAAGGTTTTTCATGAGAGATCTGGATCATCAACGATCATTAAGAATGAATGGAATGAAAATCAACTTCAACCTGCTTTAAGAAAGAGAAGCCCCAACGATGATTCTTTACAAGCGCTAGGGCTTCATTTTTTTTAAAGATCAAGATAAATACTGCTATGCAGAGTTTTTTCCGTTCTTGTCTTTTATTTCCTCAAAATCAGCATCAACGATATTTTTATCTGGAGCATCAGTGGATGCTCCTTCTTTATCAGATGTCTTCTGAGCTTCATAGATCATCTGTCCCATCTTCATGCTAGCTTCAGCTAAGGCTTGAGACTTGGCTTTCAGATCATCTAAATCATCTGATTCTAAGGTTGATTTAAGATTTTTTATAGCTTCCTGAATCATCGATTTATCTTCGTCACTGATTTTATCCCCATGTTCAGTTAAAGATTTCTCAGTTGAATGGATAAGTGTTTCTGCTTGATTTTTTTCTTCAACTGCTTGACGACGTTTTTTATCAGAATCAGAATTCGCCTCAGCATCTTTAACCATCTTTTCGATATCTTTTTCAGATAGACCGCCAGAGGCCTGGATTTTAATTTCTTGAGATTTTCCTGTCCCTTTGTCTTTAGCAGATACATTTACAATACCATTCGCATCAATATCAAATGTAACTTCAATTTGAGGAACACCGCGTGGTGCAGGCGGAATACCAACTAAATCAAATTGCCCCAGTGACTTGTTGTCGGATGCCATTTCACGTTCACCCTGGGAAACACGAATAGTAACAGCATTTTGGTTATCTTCAGCAGTTGAAAAAGTCTGAGATTTCTTCGTAGGGATCGTCGTATTACGATCAATTAAGCGTGTGAAGACACCACCAAGGGTTTCGATTCCTAATGATAAAGGCGTGACATCAAGAAGTAAAACATCAGTGACATCACCCTGTAAAACACCCGCCTGAATCGCTGCTCCCATAGCAACAACTTCATCAGGATTCACACCCTTGTGAGGTTCCTTTCCGAAAAAATTTTGCACAGTTTCTTGAACTTTTGGCATGCGAGTCATGCCACCGACCAAAATTACCTCATTAATTTCGCTAGTTGATAAGCCAGCATCTTTTAAAGCCCCCTGCATGGGATCTATTGTTCGCTTAACTAAATCAGAAACAAGAGATTCAAATTTAGCACGTGTAAGTTTCATCGTTAGGTGCTTAGGACCTGAAGAATCTGCAGTGATAAATGGTAAATTAATCTCAGTCTGAGAGGAAGATGACAATTCGATCTTAGCTTTCTCAGCGGCTTCTTTCAGACGCTGAAGAGCTAGTTTATCACCTTTTAGATCAACACCCTGGTCCCTTTTAAATTCTTTAGATAGATAATCAACCAAAGTGATATCAAAATCTTCACCACCTAGAAATGTATCACCGTTGGTCGACTTTACTTCGAAAACACCATCACCTATTTCTAAAATAGATACATCGAAAGTACCTCCACCTAAATCGTAAACAACGATCGTCTTTCCTTCATTTCTATCCATTCCATAAGAAAGAGCTGCAGCGGTTGGCTCATTAATAATACGTTGAACTTCAAGGCCCGCAATTTTCCCTGCATCTTTAGTTGCCTGGCGCTGAGCATCATTAAAATAAGCTGGAACCGTAATAACAGCCTGATTAACTTTTTCACCAAGATAAGTTTCAGCCGTTTCCTTCATTTTTTGGAGAATCATTGCTGAAATTTGGGAAGGAGAATATTTGTCACCACGACTCTGAACCCAAGCGTCACCATTTTCGCCCTCTATAATATTGTAAGGAACGAGCTTCTGATCTTTCTTAACAGCCTGATCATCAAAACGGCGACCTATTAAGCGCTTGACTGCAAAGAAAGTATTTTCCGGGTTGGTTACGGCCTGACGTTTTGCAGGCTGACCAACAAGACGTTCACCGTCATCTGAAAAACCAACCATTGATGGTGTTGTACGTGCACCTTCAGAATTTTCAATAACCTTGGGGACTTTACCATCCATAACTGAAACGCAAGAATTTGTTGTACCCAGGTCAATACCAATAACTTTCGCCATCGTTTTTACTTCTCCAATTTATCCAAACCAACCAGTCTCGTCCACAAAGTCTGGAACTGAGGGTATCCCGGATAACGGAAGGCTTGAAAAAGATCGATCACTGGATCGAAACTCACCGATACCCCTCGCTGGCTTCACTAATCACTAAATACTATGACACTCCACGTTCCCTCGTGTTTTATGCCATTAAAAGATTTATATAAGAAGGCCACTAATTCGCTGCAAGAGCAGTCTTAAAAAGAAAATTTTAATGAGGAGATTAGAGATCATTCTCAATAGAATGATCCTATGATAGAATCTTATTGACAAATATTTTTAACTGCTGTACTGAAAAGATAAGATCTTAATTCGTTCAGTCTTTCTCATGGTTTACAGAAGTACTCATAGAGAATTAGCCCTGCCTAATCTCATTGGATTGGATCGTGATGAGTTATCCCTTGAATTAGAAAAAAAAATTGGTATCCCCGAAAAGAAAATTCGCATGCGAGTTTCACAAATCTGGCAGTGGATTTATCTAAGAGGACATCGATCATTCGATGGAATGACAAATTTAGATCAAAAAATTAGATCTGATCTAACTCGCGAGTACTGTCTCATCCGCCCTCAAATTGTCAATGAGCAAAGATCAGAAGATGGAACTATAAAATGGTTACTACGCTTTAGAGGTACTCCCCTGCCTATTGAAGTTGAGACTGTCTATATTCCTGAATACAACCGTGGTACTCTTTGTCTATCTTCACAGGTAGGATGTTCACTCAATTGTTCTTTCTGCAATACTGGATCTCAAAAGTTTGTAAGAAATCTGACTAGTGAAGAAATACTTATGCAGTTAATTGTCGCTCGTGAAAAGCTTGGTGATTTTCTTGAGAAGACCGAGAATTCCTTCGAAAAAAATCGTAAAGTAACTAATATTGTCATGATGGGTATGGGTGAACCGCTCTATAATTTTGAAAATGTAAAGAAGGCCCTACTTATCATATCTGATAGTGAAGGTCTCTCTTTATCAAAACGACGCATTACACTATCAACATCTGGTGTTATTCCCAACATTAGAAAAATAGGAACTGAAATTAAATGTATGTTGGCTGTTTCTCTACATGCAACCAGAGATGAAGTCCGAAGTAAAATTATGCCCATTAACAAAAAATATCCTATTTCTCAACTGCTGGAGGCGTGCCGGACATATCTTGAAAATTCAAATGCGAAAAGCATTACTTTTGAATATGTTATGTTAAAAGGTATTAATGATTCTCTACAGAATGCAAGAGAATTGGTGAAATTATTAAAATGCATTCCAGCAAAAATAAATCTAATACCCTTCAATCCTTGGCCTGGTTCGGAGTATGAATCTTCTGAACAGGAGCAAATTAAATGCTTTGCAAGTCTTTTAAAACTTAATGGTTATCCCTCATCGATACGTACACCAAGAGGTCAAGATATTTTGGCGGCTTGCGGACAGTTGAAATCTCAATCCCAACGATTTAAGGAGACCGTTTATCGATTGAGTCTATGAAAGAAGATTAAAATATCCTCTCATACTATCTTTCTGATTTGATTTATTGGTTTATAGTAAACGATTCCATTAAGTAACTAATTGAGAAGATCGGTATATTTTAAAGTTAAATGACAACATCTAAGCTAAGATCAAGAATAGGAGCATTCATAGTTAACTGGCTTGTTGAAATATAATCAACACCTGTTTCTGCAATCTCCTTAATTGTATCTATGGATACATTTCCGGAAGCCTCAATAGGAATTATTCTATCAACGAGTTCAACACCTTTGCGCAATTCATAGGGAGTCATATTGTCGAGCATGACAATATCTGGTTTAGCTGTGAGTGCTAGCTTTAACTCATCGATGGAGTTGACTTCGACCTCAATCTTTAAAAGATGACCACAAAAGTTTCTTGCTTTTTTAATTGCTTGAATGACACCACCAGCGACTGAGATATGGTTATCCTTAATCAAAATAGCATCGCCTAAACTGTAGCGATGATTGGATCCCCCTCCGCATTTGACTGAAAATTTCTCGAAGGTCCTCAAACCAGGTATTGTTTTTCTCGTACAGCAAACCTTCGCATGGGTATGCTGGATCAGTTTTACAAATTTAGCTGTATAGCTTGCAATACCTGAAAGATGACAAAGATAATTAAGTGCAACTCGTTCTCCTCCTAAAAGGGCCCGTGCTGATCCTTTGATTACTGCTAGTTTCGTACCTTTTTTTACTTCTTCACCGTCACGAACGTTAGCTATAAAATGAACTTTTTCATCAAGTTCAAAAAACGTTGCATGAGCAATCGCAATCCCAGCTATAATACCGCTGTCACGAGCAGTCAAAACAGCTTTAGCGGTTTCCTCGCTTGATATAATTGCCGAGCTCGTGATATCACCATGAAGACCAAAATCTTCTGACAAGGCATCTTGAACAGCGGACTTAATAGCTATTGGTGACAAAGAAGGAATAGTTGAAATCATCACACACTGCTTTTACTAAAATAGACCAGATCGAAAAAATAAGTTCATCATATCATCTCTGTTCAAGAATAGAATAATCTGCATCTACAATTTTTTTAGCTAATTCATTGATATCATTGAGTGTAAAAAAACTTCGGTTTGCCCATTTAGCTCTCTCTTTAGGAAAATCTAATCTGAAATGGGCGCCACGGCTTTCTTTTCTAGCACATGCACAGACAGCAACAGATTTTGCTGCTATCAAAGAATTTGAAAATTGCTTGTTGTTATTGTCAGATTCGAGTTTAATAATTTTCTGGAGGCCATATTGCATACCATGCGGTGTTCTCACGACACCAAACTCTGCAGACATGATTTGTCTTAGTTGTTGCATCGCTTTCTCATTCTGTCTGCATTCTAGATTCTTCGATTCAAAGCAGTGATCCTGCCCTGCAGGACTTGGCCGTTTGGAGATCGAAAAAACATCCTTGGCAACTTGTCCTGAAAAAACGACTGCTTCTAAAAGCGAATTAGAAGCCAGTCTATTAGCCCCATGGACTCCCGTCGATGTGACTTCTCCACATGCCCAAAGTCCCTCTAATGTAGTACGACCGTTGACGTCTGTTAAAACACCTCCCATAGAATAATGGGCAGCTGGAATAATGGGGATTGGATCCTTTCCTGGATTAATGCCCACCTCTTGACAAGAAGAAAAGACGGTTGGAAATAGCTTCTCAAATTCTTTTCCAATTATTTGCCTGCAATCTAAAAAAGCACCTCGGCCGGACTGAACTTCGTTAAATATACTCCTTGCAACAATATCGCGAGGTGCTAATTCAGAATCCGGATGGATCGATTTCATAAATCGAGTTCCATTTTTGTTAGTCAAAATTGCACCATGACCACGAAGGGACTCCGTCGCTAGATGTGCTGGATCTGTACCGCTATCAATCGCAGTCGGATGAAATTGAACAAATTCCATATCAGCAAGAATAGCACCAGCCCTTGCTGCTATACCAATACCATCACCGCAGGCTTCGACAGGATTCGTTGTGACAAGGTAAAGATGACCTATGCCACCTGTTGCGATTACAACAGCCTGTGTTGACAATATTATATGATTGTTTCCATCTTGTTCTTCATTCCGTGCAATCACACCGGTAACACGCCTTCTTTGAACCCATAAATCCTGAGCAACATATCCTTCTAGAACACGAATAGATGGGGTTTTTTTTACAATATCCACCAGGACATCCATGACCACCTTACCGGCCATATCCCCGCGGACACCAATAATTCTTTTCTCACTATGAGCCGCTTCTTGCGATACCCTAAGTTTGCCTTTGCGATCCTGGTCAAAGGGAACACCAAATTCCAGAAGATCTAAAATACGATCGGGGGCTTGAGAGACCATGAGGCGGGCAATACTTTCATCACTAATTCCAGCACCAGCTCTTAGCGTATCAGCTAAATGCTTTTCTACGGAGTCAGTTTCAGATACCGCTGCAGCAATACCAGCCTGTGCCCATGAAGAAGAATTCCCCTTCCCTAGCGAGGAAGAAGTTAAAATAGTCACTGGTTTTGGAGACAGCTTTAGAGCGCAAAATAAACCAGCTAATCCACCACCAATAATGATCACATCGTTAATACCAGAAGACAATTGCTTGCTCATCACAATTAAAAACTTTTTATTGAGTGAACTGACATTTCTAATTCATCAATCCTTCAAAATTCAATCCACGAAGAATCAGAAAACTATCAGCAGAAGAAGATCCTTCTATTCTATTTTTCAGTAAGAGTAAGCCTTAGCTTTAAGTCAATATCCATATCCATGAAATAGGAATTCCTTAATTTTCTAAATTGACCATCCGTTCCACAGCTATACGTGCTTTTTTTGCTACTAAATCATCTATAATAACCTCTTCTTCCATTACTAAAAGGCTATCGAGAATTTTAGGTAAGGTAATACGCTGCATATGCGGACATAAATTGCAAGGTTTGATAAATTCAACCTTTGGAGCTTTTATTTGAATATTGGAGGCCATTGAACATTCAGTAACTAATAGAATCTTTGAACCTGGCTTAAGATTCATAGTATAATCAATCATGCTCTTTGTAGAGCCTGTTAAATCAGCAATGTCAGTCACTTCGGTCGGACATTCGGGGTGAGCCAGAATCTTAAGTTCTGGATCTGCTTCCTTATAAACCAGTAATTCCTCCGCAGTGAACCTTTCATGAACTTCACAATGACCTTTCCAAATTAAGATTTGGACATTTGTTTGTTTGGCAACATTTCTTGCGAGATATTCGTCAGGAATAAGAAAAACTTTGTCAACACCAAAACTCTCAACAACCTGAACCGCATTTGATGATGTACAGCATATATCACTTTCGGCCTTTACATCAGCTGATGTGTTTACATAAGTGACAATAGGAACATTAGGATTAGCTGATCGCAATATTCGTACATCTTCTCCTGTAATTGATTCTGCAAGACTACATCCAGCTTTCAAATCCGGAATTAAAACAGTCTTGTCTGGATTCAACAATTTCGACGTTTCTGCCATAAAATGAACACCACATTGAATAATAATATCCGTTTTAATACGGCTAGCTTCCTGTGCCAGTTGAAGTGAATCACCACAAATATCAGCAACACAATGATAGATCTCAGGCATTTGATAATTATGTGCTAAAATTGACGCATTGCGGTCAACTTTTAACTGGTTAATAGCGTGGATATATGGTGCATGGAATGGCCATTCAATTTCAGGAATATGGTTACGAACTTTTTCATAAAGATGGGCTGTTTCCCTTTCAACTTTAGAGTTAAATTCTAAAGAATCTTGAGAGAATCTTTCATAAGAAAGTCCATTCGAAAGGCGGATAAAGTCGCATTTAGTGGGAGTTATACTGTCCTTCTCCACAGACACTGGCATATTCATGTTATTCTGCTTTCCTGTCAGGTCATGACCCTACGATCATTTTGAGTATAAAGAGAGTGAAAAACAAGGTTAGAGAGAAGTAAATAAAATATTTTTATCAGATAATATTACCTGGTTAAGGGGATCAATCTGATGTAATTCATATCCTTTTTATCGAAAAAGGAGTAACTCACTCTTCAAAATTCTAAATAAAAAGAAAATTAATCTTAAATTTAATTATAATCCCTGTAAACACTGATAATTTTTCTAAATCATTAAAAATTGTATCTATAATGCTGAATTACACAACCATTGATCAGTATAAAAATGAATACGTTAATGTAAGATTGATATTCTTTCAATATTAGAATGTTATTCACTTTAGAAGTAAAGTGGAGAGCGGGCGTTTCAGTAAGAATCCGATTCTTAACGATGGCGTTTTAGAAGCGCTAAGAGACTTGTTATTTTTGAAGGAGGCCATGATGGATGTGAACGATAGACGGAGAAAACCCATCGATGATATCGTTAATTAGGGATTGTATGAGAATAACTGAACTGTAATAAGGATTTTAATCTGATCAACTAACCGAACACCCTGTTCTAGGCGATATATAAATCAATTTTTGTGTTTTGCGAGTCAACGCACAACAATTCATATTATATTAAGGCCAAAGCCAAACTCTTGAAGAAGAAAAATCTCAAAATTAACGAACAATTCTCCTAAAATATTCAACTAATTAAAATGAAGGGGTCAAGAGTATTTTATTTTGTAAGAGAGGAGATAAGAATAACGTTCAGGTCATAATCTAATAGGCGGAACTAAGGATTGAAGAGCATAAATCCCGTGAGCTTTTTCGATGACTTGTTGCTGTTGGGCCACGTAAGGAATTTGATTCAATCTTGAATTGAATTGGCCTAAATTATTACTTAACCGTGCACGCCAAGTGAAAATAACCGAATTGAACAGCTGAAGATGAAGAGTTAGCCTCATAATTTATGATTGCCCAATCTAATCACTTCATCTGTCCCTTCCAAGTTAGCTAATCTTTCTTTAGTCTAGAAACGATAGACCCATTTCTGGATCTGGTTCAGAATTATCAACCCATCTCTCACGTACCTTTACCAACAAAAACAAATGAACCTGACGTTTGAGAAGCTCAGAGAGTTCTTTTCTAGCCATAGACGAAATTCTCTTGATCGTTTTTCCCTTATTACCGATCAGTATTCTCTTTTGAGAAAGTCTCTCAATATAAATAGTCTGATCGATTTTTAAACTACCATCGATCTTTTCCTCCCAACACTCAACTTCCACACGAGCTGAATAGGGTAATTCCTGATGAAGACAGAGATAAAGTTTTTCACGGGTAATTTCAGATGATAGCATACGTTGAGAAACATTTGATACCTGATTGGGTGGATAAAGCCACGGTACAACAGGTAAAAAATTACGAATATGATTCAAAATATCTTTACAGCCATCTCCATTCAAAGCAGAAATCATGAATGTATTATCAAAATATGTGTACTCATTTGCATTAATAACTAATTGAAAAAGTTTTTCACGCTTTACTCGGTCGATCTTGTTGATTAACAAAATTTTGGGGAGTTTGATGCACGAAATTTTTCTTAAAATAACTTCAGATTCGCCTTTAAGACCCTTTGCAGAATCTATTACAAGACAAACAACATCAGAATTCTTGATTTGCCTCCACGTTTTATTAACCATTACATGATCGAGAGGCCGCCGAGATTCAAATATTCCTGGCGTATCAACGAATATGAACTGGTCATTGTTACATATTACTATTCCATGAACCCTTCTTCGGGTTGTTTGAACTTTATGAGTTACAATTGAAACTTTAGCGCCAACCAACTGATTGAGTAAAGTCGATTTACCAACATTGGGTGCTCCGATGAGTGTAATAAGACCAGCTCTTGTTTTTATTTCTTTACTGCTTGTCAAACATTGTGTTCCTGTATTGTACCATCCTCGTGCTTTATCCATTTGCCTACATTTATCAAAATAATTTCAGCTGCCTTCTGTTCCGCTCCTCGTTTAGAACGACCTGATCCTGAAGCACTTTGTATGCCTTCAATAATAACATCAACCACAAAGCGAGGAGCATGATCAGGACCAGTTTGTCTGGAAACATAGTAAACTGGCGTTGCGTATCCTTTTGAATGAGCCCATTCTTGTAAAGATGTTTTACTATCACGTATTACAGTCTGAGTAGCATGGATACGATTATTCCAGAATTTGAAAATAAATTTCTTGGCACTTTCTATTCCAGAATCTAGATAAATTGCTGCAATGAGAGATTCCACTACATCGGCGCGCACGCTACGCATACGGTCGCTTGTCAGTTCTTTTAAACAAGTGCCAGTAAATATAAACTCATGCAAACCAATTTCATCAGAAACATCAGAGCAAGTCTTCCCACTCACTAATATATTCAAGCGCATAGCCATTTCTCCTTCACAGGCCTCTGGAAAACTGAAAAATAACTGTTCAGCAATACACAATCCTAAGATACGATCGCCTAAGAATTCGAATCTCTCATAATGTAAAAAATCATTTAATGATGGGACTGCGCTAGCATGTGTTAACGCCCTCACTAATTGTTCATGTGTTTTAAACCTGTGATCAATACGCTTCTCAAGGTTTTCTATTTTATCAGCTGAAATATAGGGAGATTTCATATTCTTTCTCAAAGAAACGTAAATATACGATTCCACCTCATATCTTTAGGCCATCGCCATAATTTCCAAGCAGCAACATCATTATCAAGAGATAAAAAAATGACTTGTGCTTTTCCAACTAATAACTCAGCTGGGACCATTCCAACATCGTAACGACTATCAGAAGAATTATCACGATTATCACCAAGGAAGAAATAGTGACCTTCTGGTACTTCAAAAATGCCCGTTGTATCACTGACATCACCTGGAAATAGATCAATTGTTTTGTAACTTCGACCGTTGGGCATACTCTCTTCAAATTCTGGGATTATTGGCTGATAAAAACGAGTTTTATCAAAAAAAATTCCATTTTCAACCCTCCGAACAGGTATACCGTTGATATGAATCACACTATCGATCATTTGGATTTTGTCACCGGGTAACCCAATGAGGCGTTTAATGTAATCTTTGTTGGTATCAACTGGAAACTTAAAAACAACAACATCACCACGCTCGGGGATCCGTTCCCAAATCCGACCGCTTAAGAATGGGAGGCGAAATGGAAATGAATACTTAGAGTATCCGTAGCTATATTTGGATACAAATATATAATCACCAACGAGCAATGTTGGTTTCATGCTACCGGATGGAATACTGAAGGGCTGAAATAAAAAAGTTCGTAATACCATAGCAAGAAGAATCGCTTGCATAATAACTGAAATTGTTTCCCACCACACCTTCTTTTTTTCAACTGATAACAACTGCCATATCCTTCATTTTTAAATTATAGTCCATTGTCCACATTCATTCTAATGCTGTCTTCTCATTCGAACATGAAGAGATTTAAAGCATTTATGAGAAAAGAGAGGATTTGACTTGTTAAAAAAATATCATCTATTGTTTTTTTTCAAGGTATCAATGTAAAAGATGAAAGTCTTCCTTTTCTCAGAAAAACGGCATCTTCTATTAGAAGTGACCAGGATCAGTCAAGAGAATACCATTAAATACACTCATCCTAATCTAATCTACAATCATGCACCAACTATTTTAATAAATGAGTAAAAATTAATACATTCGAACTAAAAAACTGATATTTAAAGATCTCAATCATTCTTTAAATAAAAGGAAAATAGAAAACAGAGTAAACAAATCCAATCATAGCAGGAAAATATTCAACCTTCAATATCAAGAATATAGAAATGATTTTTAGAATTGAATTTCCTTGAGATGAGCGGATTATGACTGTACAAATCTCTCTATACTTTAATAAAATAAATTAGGAATTGATCTATGGCTCGTGTTACCGTTGAAGATTGTATTGATAAAGTCTCAAGCCGTTTTGAATTAGTGCTTTTGTCTAGCCATAGAGCTCGACAGATTTCATCAGGATCAGAAATATCTGTTAACCGTGATAATGATAAGAATCCAGTTGTCGCTTTGCGAGAAATTGCTGAACAGCGTCTTTCTCCTGGAGATCTCAAAGAAGATTTAATCCATTCTCTGCAGAAGCAAGTTGAGATAGACGAGCCAGAAACTATATCTAACCTAGATATAGAGTATATAGAAGAACCTGATAGTAGCATCTTAAAATCTCCTGAGGCTCTTTCTTTTGATTCTTTCTCTGAAGATGATCTTTTGACTAGCATTCAGTGTTTAGTTCCACCAGAAAAAAAAGATGAAGATTCATAAATTATAACGATAATGTATAGATTAGGCCCTCAAGATTCTTCTTTCTCTTTTCCCTTTTTTACTTTCTGCTGCTAGGAATAGTGATAATTTAGTGATTTATGTTCGATTCGGATGGTTCATTGATTGATGAAATTGAAAAAGAGATTCAGAGAGAAAAAAATCAATTCTTTTGGAAGAGATACAAGAAATTTTTAATAGCGGCATCTATCGCGTTGGTTTTTATAACCATTTCTCTAGAGCTTTATCAATGGAATATGATTCATAAAGCTGCTTCAGATGGCGACTCTTTCATCGATTCTATTCGCCTTGGAAAGGATATAAGATCTGATCAGATTTTAGCCAAATTAAGAGAAAAGGGAAGAGGTGTATACAAAGTATTATCAAACTTGTTAACTGCATCAAAACTAGCAAATATTGGTGAATTAGAGAAAGCAGTAAAACAATATAATATTGTTATTAATAATATATCAGTCGATAGAAATTTTAGGGATATTGCAAGAATTCGTAGTGGTATGATATTGGTAGATATTGGTTCTATTGAAGATGTTAAGGAAATAGTTGGCCCCCTTGTAAGACCAGAGGGTGCCTATAAATACTCTGCTCAAGAAGTTTTAGGATTAGCCTATTTAAAGATTGGAGACTTCCAAAAGGCCTTTCAGCAATTTAGTGCTCTTCAGAAGGAAGAAGGTATTCCTGCTGGTCTTGAAGACCGTGTACAGATCATGTTGGAACTGATAAAATCTGGAGGCGCTACCACGGAATAATAAAATGATAACAGCAGCAATAACAGGACGGACCAATGTTGGTAAATCTACACTTTTCAACCGTCTAGCGAGAAGAAAACTCGCTCTAGTTTATGATGAGCCAGGTCTTACAAGAGATAGGCGTATGGGTAATGCTCAATTAGGAGACTTGAATTTCCGCATAGTGGATACAGCTGGACTAGAGGATATTAAGTCTGGTAGTTTTGGTAGTTTATCAGCTCGTATACAAGATCAAACAAAATTAGCAATCGTTGAATCTGATATTATTCTTTTCATGATTGATGGGCGTTCTGGACTCTTTTCACTGGACTTCAAGTGTGCGTCCATGCTCCATAAATTAGGAAAATTTGTCATTTTAGTAGCTAATAAAGTAGAGCGAGCTCAAGATGAACATAACATTTATGAGGCCTGTTCGATGGGGTTTGGTGATCCAGTCACCATATCTGCCAGACATGGCGATGGCATGATAGATTTAAAAAATGCAATAGATGATGCGTTAAATAGAAAAAACGCCTTAGCTTTGAAATTTATGAATGATCATAAAACCATAGAAAATCAAAAGAATGCAAATAAACCTCTAAAAATTACAGTTGTGGGTCGACCTAACGTTGGAAAATCAACTCTTATTAACCAAATTATCAAAGAAGAACGACTGCTAACTGGTCCTGATCCGGGTACAACTCGTGACTCCATTCCAGTCGATTGGAAATGGCAAGATCGATCAATCAAAATCTTTGATACAGCTGGACTGCGTAAGAAAGCTCGAGTTCATGAGAAAATAGAAAAATTATCAGTTTCAGATAGTTTACGCTCTATCCAACACGCTGAAGTTGTAATCATAGTTTTCGATGCAACGAGTCCGTTGAAGAAACAGGATATTCAGATTGTTGACTTAGTAGTACAAGAAGGACGTGCACCGGTCATTGTTTTCAATAAATGGGATCTTATTAAAGATAAGAAAGAGTTACTTTCCGATCTTCATAAAAAGACAGCTTATGTTCTTCCTCAGATCAGAGGTATAAAAACTGTCCCTCTGTCTGGAAAAAATGGGATAGGTCTTCAATATTTAATGGATGCGATAGTTGATATTGAATCTGTTTGGAAGAAGAGGATCTCCACGTCAAAATTAATCCGTTGGCTTGAATGTGTACAAGAGCATCATCCTCCCCCCCTTTTTTCTGGGAAGCGCATGCGATTTAAGTATATTACACAGATCAAAACCCGTCCCCCAACCTTTTTCGCTCAATGGCCTCATCCTGAAAATCTACCAGATTCTTATGAACGTTATTTGATAAACGAACTTCGAAGAAGTTTTGAACTCCATGGCATTCCATTAAGATTGCAATTGCGTAAGAAAGATAATCCGTACAGGAGAACTAAAGATTTGGCTAACTGAAATGATTCAGGTGAATTCTTTATATTGAGTATGTAGCCCTAGAAAGGAATTTCATCATCCAGATCGTCTCCCCCTTCCATCATGGAAGCTGGCCTAGATGTAGATGGTGATGATATAGACTGGGTATGATAATCCTTAATACTAGTAAGATCACTAGAACGAAAACTACTATCACTGCGCGAATCTAACATTGTGAGATTACTATTAAAATTCTGAAGAACTACCTCTGTTGAGTAACGATCTTGGCCATTTTGATCCTGCCATTTTCGGGTTTGTAACTGTCCTTCAATATAAACCTTAGAACCTTTTCTAAGATACTCTTCGATGATCTTAGATAAATTTTCATTAAAAATGACAACCCGATGCCACTCGGTCCTCTCCCTGCGTTCACCGGTATTTTTATCTCGCCACGATTCAGATGTTGCAATAGACAAATTAACGACTTTTCGACCATCTTGAGTGCGTTTTATTTCAGGATCCGTACCCAGATTTCCAATTAAAATAACTTTGTTGACACTTCCTACCATGAATCGCACTCCTTATTATCTCAAACCCGTTAGCATCAGCTGTAAATGCAGGATAGAGTGTTATTGTTTGCCAAAATTAGGTTTATATTTAAACTAATACGAAACAATCTTCAATCTCCTTTAGAAGAAGACATAACACTTGTTTTGTAAGCCTTAACCCTTAAAAATTGAAGAATTCCAAAAGAGGCCAACTTTATATCTTAACTTAGGATTTAATTAGGGGTTCAGTCCCTTTGATCGAACCGTCAACACCAAGGCGGATTTTCTCAACTTTATCTTCTGCTGCCTGTAGCAATTTCGCACAGTGCTTTTTTAAAAGTTCACCTTGCTCATAAAATGTAATCGATTCGTCGAGTGAAACATCCCCACCTTCTAGATTGTTAACAATCTTTTCTAGTTGTTCTAATGCTTCTTCAAAACTCAGCGTAGAAATGTTAGTAATCTTTGATATTTTAGACATGAACAGTTCCTAATTTATAGATGACTCCCGCCCGGCATAAAAGATTATGCATCTTCTATAGTCAATTCATCTAGGCCAATAAAATACAGATTTGAATCAAATTTAATCAATGAATTAGCTTCTATAAACTTAAAATTTTTCTTCGTTAAATTCATCTTTAACCAAGAAAGATTAACTATTTAGAATAACTGTATCAGATATCTCGATACCAAACCCTGATAAACCAACATAATGACGTTCTTTTGATGCAATAAGTTTTATGGATGAAACACCTAAATCTCTTAAAATCTGTGCACCAAGACCTATCTCTAGCCATTCCTCTTTTCGAAATCGTGAAGCACTATATTGTTTTTGATTATCATCCAATTTAGTGACATTAAGGCTGGATAATCCAAGGTTATTACGAGTACTACCTGACGAAACACCAACAGAGCCTTCACGAAGATATACGATAATTCCTCTACCCTCCTTCTCAATCAGTGTTAAATTTTTGTTCAGAGAAGATGATCCACCAAATGCGTCATCTAAAACCGATTCAACATGTAAGCGAACAAGCACATCTCTTCCATTACCGATTTTTCCATAAACAACGGCTAATTGATGCATGGGATCCCAATCGGTTGTATAAGTATAAGCTCGAGCTAATCCAATGGATGTTTGTGTGTTAAACTCCTCAATCCGTTGAACCAAGCGTTCTTGTCTTTGTCTATAGGAAATTATCTCTGCAACGGTAATTATTCTCAGGGATTTTTCTATAGCAAAATCTTTGATCTGGGGACCTCGCATTACTGTCCCATCATCATTTATCAATTCAGAAATGACACCTATAGGTGGCAAACCTGCCAATTTACACAAATCAACAGCAGCTTCTGTATGACCAGATCGCATCAATACACCACCTGATCGTGCTACTAGTGGAAAGATATGTCCAGGACGAAAAAAATCTTCAGCACAAGAACTAGGATTAGCTAAACCGCGAACTGTAGCACAACGTTCTTCAGCAGAAATCCCCGTTGTCATTTCATATCGATAATCAACAGAGACTGTAAAAGCAGTTGAATAGGGAGCATCGTTTTCAGCTACCATTGGTGTTAATTGAAGTCGGCGAGCTTCTTCGTTTGGCATAGGTGTACATACAATGCCACTAGTGTAACGAATAATCATAGCCATTTTTTCTGGTGTACAGTGTACTGCTGCAACAATCAGATCACCTTCATTTTCTCTATCATCATCATCTGTAACTATAAGTATTTCACCTTTTTCAAAGGTGCGAATGGCCTTGAATACGTTCTCCATACTAGTTGCTATCAATCTTACTCTCCTGTTTTGTCAGCGATAGCGATTCTGTTGTAGATATAGGGGCTATCTTTAGTAAGGAATAAGAAGTGAAGTGGGTTTTGTAGAAAATAGAGAAACTGAAGATTTATCTGATAAAAGAGTATATAGAACGCTGCAACCACTCTTAAAAACAGTCCTTTCCATGATATATTTCTCCACTCATCAAAGCAATGTCAAAACCAGTTTCAATTTCACTATTAAGGTGTTCGCTATCTTTTGATCCTATTTTTCATCTAGAAATATCTTTCTGATCTCCTTTTCTCTTAATAGAGAATCCATGAGACTCACACCAAGTTTTAAACTAAGAAAAATAAACATAGGTTTGTATATTGTATATACAAATTGATTAACTTACGAAAATTACTACGTTGCTGTGTTCATGCTAATGCTAAACTTGCTTAGCCTCCTAACGAAGCAATATAGTCAAAAATGTTCCAATGATAGAGATAACGAAATCGTATTTTTATATAAAAGGATTTCTCAGGTTTTTAATAAGCTTATAAATTTACTCTAGTATTAATTATCAAACGGCATATAGAATTAGATAATGGTTGATTCTAAAATAGCTATTTCACGTTTAGCTCATGGTGTCGCTATAGGACGGGAGTTAGAATATCTTGATGAAAACTCGAATTAATTTTATCAATTCATCTTATTGTCTTATCCGCTCTTCTCTTCAAGAATGAAATCAGAAGCGCGCGAAGCCAGCATAAGGGTCGGGGCATTGGTATTTCCTGAAGTGATATTTGGGAAAGAGGAAGCGTCTATAACTCTTAAACTAGAGATACCGTGAACACGCAACTTGCTATCGAGAACCGAATCCTTTTTACTCCTTCCCATACGGCAGGTGCAAGAAGGATGAAATACTGTTTGTGCACGATTACGAAAATTTTCTAGTAATTCTTTATCATTCATTACGGTAATATCTGGCAATAAGGGCTCTTGTGTAACTTCTTGGATAGAAGGAGCCTGTGTAAGGGTTTGTAGTATTTTACCTACCTTAATGGCCATATCACGATCTTCATCAGTCGATAGAGAATTGGGTTGTATAAGGGGGGCATCTAGGGGATTAGAGGATGCAAGCTGTATCGTACCCCTGCTGCTCGGTCGGCAGGGTTGTGCAGATAGTAAAAAACTAGCTTCTGCATTAATCTTAGGTAAACCAGATGTCTGTATTTTATAGGATATAGGGTTGCAATAAACCTGAACATCAGGTGACGATACATCGTTATCTGAGCGAATAAAACCACTAATCTGATTAATTGGGACACTTAAAGGGCCGCAGCGTGTTAATAAATAGTGAATACCAGCTGTTATTTTTCCAAAAAACCAGCCCAACTGATTATTCAAGGTCGGCTCTTTTGCACGATAATAATGCGAGAGTGCTAGATGGTCCTGAAGTCCACAACCTACAGCATTGAGACTATTTTCAATTGTAATACCATGCCTTTTGAGCAAATCTGGTGGCCCAATACCTGATAATTGTAAAAGATGTGGAGAATTAATAGCACCTGCACACACAATTACCTCTTCGTAGGCATGTACCTGTACTAGCTTTTCTCCTTGGCGATAAATAAGACCAGTTGCCCGCATCTTTTCTAGAACAATTTTTTGAACGATTGCACTGGTTAAAATCCGCAGGTTTTGCCTGTGTTTCACGGGTTTCAAAAAAGCATCTGCGGCTGACCAACGTCGGCCAGAGCGTACTGTACTGCGTATCGGTGAAAGACCTTCATTTTGATTGCTATTAATATTGTATGATACAGGCCAGCCTAAATCTCGTGCTCCCTGTAAAAAATATTGTGAAAATGGATGCATCTGATCGCTGAGATCACTCACCCAAACCGGTCCACTTCCACGGATTTTTCGATTTCCTAATGAGTCAATTTCATCATTAGATTCGAGCTG
The DNA here is from genome assembly GCF_964026585.1 of Candidatus Endowatersipora endosymbiont of Watersipora subatra. Lineage (NCBI taxonomy): Bacteria > Pseudomonadati > Pseudomonadota > Alphaproteobacteria > Hyphomicrobiales > Candidatus Endowatersipora > Candidatus Endowatersipora endosymbiont of Watersipora subatra. Next base: position 761,201 of record NZ_OZ032160.1, read on the forward strand.
CTCATAGGTTTTGTTAACAATATTCCAGTTCCAACCAGTGGCACCAGCCAGTTCCCAATCATTAAAATCATGAGGTAAGCCACGGAAATAAGACATTGCATTAATAGAACTAGATCCTCCAATAACACGTCCACGAGGCCAATAGGATAATCGTCCGTTTAAGCCTGGATCAGCTTGCGTTGAAAAACACCAGTTTACAGATGGATCCATAAAGGTTTTCGCATAACCAAGAGGTACTTTTATCCAAAAGTTATCATCACTACCTCCTGCTTCAAGAAGTAAGACTCTATGCTTGGGAGATTCACTCAATCGATTGGCTACAACACAACCTGCTGAGCCTGCACCGATGATGATGTAGTGATAAGATTCTATGTTTGTAGGATTAAAATTCATTGAATTACCCTCAAAACTATGGTCTATTAAGAGTTGATTCACTGATCCTTTTTCTATTCTTTATTTCTATACTGTCATTTTGAATTGATATTCTTGTTTCCTGATCTAAAGAGAGTTTATCTAATTCTTTATTGATACGTTCACGCAAATTCTTTCCTGTTTTAAAGAATGGTACATTTTTTTCTTCAATATCAACTTGTTCACCAGTTCTAGGGTTTCTTCCAATTCTCGATTCTCTTGATTTGACAAAAAAGGATCCAAAACCGCGTAACTCAACCCTATTACCATTAGCTAAAGCAGAACTAATCTCTTCTAGGACCGTATTAACTATATGTTCTACATCACGCTGATAGAGGTAGGTGTTTTTCTGTGCAATAATCCTAACGAGCTCGGACTTAATCATCAGGGCATTCTCCTAATAGCAATAACATTGATCATTTTTGATATCTATCTCTTTTTATCCCATTTATTTCTATAAAATATATTGAGATAAAGATAATAGTAATTATATGACTGGCGGAGAGGCGGGGATTCGAACCCCGGAGACAGAATCTACCATCTACACGCTTTCCAAGCGTGCGCCTTAGACCACTCGGCCACCTCTCCTTCATTGAGCTAGGGAATAGTTTTGATAATTTAAAAGGAATCTGATCTGTCTAGCTTGAATTATTATTCAGTAGATCTATACGGTTCAATCAATCAAATTTTTTGAATAAATTCAATGAAGAAGAATAGGACTAACCACACTTTATCTTCATTGGCGATAGTTTGGTTGCAGAAAAAATGCTAGGCTAGGATCTAGGAGTAAAAAATTTATCAGCTAAAAAGCTAATGATGGATATGTCTTACGTCCAAGGAGTTGATCTTCAATTAACTGATGCTATAGATTTATCTTCATGACCTGAATGGGATCGAAAAGCTCAGCTGAGAATTAGAATCAAATTCACTTTATTTAACTCTAATCGTCAAATAAAAAGATGGAAAAGGATGAATAAAAGAATTAGAAGCGCAAAAGAAAAAATTGAAACACTTATGTATGCTCATCCTAAAGGATATGATCTAAATCTTCAGCGCATAAGTGTGTTGTTGGAAAAATTGGGTAACCCTCAGGAACGGATTCCACCAGTTATCCATGTAGCTGGGACAAACGGAAAAGGTTCAACTATCGCCTTCATGAGATCAATATTAGAAGCTAATGGTTTAGCAGTCCACGTTCATACATCTCCTCATATTTTTTCATGGCATGAGCGATATCGAATCGGACAATACAAAGGGAAAGGAAAGTTTGTTGATGATGAGAAACTTTCTATTGCAATTGATAAAGTTGCAGCAGCCAATGGGAATCAGAACATCACTGTTTTTGAAATACTCGTGGCGGTAATGTTTATTTTATTTTCAGAAAATCCAGCTGATGTGTCTCTCGTAGAAGTTGGCCTTGGTGGTCGTCTAGATGCAACTAATGTTATTCATAACCCTGCTATTACAGTTATTACACCAATTTCCTTCGATCACGAAGCTCTTCTTGGAGAGAAATTATCAGAAATAGCTTTCTCTAAGGCTGGGATCATCAAAAACAATGTTCCTGTAATTGTCAGTGCCCAAAAAGATGAAGTGATTAAAATTATTGAACAACAAGCATCATATCGTCTTGCACCAATTCAGATAATGAATCAGAACTATTTAGGTCTAGAAAAAAATGGACAACTTATCTATCAAGATAAAAAAGAATTCCTTAGTTTGCCCCTTCCGAGAATGTATGGTAGTCATCAGATATCAAATGCAACTGTTGCTATTTCGGCTGTTAGAGCTCTCTCTCACAAAGTCGGTTTTTCATTAACTCAAAAAGCCTTAGAACGTGGAATTCTTGAAGCGGAATGGTTAGGACGTATGCAAAGAATAAAACAAGGTCCTTTAATTAATATGTTCCCTCAAGGAAGCGAAGTTTGGTTGGATGGAGGCCACAATCCAGGAGCTGCAAAAGTCATAGCTGATTTCATGAAAGAACTTGAAAAAAAAGAAAGGAAGAAGTTGATCTTAATATGTGGCATGTTGAAAACAAAAGATGCTAGTGGTTATTTCAATGAATTTAAATGCTTAGCTAAGGAAGTTCTAACTGTTTCAATTAAATCTAGGACTTCTAGTTATAATGCAGAAGAATTAAGCAGAATAGCTTATAAATGTGGATTGAAAACCTTACCATTTCCATCTCTATATGATGCCATGTTATTTATTAAAAATCATACTAAAAGAGAAAAATCTCGAATACTCATTTGTGGTTCTTTATATCTGGTCAATAATACAATGACTCTCAATGAAATCACATCTTTATGAGAATTAAATCCCTAAAATACGCTTAGTAAACCTGGCAGCGACCTACTCTCCCATGCCTTAAGACAAAGTACCATCGGCGCAGAGGCTTTTCACTTCCGAGTTCGGAATGGAATCGGGTGTAGGAACCTCGCAATAACCACCAAGTCAACAAAACGTAAAGTCCATATTTTAAACAATCAAAAAATAGAATAGTCAATAGTCATAAGAAATGAGAACGATCAAGCCGATTGAGCTATTAGTACTGGTAAGCTTCACACGTTACCGTGCTTCCACACCCAGCCTATCAACGTCGTAGTCTTCGACGACTCTAAGGGAATACTTATCTTCAGGCAGGCTTCCCGCTTAGATGCTTTCAGCGGTTATCCCTTCCGTATATAGCTACCCTGCAATGCAATTGGCATCACAACAGGTCCACCAGTGATACGTCCATCCCGGTCCTCTCGTACTAGGGACAGGTCCTGTCAATATTCCTACACCCACGGCAGATAGGGACCGAACTGTCTCACGACGTTCTGAACCCAGCTCACGTACCGCTTTAATTGGCGAACAGCCAAACCCTTGGGACCTACTCCAGCCCCAGGATGCGATGAGCCGACATCGAGGTGCCAAACAACCCCGTCGATATGAACTCTTGGGGGTCATTAGCCTGTTATCCCCGGCGTACCTTTTATCCGTTGAGCGATGGCCCTTCCATAAGGAACCACCGGATCACTATGACCGACTTTCGTCTCTGCTCGACCTGTCAGTCTCGCAGTCAGGCTGGCTTATGCCATTGCACTCAAAGTCCGATTTCCGACCGGACTGAGCCAACCATCGCGCGCCTCCGTTACAATTTGGGAGGCGACCGCCCCAGTCAAACTACCCACCACACAATGTCCCGGACCCGGATAACGGGCCGCGGTTAGACATCAATAATAGTAAGGGTGGTATTTCAAGGGAGACTCGATCAAGGCTGGCGCCTCAACTTCACAGTCTACCACCTATCCTACACATATTATCACTGATGCCAGTGTGAAGCTATAGTAAAGGTGCACGGGGTCTTTCCGTCTAACCGCAGGAACCCCGCATCTTCACGGGGATTTCAATTTCACTGAGTCTATGCTGGAGACAGTGGGGAAGTCGTTACGCCATTCGTGCAGGTCGGAACTTACCCGACAAGGAATTTCGCTACCTTAGGACCGTTATAGTTACGGCCGCCGTTTACTGGGGCTTCAATTCAAAGCTTGCACTTCTCCTTTTAACCTTCCAGCACCGGGCAGGCGTCAGGCCCTATACATCGCCTTACGGCTTAGCAGAGCCCTGTGTTTTTGGTAAACAGTCGCCACCCCCTATTTTGTGACACCTTAAAAAAGTTACCTTTCTTAAGGTCATGCTTATCCCGAAGTTACGCATGCAATTTGCCGAGTTCCTTCAGCATAGTTCTCTCAAGCGCCTTAGTATTCTCTACCTGTCCACCTGTGTCGGTTTGGGGTACGGTCTTAAACGGTGGAGCTATTTCCTGTGATTATGTCAAAGCCTACTCAATCCAATAAGAATAGACAATTTAAATAATCCGTCACTACCACCAGGTGCAGGAATATTAACCTGCTTCCCATCGACTACGCATTTCTGCCTCGCCTTAGGGGCCGACTCACCCTGCTCAGATTAACTTTAAGCAGGAAACCTTGGACTTTCGGCGAAGGGGTTTCTCACCCCTTTTATCGTTACTCATGTCAACATTCGCACTTGTGATATCTCCAGGATTCCTCACAGATATCCCTTCACAGACTTACACAACGCTCCGCTACCGCACGTAAAACGTACTCGCAATTTCGGCGTATGGCTTTAGCCCCGATACATTTTCGGCGCAAAAATCCTTAATTTAGACCAGTGAGCTATTACGCTTTCTTTAAATGATGGCTGCTTCTAAGCCAACATCCTGGTTGTTTTGGGATTTTCACTTCCTTTTCCACTTAGCCATAACTTAGGGGCCTTAATTGGCGATTAGGGTTGTTTCCCTTTCCACTACGGACGTTAGCACCCGTAGTGTGTCTGCTGACCATTACTCCTCGGTATTCGGAGTTTAATTAGGATCAGTAAGGCTATAAGCCCCCATAGCCTATTTAGTGCTCTACCCCCGAGGGTATACAGTCAACGCTCTACCTAAATAGATTTCGCGGAGAACCAGCTATCTCCGAGTTTGATTGGCCTTTCACCCCTATCCACAGTTCATCCCCGCATATTGCAACATGCGTGGGTTCGGCCCTCCAGTGAGTGTTACCACACCTTCAGCCTGACCATAGATAGATCACTCGGTTTCGGGTCTAATGCAACGAACTAAACGCCCTTTTCAGACTCGCTTTCGCTACGCCTACACCTATCGGCTTAAGCTTGCTCGTTACACTAAGTCGTTGACCCATTATACAAAAGGTACGCAGTCACCCTTACGGGCTCCTACTGTTTGTAGGCATTCGGTTTCAGGTACTATTTCACTCCCCTAATAGGGGTTCTTTTCACCTTTCCCTCACGGTACTTGTTCACTATCGGTTATGCACGAGTATTTAGGCTTGGAGGATGGTCCCCCCATATTCAGACAGAATTTCACGTGTTCCGCCTTACTCAAGGACAAGAAGAAGAATTGCGTATACGGGGCTATCACCCACTATGGCCCTCCTTTCCAGAAGGTTCTACTTGTCTTCAAAATGCCACTGGCCTGATCCGCATTCGCTCGCCACTACTAACGGAATCTCTATTGATGTCTTTTCCTACGGGTACTTAGATGTTTCAGTTCCCCGCGTTCGCTTCTCACATCCTATGTATTCAGATGTGGATACCCCATTTAATTCTGAGGTAGGTTCACCCATTCGGAAATCGCCGGATCAAAGCCTATTCGCAGCTCCCCAACGCTTATCGCAGCGTATCACGTCCTTCATCGCCTGTGCATACCAAGGCATCCACCAAACGCCCTTAAGACACTTGATCGTTCTCATTACCAATGACAATTTATAAAAAATCTTTCTTTGGTAAATAATCTAGTTAACTTGTTGTCAGGATTAATTTGAAATTTAACAATAAATTCAGACTAATTCTAACATAAAGACCAGTTTCACGAGATCTGAAAGACGATGCGTGGATAGGCATCATAAAAATCATGAGCAATAAATAGCTCAATTAGCCAGTCAGATCTTCTCTATACAATGTCTTAATGAACAAGCATGTTGATTTATCAACATGCGAAACCTCACCTTAATCCTCGAATAATGGTGGAGCCAGTCGGAATCGAACCGACGACCTGAAGCGTGCAAAGCTACCGCTCTCCCAACTGAGCTATGGCCCCAATTTCTGGAAAAACCTCAAAAAATTGGTGGGCCTGGGTAGATTCGAACTGCCGACCTCACGCTTATCAGGCGTGCGCTCTAACCAACTGAGCTACAGGCCCAATCCCTGATAAATACAGTTTATTTAATAGTAGTAAAAACCAGCATGAGTATCCATTCGAGAAGAAAGAGAAATGAAGACGGCGACTTCCCTATAATATAATAAAGATAAGCTTAAAAAGTAAACTCATCCATGTTTTTAAGAGATTCATTAGCATTATCATACTAAGAAACACCCTTAGAAAGGAGGTGATCCAGCCCCAGGTTCCCCTAGGGCTACCTTGTTACGACTTCACCCCAGTCGCTAACCCTACCGTGGTCGTTTGCCTCCTTACGGTTAGCACAACGCCTTCAAGTAGAACCAACTCCCATGGTGTGACGGGCGGTGTGTACAAGGCCCGGGAACGTATTCACCGTGGCACGCTGATCCACGATTACTAGCGATTCCAACTTCATGCTCTCGAGTTGCAGAGAACAATCCGAACTGAGATGGCTTTTGGAGATTAGCTTAACGTCGCCGTTTCGCTGCCCACTGTCACCACCATTGTAGCACGTGTGTAGCCCAGCCCATAAGGGCCATGAGGACTTGACGTCATCCCCACCTTCCTCCGGTTTATCACCGGCAGTTCCGTTAGAGTGCCCATCTAAATGCTGGCAACTAACGGCAAGGGTTGCGCTCGTTGCGGGACTTAACCCAACATCTCACGACACGAGCTGACGACAGCCATGCAGCACCTGTGTCCAATCCAGCCTAACTGAAGGAAACCATCTCTGGTAACCGCGATTGGCATGTCAAGGGCTGGTAAGGTTCTGCGCGTTGCTTCGAATTAAACCACATGCTCCACCGCTTGTGCGGGCCCCCGTCAATTCCTTTGAGTTTTAATCTTGCGACCGTACTCCCCAGGCGGGAAGCTTAATGCGTTAGCTGCGCCACTAAGTAGAATACTACCTAACGGCTAGCTTCCATCGTTTACGGCGTGGACTACCAGGGTATCTAATCCTGTTCGCTCCCCACGCTTTCGCACCTCAGCGTCAGTATCGAGCCAGTGAGCCGCCTTCGCCACTGGTGTTCCTCCGAATATCTACGAATTTCACCTCTACACTCGGAATTCCACTCACCTCTCTCGAACTCTAGATTAACAGTATTAAAGGCAGTTCCAAGGTTGAGCCTTGGGATTTCACCCCTAACTTAAAAATCCACCTACGCGCTCTTTACGCCCAGTTATTCCGAACAACGCTTGCCCCCTTCGTATTACCGCGGCTGCTGGCACGAAGTTAGCCGGGGCTTCTTCTACGGCTACCGTCATTATCTTCACCGTTGAAAGAGCTTTACAACCCTAGGGCCGTCATCACTCACGCGGCATAGCTGGATCAGGCTTTCGCCCATTGTCCAATATTCCCCACTGCTGCCTCCCGTAGGAGTCTGGGCCGTGTCTCAGTCCCAGTGTGGCTGATCATCCTCTCAGACCAGCTATTGATCGTAGTCTTGGTGAGCTTTTACCTCACCAACAAACTAATCAAGCGCGGGCTCATCTATCGGCGATTAATCTTTATCCCCTAGGAGCTATAAGGCATTAGCACACATTTCTATGCGTTATTCCCTACCGATAGGTAGATTCCCACGTGTTACTCACCCGTCTGCTACTCTCTCCGAAGAGAGCGTTCAACTTGCATGTGTTAGGCCTGCCGCCAGCGTTCGTTCTGAGCCAGGATCAAACTCTCAAGTTTGATCTAAGATATCAGCTAATTTTATCAACTCTTAAAATTGATATAGTAACGCCTCTAGAACTCTATGAATTTTAGAGATTGCGCCACTCCTTGTTTATCAGGAGTGCTCAAATTGACGAGAATTATTTTTAAACACAAAACTACATTACTACATTATAGATATAGTCTTTGGTGTAACATTCTCAAAAACGAGTACGCCGAAATCTTAATTTCAATTTATCAGAAATCGCCGTCCACGTTTCTCTTTCTTCCTATTCAAATATCAAAGAACAGATTAGTAGTCGTAGTCATAACAACCGCTAGATCAAAAATAAGCTTAAGAAAAGCTAATTTCCTTACCTACAATATAAATATTTTATTTGTCAATAAAATATTTTACCTTTTTCTCAAAAGGCTTCTTGAAAAATTAAGATTTTTATCAATGAGCAAATAAAATTTATTATTAATCTTAAAAACTAAAATTGAGTTAGAAAATGATTAATCATATTATTATTCTAATAATAATTTAGCTTAGAAGTTAAGATTTCAATCAAAGAATAGGCTTTATGAAAAATCATTGGTGTGAACTTAATATCATAAAGAAGAGAATCGATAAACAAAACCCATTGATCATTAGACAGTTCTATCCTCGATTAAGTATACGTGAAATTAATGTTCGATGGTTTTGGGGATCCGTTTTAATGGGCATGGCATCATTAATTCTAATGTATTGTGCATTTTACACAACATTAAATAGACAGAAACAGATCATTGAACGGGCTACTTTTTTTAAAAGAAATTCTATTCATTTTAGATCAGAAAAAAAATATAAAAAAAGAGGAAATAGAATTATTGAGCTTTTAGAAGTTAACCCCTTTAAAAAAAAATTTTTTATGTTCCAATACAAATACAAAAACGTGATGAAAAATCGAGTAATTCCACTCAAGAATGTCTTCTTGCATATGTTTCTACACCATTAGCTATTAAATTAATACCCAAATTCAACTACCCTAAATTCAATCCGTTTGATGTTTTTTTGTATGATATAAATAAGAACTTGGTTTCTAAAAATACTATAGACATTTCGGATATTGAGAATGAAGTAACAACAGGTCAAACCCCCTTCGATCTCTCAAATGTTCAGTATGATCAAGCAAACAATATTACATTGTTAGAAACTGAATTAGCTGTCAAAAATACGCTAAGCTCACTTAAGGATTTTAATACTAAACATGCAGTTATTCCTTATTTTAAAGAAAAAGCTAAACAATCACTTTCTTTATCTCCACTTAAAACAAAAGTGGTCGCTGAAAATGAATCCAGATTCACTCCAATAAATCAATCAGAGAGAAATAGATTCTTCTATTCAGAGGAATTGATCACAATAACACAATCACAATCATTAATAACTTCATTATCTCACCTAAATCTGAAATCAAATATATTGAGAAGAATGGCTTCTCAATTAGTTCGAAAAATGAGGAAAAATAATCTAGAACCAGGAACACAATTGCGTGTAGCCTTAGAACATAAAAAGGGCTCTGAAAAACGAATACCACATCGTATAACAGTTTATTATTTAGGAAACCATCAAGCCAGCATTGCGCTCAATGATGCTAAGGAAGTTGTTTGGGCTAAGGAACCTTCTCCCATTAATAAACAAAAGAATCAATCAACTGAACGGATAGTTGGCAAAATTTTAAATGAAGACAATTTACCTAGCAGATATGATAGTATTTATCGAGCTATTCTCTCACAAGGACTTAATCGAAATCATGCAAAAACCATTCTTCATACTATTACATTTGATATTGACTTCAGAAAAAAAATATCAATTTTAGATAAACTGGAAATCTTGTATTCCCTATCAGGAAATAAAAAAGAAGCAACTGATGATTCACAGATTCTATTCTTTTCAGTAACTTTTAATGGAGTAAAATATAAGTACTATCGCTTTAAAGTGAATGGTAATGATTCCCCAATATTCTATGATGAAAATGGTAACAGTACAAACCAGTTTCTCTTACGTAAACCTGTTCCTAATAGCAAATTTAACTCTCCTTTTGGGATGCGTCGTCATCCAATCTCGGGTGTTTATAAATTTCATGGTGGCGTTGATTGGTCAGCACCTTTAGGTACACCTATTTTGGCGGCCGGCAATGGAATTGTCGAAAAAGCTGGATGGTCTGGTAGCAATGGACGCTTAACTGTTATTCGACATGCTAATGGATATAAAACATCCTATAGTCATCAACATCAAATTGCTCGAGGTATTGTACCCGGTACACATGTAAGTCAGGGTCAGATTATTGGTACTGTTGGATCAACTGGGCATTCTACAGGCCCTCATCTTCATTATGAAATTAAAGTCAATAATAGTCGTGTTAACCCTATGAAAATTCGTCTTCCTAAAGAGAATTTTCTAAAAGGTCGTCTGCTAAACTCTTTTATGAAAGAGAAAAATCAAATTGATCTCCTGATGAAGAAAAAACTTCTCTTGAAATAACATAACAGAGAGTTGCAAAATTGAATTTCTCATTGTATTTGATGATAGTTTTCTCAAGTTAAGAACTTTTGAGAAATTATGAGTCAATTAATATTGTGATTTCTGAACTATGACATTATTCATGATGGGTTCTCAATCTCAACTCAGATAGATGACTCTCGGATAACTTAGGAGCATGTTTATGAGCATAAATAATCAGCTCGTCGCCCAGCTTAGAAAAAGTATAGGAAAGGGCTCCGCACGTGATCTTCGTCGAAATTCCATGATACCAGCTATTATTTATGGAGGTGAATCTCCCCCTTTGCCAATTGCACTTTCTTACAAAGAAATTAGTATGAGAATCAGAAAAGGAAGCTTTCTAACAACCATTCTTAATATCAAAGTAAATGAAGTAAAATATGATGTTCTTCCTAAAAACTTTCAGTTGGATAAGGTTTATGATTTTATCATTCATCTTGATCTTCTTCGAGTTTCAAAGAAAAGCATAGTAACAGTTGATATCCCGATATCATTCGAAAATGATCAAATATGCTTAGGAATCAAACGTGGTGGTATTCTTAATATCATCCGGCATACAATTGAAGTTCAATGTCATGCCAATGCAATACCAGAATTATTTAGGGTTGATTTAACCCCTTTTGATCTTGGCGATTCAGTTAAAGTTTCTGCGATCAAATTCCCGACTCATATCGTTTCTACAATTGTGGATAAAGATGATACGATTGCTACTATTTCAATGCCTATAAAGGCTCTTTCTGATGGTGAATGATAAAAGATAAAAATACTTTAAAGAAATGATTAGGATAATTATACTTTTAAAAGTTTGATGGATTACAATGTTAATAATTGTAGGATTAGGAAATCCAGGACCAAGATATGAGAAAAATCGACATAATATCGGCTTTATGGTTATCGATGCAATACATCGTCACTATGAATTATCGGATTGGAGACCCCAATTTCATTCTTTAATTGCTGAAGGGAATATTGAATTCCATAAAATTTTGCTGATTAAACCAATGACATTCATTAATAAGTCAGGCAATGCAGTAAGTGAAGCTTTAAAGTACTATAAAATTCCAACAGATAAAATCCTCGTTTTTTATGACGAACTAGATCTAGAACCCTGCAGAATTAAAGTTAAAATAGGAGGTGGATCTAGTGGGCATAATGGCATTCGTTCGATTGATGCCTATATTGGAAAACAGTATCAACGTGTTCGTATTGGTATAGGACATCCAGGCTATAAAGAAAAAGTATATAAATATGTTCTGAGCAATTTCTCTATTTCTGATCAGATATGGTTAATACCACTTATTGATTCAATTGCATGCAATCTCGTTTATCTTACAAAAGACGATGCCCTTGGTTTTATGAATAAGGTCAATTTATGCACTCAAAAAATAAGCTTACTCTCTAAAAGCTAAAGAAGATATATCTGAAAATTTTATAATTATGTATATCAAGCTGAATAAGAACGCTTAAAAAACCACTTAATCACAAAAACTCAATCGGAAAAATCATGAGTTTCAAATGCGGGATCATCGGATTACCAAATGTCGGAAAATCTACACTTTTTAATGCTCTAACAAGAACTAATTCAGCTCAAGCTGAAAATTATCCATTTTGTACAATCGAGCCTAATACTGGTGAAGTTACCGTCCCTGATATACGGCTTGATGAAATTTCTAAGATAGCATCATCAAAAAAAATCATTCCAACTCAGATATCTTTTATCGATATCGCAGGCCTTGTTCGAGGTTCTTCAAAAGGTCAAGGTTTAGGCAATCAATTTCTTTCTAATATCCGTGAAGTAGATGCTATCATTCATGTTCTACGTTGTTTTGAAGACAATAATATTACTCATGTGGAAGGAAAAGTTAATCCAATTAATGATGTAGATACAATCGAAACTGAACTTATGCTTGCTGACTTAGAAAGTTTAGAGGGACAGATTAAACAGATTAGCAAAAAAGTAAATAGAAAGAATGAAGAAGAGATGAGTATACTTCCTATAATGGAAAAAGCTATGGATTGTCTTAATAAGGGAAAACCTGCCCGTCTTATTGCTAAGAAGAGTAGTTCTGACGATTTAAAACGCCTCAAAAGACTCAATTTACTCACAGCAAATCCAGTTCTTTATGTTTGTAACGTTCTTGAAAGAGATGCGATAAATGGAAATGAAAACAGCAGAAAAATAAAAGCAATAGCAGAAGGACAAAAAACAGAAAGTATTACCCTCTCAGCAACTTTAGAAGAAGAACTTGCTCAACTTTCGAAAAAAGAACAACATGAATTCCTTGAAATGATTGGATTAGAAGAATCAGGTATTGATCGACTGATACGTGCTGGTTACAAACTACTCTCTTTAATTACTTACTTTACAGCTGGACCAAAAGAAACTCGTGCATGGACGGTCGTATCTGGAACAAAAGCACCAGAGGCCGCTGGCGTTATTCATACAGATTTTAAACGTGGATTCATACGGGCTCAAACTATAGCTTTTAATGACTATATCTTTCTAGGAGGCGAAGGACCTTCTAAAGAGGCTGGAAAAACTCGTGATGAAGGGAAAGAATACATCGTTAAAGATGGTGATATCATACTGTTCAAATTTAGTTGATGAAAATATATACAAATATTTCGAAAATCGCAGGCTTCTTTCAATCGTGATGATTTGCCAACTGACGTGATCGATTAGTTGCGGCTTTAACCGCTCTTTTTATCAATCTTATTAAAGCTTCTTCTTTCATCAATACATTCAGCGCTGCTTCTGTTGTTCCATGAAGAGAAGTTACCTTTTTACGCAATTCTTCAGGAGAGAGATTAGAACTATCTAATAGAGCACCGGAGCCATAAATCGTTGCAATGACTAGCTGCAATGACAAGTGAGTAGAAAGGCCAACAGATTTACCTGCCTCTACCAAAGCTTCTGTTAAATAAAACACATAGGCTGGACCGCTTCCCGATATCGCTGTGATAGCATCAATAAGATATTCATCATCAATCCATTCTACTTTGCCAATAGTGAAAAGGATTTGATTTACTATCTCCCTTTGAGATTTCGTAACAAATTGATTGGCAACGCAACAGGTAATTCCCATCCCAATCATAGCTGGTATATTAGGAATGGATCGAACTAGACAAACATTGTTTTTTCCATCCTTTTCAAAGACTCTTAACAACTGTGCAAGGGTTGAACCAGCTGTCACTGAAAGAATGAGCATTTTGCTATCAATGAGATCACATAATGATATTAAGATTGATTCTATAATCTGTGGTTTTATAGCAATGACAATTATATCAGGATGAGGAATATCAACTAAATTCTTAAAATGTACCACTCCATGTTCTTGGATAATTCTACTAATGTTAGATGAAGGATTAGGATCAATGACGGTGATATTCTTAGCTTCATAGCCATCAGCAAGCCAGCGAGATAGCATTGCGCCTCCCATATGACCAGCACCGACAAGGCATATATTGATTGAACAAGAAAAACTACTCATGGAGTCCATACAAAAAATAATAAAATGAAAATATTTATTAAAACTCATCAGAAAAGGAGCATAATTTCCTATCTTTTGATTAATTACTAGTTAAGTTATACTTAATATCTGGAGCATCTTATTATTTATCTCAATTCCTCAAAAATTGACATCACAATCTATATAATCTCTAATAATGCTTTGGACGTTAATAATAATTAATTGAAACTAAGTCATCTTTATAATAGAGAAAAAATAAAACTAACTTCCTCTAGCTTATATATTTTATTCTTTAATTAGGAAATTAATCAGGTAAAATAAATTAAAGTATACAAGATATAAAACTAAATGACTAGAAAATAATAGATTGAACTTTTCAAAGAGAAGTCTCCTTAATTGATCAGTTAATTTCCCACTTTGTGATTCTCTCACCATTTTCTGAATCTTTTGAGTCTTTTAGCTTAATTCCTCGATCCAAAAGATAATCACGAATACGGTCAGCTTTTACCCATTTTTTTTTAGCAATAAGATTCAATCGGATCTGAATGATCCTTTTAATATCGATATCAGTATTGGATTTAGACAAATTGAGTCCAATAAATTCAGCTGCTGCATACAACATACCTGGTCTTATATTCTGAGATAGCATTCTTTTTAGATATGTTGTTGTATTGAGATCATTTGCAAGATCATCTAAAAAAAGTTGATCTAAAATTTCTCTTTGATGCCCTGAGACACGACGCATAATCTTAGTAAGGATATTTTCAGCTTCTTGTAGACGATTTAAATTAAAGTCAATCGGCTCACGATAATGAGTCATCAGCATTGCTAAACGTATAACTGCCCCCGGCCAATACCGTCCTCCTATCTTTGGAGTTGATAATATTTCATGAACAGTATGAAAATTACCCAAACTCTTAGACATTTTTTTCCCGTCAACACGCAAAAGTGAATTGTGCATCCAAACATTAGCCATAACTTTGGTACCAAAACAGCAGCGAGACTGAGCAAGTTCATTCTCATGGTGAGGAAACATGAGATCAAGGCCACCACCATGAATATCAAATACTTTCCCAAGATAAGCACAAGTCATAGCTGAGCATTCAATATGCCAGCCTGGACGTCCTCTAATTTCTTCACAACCAAAAGTAGCGGTCCAACCCGGCTCTTTTTCAGTGGACTCTTTCCAAAGCACAAAATCAAATGGATTTTCTTTATGACTCTCTACTGGAATACGAATTCCTGCTTTCTGTTCTTTTAAAGATCTTTTGGATAAAGATCCATAGTCAACCATCGAATTAATGCGAAACAATATTTCACGTCCTTCTTTTCCGTGAGCAATATATGCATGATTACGATCTATGAGTTGTCTAATCATTGATACCATATCAAACTTTTCATCAGTGCGCGGCAAGATGAAATCAGTAGCTCTCGGCTGATGAGTAGGATCTAAGCAACCTAATTGTTTCATATCATTTTGATATTGAGTTGCTGTTTTTCTAGTAAATTGACGAATAGCTTGATTAAGAGGTAAGTGGGGGAACTTAACTGCTGCATCAGCATTAATTTTATCATCGATATCAGTAATGTTCCGAACATATGTAACATGATTCGAACCATAAATATAACGCATCAGTCGAAATAACACATCAAAAATGATAACCGGCCTTGCGTTTCCAAGGTGAGGAAAACCATAAACCGTTGGACCACAAACATAAAGTCTTACATTCTTTTCATCGATCGGTTCAAAAATAGACTTGCCTCGCGTTAGCGTATTATAAATTCTAATTTTCATTGTTATGTTTTCGTTTCCATGGATCGAGTACATAAAAGTAAAAGTATTTACTAACTCAAAGACAGAATCTATTATCATTTCTAATGAAGTAGTGGATTATGATCAAGAAATGAAAAACTATTTCTAATAGCCAATAATTTCAAATATAAAATTTTAAAAAAGTACTTTTAAATAAAGATATACTTTTATCTATTATCTATCATGCATTTCATAATTCTATTGCGATTGGATTGAGGCTATTCCCATTCGATAGTTCCTGGAGGTTTAGAAGTGATATCGTATACGACACGATTAATACCTCGGACTTCATTAATGATACGTGTTGCTACGTTGCCAAGAAATGACATGTCATGACAGTAAAAATCAGCTGTCATACCATCAATGGAGACAACTGCACGAAGGACACAAACAGATTCATATGTTCGACTATCCCCCATGACACCAACTGTCTGAATTGGTAACAAAATGGCACATGCTTGCCATATTTCATCATAAAGACCAAAAGATTTAATTTCATCAAGATAAATTGCATCCGCCTTCTGTAAAATTTCTAATCTTTCACGAGTTATGCTACCGAGACAACGAATTGCAAGACCAGGACCAGGAAACGGATGACGCTTAATAAAGTGATCTGGCAACCCAAGTTCTCTACCAAGTGCTCTTACTTCATCTTTAAATAATCCACGCAAGGGCTCAATAAGTTTTATATCTATATATTCAGGCAATCCACCTACATTATGATGAGATTTGATGGTAACTGATGGACTATCAGAAACGCTAATGCTTTCAATAACATCAGGATAAAGAGTTCCCTGGGCTAGAAACTCAACACCACCTATCTTTCTCGCTTCTTCTTCAAAAATATTAATAAACAATTTACCAATTTTTTTCCGTTTTATCTCAGGATCACTTTCATCTTTAAGTTCATTAATAAAACGATCAGAAGCATCTATTCTCATCAATGGTATATTGTAATATTGACGAAACATTTGAGTCACATCCAATGGTTCATTGACACGCATGAATCCATGGTCAACTAGGATGCAAATAAGTTGATTGCCAATTGCTTCGTTAATGAGTATCGCGGCAACAGATGAGTCAACTCCTCCTGATAATCCACATATCACTCGACTGGAGCCGACTTTCTCTCTGATTTCTTGGATCATCTGATTACGATAGGAAGACAGACTCCAAGCTCCTTTTAAACCAATGATCTTATAAAGAAAATTGGATAATAACCTAGTGCCATCAGGTGTATGAACAACTTCAGGATGAAATATTGTTGAATAATATTGACGGTCTTCATTAACAGCAATTGCATAGGGTGCATTCGGAGAACGACCAACTACTTCAAAACCATCAGGAAGTTGTGTTATTCTATCTCGATGATTCATCCAAACAGGATAGGAAGAACCTACAGACCAAAAATCTTCAAAAAGAGGACTATTCTTAATAATTTCAACATTAGATCTGCCAAATTCACAGCTAGTACCGGATTCAATAAAGCCATTCAGCTGATAACATAAGGTCTGCTGACCATAGCAAATCGCGAAAATAGGTACACCTGAATCCAGAACACATTGAGGAGCCCTTGGTGAATTTTCATTTAAAACAGATTCAGGTCCTCCTGAGAATATAACTCCAACGGGTTTTAGCTTCTCAAATTTATCTTGAGAGGAATAAAAGGGAACAACTTCACAATAAACACCAAGTTCGCGTATCCTACGTGCAATCAACTGTGTTGATTGGCTGCCAAAATCAATAACAAGGATAGAATCAGTATGAAAAGTCAAAAATCTTAATCCCAATCATTCCCAAATTCTTCAAAGAAAACCAACAGCAATAAGAGAAGTAACTAAAATATCATACACTAATTTTTAAAAGGTCGCAAATTTTATTTAATTTCATATTCCAAAGTCTTGTTAAGTTCCTTATTCTTAATTAGGATGAAGAGACACTATATCTGCTAAAAGATGAGCAAATTCAACTAGGTTGGAAAAAAAGAAAATATGGATCTTCATAATCTAAATATAAATGCATCCCTAGAATCTAACGGAAAGAATGTGAGAGAGATGTAGATTTTCATCCCAGACATATAAACAAGTTGAGGTATATTTTCTTGACTCTACACCCTGAATTTTCTTTCAGTGTCTCACTTTCTTTTATTGTAACAATCTTAAATGAAGGATACCTCTTAATAATGAAGACTTTTTCTCAAAAAGCAGCAGAAGTTCAGAAAAAATGGATTCTTGTTGATGCTAAAGATCTTGTTCCTGGTCGTCTTGCTCCTTTTGTAGCAAACCGTCTACGAGGTAAGCATAAGCCTACTTATACGCCACATATAGATGATGGTGACAATGTTATTTTGGTAAATGTAGATAAAGTTTGGTTTACTGGTAAGAAGCTAAACAATAAAAAATATCAATGGCATACTGGTTATCCAGGTGGCCTCAAAGTGCGTACAGCATTTGATTTTTTAAATAGTCGATTTCCGGAGAGAATAATCCGAAAAGCTATTGAGCGCATGATGCCTAGAGGACCGCTGGCGCGTCGCCAGATGAAACATCTTTACCTCTATTCTGGTTCCGAGCATAAGCACGAAGCTCAAAAGCCTGAAATGATTGATTTTTCTGCTATTAATTCAAAAAATAAAAGGAGTTACCAATGATGCTTGAGGATCATTCTCTTGAAAATTCATCTCTAAACATTGAGCAAGAGAATTCTTGCTCTGTTAATATCAATGTATATGAGAGAAAAGTTGATGATTTAGGTCGTGCTTATGCAACAGGAAAGCGTAAAGAGTCTGTCGCTCGAGTTTGGTTACGTCCTGGCTCTGGTCGAATCATAATCGAAGGTCTCGCCAAGAATCGTCTTATTGACAAGAATAATCGTAAAAAAGAGACTAAAGCAGCTAAAAAGCTAGAATTCTTTGCCTACTTTGCACGGCCTGTTCTTAGAATGATTATTAAACAACCTTTAGTTATAACCGGTCGTGAATCTCAATTTGATGTAATGGCAACTGTTTCTGGAGGGGGCTTATCTGGTCAAGCCGGTGCTTTACGCCATGGTATTTCAAAAGCGTTGACATATTTTGAGCCAGGCTTACGTTCAATTCTTAAAGAGAATGGGTTTCTGACACGTGACTCCCGTTCTGTTGAAAGAAAGAAGTATGGTCATGCAAAGGCACGTCGTTCTTTTCAGTTTTCAAAACGTTAAGGATAAGGCCTAAGAAGATTAAATTTGAGAAGGTCATCGTCTTCTCCAATCCCTTAAACTCAAAAATCCCAAAACGGATAGAATTTCTAGTCGACCTAGAAGACTAATAATCATAATGGTAACTTTTGCCATGGTTGAAAAATCACTATATCCAGGCCAAGCTTTTTCTCCAATTTCTGACCAAGCGGAACTATAAAGTGGTCCTGAAGTTGAAAAGGCAGCAATGGTTACGGTAAGTGCAGCCTCAAATTGAATCCCTGTAGCGGTAATCATCACTGTACCAGCCAATACCACTAGAACAGCTACAATAAAAAAGCTCCAGATGGCATTCATCAAGTGGTTATTGTTATAGTTTAATCGAAATAAGTCAGAGATGACAATATTAGGATATATAAGACGATCAACTTCATTTAAAGATCGAAAAACCATCGCACCAATCCTATAATGTTTTATTCCTCCAGATATAGAGAAAGCGCTGCCCCCTAAAATAATGATAAACAATATAACAGTTAAAGGGATTAAAGTCATAATTCCAGGTCGTGATTCTATTGCACTAGTGGAAACTAGAGAGGCAGAATTCATAAAGGCTTCGATTAAAAAAATGAAATGAATGTTCTCTTCGCCCTCCGTAATCACAGTGAGTGATAGAGCGAAAAAAATCGTCATAATTAGAATTAAGCCCAAGACAAAATAATTTTCTTGATCATATGAAAGTTTTCGAAAGCGAAAATCTATCAGTGATCGTTGAAAAAAAATACTAATTGAACCTAAACTCAGAAATACACCTATTGCCATAAGAGCAGCCGGATTTACTGTTTCCTTTAGACTTGTATCAAATGGTAAGAATCCACCTGTAGATACAGCTGTCATAGCAAGTGTTACTGCATAAAATGGGCGAATCCCTGATAATAAAAGCCATAAAGAACAGAGAAATGTTAAAATGATATACATAAACCAGATATTTATAACTAGTTGACTGACTCGTATACTTCCAAGTCCAAAACCTCTCTTACCTCCGGATAACATGTATTGTGTTGATACAACTCCAAACCCCATAGGAGCTAAAATAACAATGAAGGTTATCAACGCTAAAAAACCTCCTAACCATTGCAGTTGTATACGCCAAAATATCAAAGATTGTGGCCAGTTCTCTATTTTTGTTAGAATTGTTGCACCAGAAGTTGTCAATCCAGATACGGATTCGAATAGTGCATTAACAAAAGTTAAGTTAGAAATATCCATGATAGGAATAGCAGCAGAGATTGGAATCAATGTCCAAACTAGAACCATCAATAAAAGATTGGTAATCTGATCTGTCTGATTTTGCCGTTCTAGTGTTGCTAACAATAGACCACCAAAAATAAATGCGCCGAGCATTAAATAAGCTAAAAGTCTGAAAGCTACATTCATTTCCCCGGCTATCAAACCAACAAATACAGGGAGTAAAAGTGAAAGAGAAAGGATTAATCCAATACAACCCAAATAAAAAAATGCGAGCACCATCAGAAAAATTCTAGACTGACCCTGAACATTTGTTCTACTTGACGCAATCGATCAGCAGTTGCAAAAATAATTATCCTATCATGTGCTTTTACTACAGTATTTCCATTGGGAACGACTACCACATTATCCCTATAAATAGCTCCAATCCTTACACCATTAGGAAGAGAAAGACTACGAATAGATGTATTTAACAGTGGAGAAGTTTCCAAAGCTTCAGCCTCGATAATTTCTGCAGCTCCATTTTGAACTGAATGAACAGAACGAATCCTTCCTCTCCGAACATGCTGAAGAATTTTAGAAATTGTAACCGAACGGGGATTGAGGTGGGCATCAATTCCTAAATTTTTTGTAAATTCATAATAGCTCGTATTGTTTAAAAGCGTTAAGCTAGATTGACATCCCAAGCGTTTGGACATAACGCTGGATAATATGTTGATCTGATCATCATTAGTAAGAGCAACCATAAGATCTGCATTCTCAATATCAGCTTCTAACAAAATTTGCTGATCAAGAGCATTGCCGTGCAAAACTATAGTACGTAACAGATTGTTAGCAATTAATACTGCACGCTCGCGTGAATTCTCAATAATCTTTACCTTGGCATTTGGTTGACGTGTTTCAATAGCAGAAGCAACATATAATCCAATATTACCACCTCCCATAATCACAATACGGCTTGCGGCTTGCTCCTCGTGACCAAATATATTAAGTGTTCTACGCACCCTATCAGTACGGACGATAACGTAAGCTAAATCACTAGCTATCATAACGTCGCTCGAACGAGGAACAAATAGGTTACCAGAACGCCATATTCCTACGACTAAAGCTGATAGATCAGGAAATAATTCACTTAACTGACCGAGAGGGGTATCAATAACTGGGCAATTTTCAAGGCACTCGATAGCAATCATAGAAACCTCACCATCAGCAAATCGGACTGCATCTGTAGCACCAGGCAAAGCAATACGACGCATCACCATCTCTCCAACTTCAACTTCTGGTGAAATAATAACATCTATCGGCATGTGTTCACGTGAAAAGAGGTCACTCCAATGACTTTCAAGATATGGCTGAGCACGAATACGAGCTATTTTTGTTGGGACATCGAACAAAGAGTGCGCTACTTGACAAGCGACCATATTCACTTCATCATATAAGGTCGCCGCAATAATCATATCTGCATCTTCTGCTCTGGCCGCCGATAATACGTCTGGCTGAGAGCCATGTCCTACAATACCACAGACATCTAACTCATCTCGAATACGATGAATAAGATTATTCGAATTGTCGATAACAGTTACGTCATTATTTTCATATGCTAACCGCTCTGCAATGCCGTAGCCAACTTGGCCTGCTCCACAAATAATTACTTTCATAGTTGAGTCATGATCCTATGGATTCTAGATTCTTAAAAACCTTTTACTATCATATGAATATGAAATTCATATTCCAAGCGACCGAAGTTTTCGGTGTAAAGCTGAACGCTCCATACCAATAAATAAAGCGGTTTTCGATATATTTCCGCCAAAACGATTGATCTGAGCAGCTAGATAATCTTTCTCAAAAAGTTCACGTGCCTGCTTTAAAGGCATTGACATAATGTGACCACCATCTATAGTTAACGTTTTAGGGAGCATGTTTCCAATTTCTTCAGGAAGAGAATCAGGACCAATCATCCCACAATCGTCTCGATGTGAGAGAATCATAAGGCGTTCGATGTTATTACGTAGCTGCCTTAGATTACCTGGCCATGAATGTGATTCAAGAATTACCATAGCATTAGTACTAATTTGACAACCTCTGACTCCTGTTTGAGATTGGATTTGTTCCATAAAAGCTGCTATCAACTCTGGAATGTCTTCTCGACGTTCAGAAAGGGCAGGAACTCTTACAGGAACCACTGCTAGTCTGTAAAATAAATCTTCACGGAATTGACCTGCGAAAATACGCTCTTCTATATCAACAGAAGTAGATGAAAGAATGCGAACATCCACAGTCACTTGTTTATTACCGCCAACACGTTGAAATTTCTGCTCAACTAGTACACGTAGTATTTTATTTTGAGTATCACGCGGCATTTCAGCCACTTCATCTAAAAACAAAGTTCCCTTGTGAGCTTCTTCAAGCGCCCCTACTTTACCCTCTTCAGTACTTGTTGTTTCAACACCAAAGAGTTCTACTTCCATATTTTGAGATGTGATAGCAGCAGCATTTAAAACAACAAATGGATTCTCCGATCGACTAGAATTCTTGTGAATGGCACGGGCAACAGTTTCTTTTCCAGAACCAGAAGGGCCTATGATCATCACTCGTGAATTAGTCTGAGCTACTTTTTCTATAGTAGTACGTAACTGATTTATTGCTGATGAAGAGCCTAGTATTTCAGGCATATCACGCGATTTTTTCTTGAGTTCTTTTATCTCTTTCCGTAGACTTGACATTTCAAGCGCACGCTCTGAAATTAAAATTAATTGATCAGACTTAAACGGTTTTTCAATATAATCATAAGCTCCATGCTTAATAGCTGAAACAGCAGTTTCAATATTGCCATGACCAGATATGATAACCACAGGAAGTTCTGGATGACGATCATGAATAATATCTAAGAGTTCTAAGCCATCGCATTGACTACCTTGGAGGCAGATATCAAGAAATATTAATGATGGTCGTCGGTCTACAATTTCCGATAATGCTTCATCGCTATTTTTTGCATTGCGAACATCATGGCCTTCATCTTCTAAGATGCCTGAAACTAAGTTAAGGATATCTGATTCATCATCAACAACTAGAATATCAGAAGTCATGATTTGATTCCTTTTATATTTCTTTGATAATTTCATTAGAAATAATGTTATCATTCATAGCGTCAATTACACTATCTATAGACTTATAGTTTAATCATTCTTCTATATTCTTCGGAACGCCTAAGAGACGTATTCATTATTATGCTCAATAATTAGATTATCCCATAACCCCTTTCTTGGCCGATAGTGTTAAGACTTCTCTCATTGTGTTTATCATTCTGCTATCATTAGCCTCATCATAATTTTTAGCATTAGAATCAACAACATAATAACTCGATATCTTTATATTCCATCATAAAATGCTCTCGTACTAACATTAAGATTGTTTTTTGCTACCCGATCTAATTCAAGCAATTGTTCTAAGAATGCAGGCATTTCATTAAGTGGCATCATACTTTTACTATCCGAGGGGGCAGTTAAAGGATTGTTGTGAGTTTCAATAAAAATACCAGCTACTCCTACTGCAATTGCAGCACGAGATAAAACGGATATAAACTCGCGGTTACCACTGGTTGATTTGCCATCACCACCTGGATGTTGTATTGAATGAGTCGCATCAAAAATAACTGGTGATCCCATAGATGCCATTATTGGCAATCCACGAAAATCCACGATAAGTGTGTTATAACCAAATGAAGTTCCGCGCTCTGTTAACAGAACATTGGGATTACCGCTTTCTACAATTTTAGCTTGAGCATTTCTAATATCCCAAGGAGCTAAAAACTGACCTTTCTTAAGATTGATAACAATATTAGTTCTAGCAGCTGAAACCAAAAGATCAGTTTGTCGACACAAAAAAGCAGGTATCTGTAAAATATCTACATGAGTCGCTACAATCTGACACTGTTCATTATTGTGAATGTCTGTCAGTATAGGGATATCAAATTCCATTTTTATAGCATCAAAAATTTCTATTGCCTTATCAAGGCCAATGCCACGTTCTGCCGAGAGACTCGTACGATTAGCTTTGTCAAATGATGACTTGTATACAAGTTCAAGATTGAGTTTTTGGCAAATTTCTTTTAGCATACCAGCCATATCAAATGCATGTTGGCAACTTTCCATCGCACAAGGTCCTGCGATTAATGAAAATTGCTTTGAATTTGAAAAACTTACTTTCCCAAGAGAAACCATTTCATTTGCTATCATAATTGTTTACTTTCTTTATTATCAATGGGAATCCTTGACCTGGTAACGCATTTATGCACAAATGATTATTGTACTCATCATAGTGAATCTTCTCTTTATTGAACCATTCTTTTGTTTTTTCAAGTTTTTCTGAGATAAGAACAGCCAGTTCAAAACGCAGTCCTCTTGATCTTCTAGTGATCTCTAACCCATAGAGTCTTTTCAGACCAATAGGTGTTAAAATACGAACTACCCCATTATCAGCATGAAAAGAAAGACCGAAAGAGTCAGCTTTCATTTCACGCTGACCAAGGTAAGTCTGAAAGAAATATTGAAAATCAGCAGGATTAGATTCACTTAAAACAATTTCTTTTAATCCAAGAATATGATTTTTGTGGCTTTTCAAAACGAAAGGATTGTGAATCCGTTCACTTTTAATTTCACAAGAGAAGAAACTAGAATCTGGTGAACGGATATCCTGAGCAAATGACAAAAAGAATTCTACTTTTTCTAGCTCCTTTTTTTGAGAAAAAAAAGAGCTAGTGAATACACGTTCAAAATGAACATTGGGACCACCACTTATTCCAGCTTTTCGGTAAATGATATCATCTTGACTAGCATCATTTGACTTAATAACCATGTGCGATACACCTTTCTCTCCGCACCTAAATCGATAAGCCTGATCATTACGAATAAAGGTATTTCCTTGATATGCATGCATCTCGTAAGTTTTACGATGGTCAATCGCTAAAAACTCAAGAAATGTATTATCTGAAAAAAATACGCAGCAACTTTTTATACCAAGAGGATATTTTTCTATAGGAGAAACAGTAAAACCTATTTTTTCATAACGCGATATCGCAATACTTATGTCTGCGACTGGAAGAACAAGATGGTCAATTACTCTTGTTTTTTTAATCTTTTTAGCAAAGTCTGTTCTCATATAATAAACGACTAGATCATACTTGATAACATAATACAACATCATATTAAGACATTGTCGTTCAACAAAAAAACGAAAAGCGATTCTTATTTTTAAATCTCAATATACCAATAGTAGTATATGATAGATAAATAGAAAGCTAGCTTCACCGTTAATCTTAACTTTTAGTAAGCAAGTTCAAAGAGTTTTTTCGATAAGGAACGATCACAAAATCTTCTTAAGTTTATTATTGATGCATGAGCTCGAATCCATCACTCCTTCAGCTTCAGTGTGAGAGATCATCGTGCAACCTTTAATTTTATGCTTGTATCTTATTTTTTCTATGTAGTCATGAGGATATCAAGATCTTTAGTTCTATTTTAAAAAACGAAATAATAAATCTTTCAGCCATCCTCTCCTAGGAGAGGTTTGATTAATAGCAGAATCCTTCCTATGGGTTAAAGATATAGGCAATTCTTCTCTAGAGAATAGACAATCTGATTCAGATTCATGTTCCTGCACCTGATGAACATCAATTCTCTTTAATTGAGATGAAAGAGGTAAAAAGTCTTCTTTCTGGATAGTTTTCAATAAAATATTTGAAGATTTCGGTTCTATTTTTGAAATAGATTCGTTAGAAAGTTCATTATTTTGAGACTTTTTGTTTCCAGTGTGAGAGACTTTTGTTAAAGTTCCTATTGGATTATTAATAGATAGTGAATCATTATTTTGAGATTTGCTTTTCTTTGTTTTTTCTGGTAAATTGATCGAATCTACTTTTAAATCACCTTGATTCTCATTGATCTTTTTTTGTAAAGACTTATAAAGTCTTTCTTCATTGATTGTATCAGAGAGATACTGAGAATGGGAGCTCATATCCCTAACAGATTCATTTATGATTTTATTGAACCTTTGCCAAGTTTTTTCAAGATCATAAGACTTAGCTATAAGATTATTTGTTAGTATTTCAATAACATGACAACGTTCATCCAAACTAACTGCAATATTTGATTGTGTCTGTTCTAGTAATTGTGAAACTAAGGAAAGAGCATTAGACTGAGTTTCAAAACGGCTCGAAATTGTGTTAAGATCTATTAACAATGAAGAAGAAAGATTTCTAAATCCTGAATAATTAGATTCAATAAGTTGAGATGATGCATTAAGTTCATATGAAGCTTGTTTAACAAGCTCATGAAGTTCTCTTGTCTTTACAGAAATAAAATCCTGCACTGTACTGAGATTGTCATTGGCCGAGAGAAGCAATTCTGATAGTTCTTTATTAGCAGATAAAAGATTTTCAAAGAGTAATGTAAGATCCCCTTTAATTTTTTGATTATTTTGGAAGACCATCGCAAGATACTCTTTTGAATTCTCTTTTAGAGAATTCAAAAGATCAACGCTTTCAGAAGAGATCTGTTCTGAAAAATTATCTGAAACTTGAATCATTCCATCATAAAGAGAGTTGCCAGTGTCAATTATTTTTCTGGAAAGGTGGTTCCCAGTTTCTATTACTTTTTTAGAAAAAAGATCACCAGTGTCTATCATTCTATTAGAAAATACGTCACCTACTTGAATCATTTTATCAGATAAGAGTGAGCTTGATTCGGTTATATTTGAAGACTGCTTTTCTAAAAGATTTGAAAGATGATCAGCTTTAGCTAATAAATTCTCTATCAGATTAGCACTTCTATCCTCTAATGAAGAGGATTGAGTAGTCAAATTAAGAGAAAAAGCATTTGTTACAAATTCAAGGCGTTCATTTGACGATAAAATAGCCATCTCTAATGATTGAGTCGCTGATTCAGTTTTCAGTGTAATCGATTCATTGGTTTTTGAAGCTGCAGTTTCAAGACGTTTAGTAGCACTACTGGCAATCGCGCTCAGATTATCAACTGCAGAGTTAGCAACTTGATGAAATTGAGCAGCAGATTGATTTAGATGATCAGTCAATCCATTTCTGATGGTGTTCGTCGATTCAGAAATTTTTTCTGCTACCATTATCCCTTCTCTTTCAAAGTCACGTAGTAAAGGAAGGGTATCATGTACAAGCAATTGACTTAATTCATTTGAGAAGGCCAAAAGAGCTTTATTTAACTCTTCTTTCTGATGATCAAGTGATTGAATAACTCGCTCAACACGAACATTAAGGACAGTATCAGCTTTGTCTATAGATCTATTCAGCTGGTTCTCCAAAGTGTCAAAAGAGAGCTTTAAAGTATCTCCACTCTTAAAGAGTTGACTTACAAAATAGGAAATCTTATCTTCTAGTACACTATTAATATTCTCGACTTGCGAGCCGAGTTCCATATTAATTCCTTTAGCTTGTTCAAGCATATTTCTTTCGATATCTTCTATTTTTTCATTTAAAATACTCTCTATTCCTGAAAAGGATTCAGTGAGTTTTTCGTAACTACCTGTTAATGTCTTTGTAAGTCGATTGGTACGTTCATCAAGCTTAGAATCAATGCTTTTGATCTGACTATCAGCTGCTTCGCAAAATTCTGAAGTTTTTTGTAGGAGAGAGTTCTCCATTTCTTTTGAGCCTTGATCAAGAATCAAGCTTACTGATTGGATTCGATCAACTAATCTTTTATCGAGATTTTCTGCTTTCTGGTCGACAGAATGGTTAAATTTTTCAATTTTTGAAGAAAGAATAAAACATAATTTTGTTAACTGAGTGTCAAGAATTTCATGAGTTTTGTTTACTTGTAGGTTGAAATTATCTTGAATAGATCTCTGAATTTCACTGAAGGTAATGGCAATTTCTTTAGTCCTTTCAACAAGGATTTCGTTGATCATTCTGCTTTTATTGCCAAGAGTAGCATCAATTCTGCTGATATTAGCGCTGATCCCAGCACTTTTTTCTTGGATTTCTGATATCAGACGGTTTACTCTACCATCAAAAGAAATACTCAATGATGATAAATGAGATTCCATTAAAGAATCGATTTTACCTGTGCCATCATTCAACATCTCACTAAGATCATTTATATTTTTGCAGAATGAACTTCCAAGAAGAGAACTAGCAGTATTAATCGAATCTTCTATTTTATTAATTTTATTTTCAACATGAGTCTGTAAATCATCAGAAATTATATTAATTCTTTTAATTAATTCATTCACTTTGATATTAATCGCATTGCTTGTTGAGATACTAGATTTTTTAATCTGATCAACTAAGTTCTCACTACTTTTATTTATACAATAGGCTACTTCATCACCTTTTACTTGAAGTGATTGAGAAAGATTATCAGCAGCGCATTCCATTGATACCTGGGTTATTTCAGCAGATTTTTGGATCTTCTTAGTTGCTGTATCAATTTTTGTTAAGAGAATTTCACTAATATTTTGGATCTTTTCGCTAATTTCGACCTTCTTGCTATTTAAGCGCTCCATCAAATCTTGACTGGAAAATTTAAGTGATGTCTCAATATCATCTCCAGTCTTTTCGAGTAATGCATTAAACTCATACTGAGCATTAGCGATATTTTGATTAATCACCTCAGCGACTTTAGATAGTCCTTCATGAAGCTTTTCGGTTTCATCTACGATAGAAAATCGTACATTTTCAGTGTGACTTATAATTGATTCTCTTTGATGAGAGAATTCTTCTACGAGACTACGTATTCTTAGTTCGCTATCAAAATAGGATTTTTCAAGAGACTGCACTTCATTATTAACGAGTAACTGCAGTTGATTAGCGCGTAGTATTGCACGTTCTATGCTATCATTCAATGCTAATATTTCTAAACGAACAGCTTGACCTACGCTACGAATTTTAGATTCAGCTTCAACATCATTTTCTACCAATTGGTAAGCTACTTGAGTTAGAGAACGAGCTGCGGATGTTAACTCTTCAGCACGTCTAATCAAAATAGTAAAACACCAAGTCAATAGAATTGGAATAATGAGAATGCCAGAAAGATAAAGGAAGTTGAGATCGTTAGAAAAAGTTGACCATGTACTAAATCTAATAAGCGTCTTACTGAAAAATTCGTAATTGACCCCTAAAACACCGAATCCCCACATTGCTGAAATCAAAAAAGCAATCCAAAGAGATAAGGAGGAAGGTTTCTTATCTAAAGTGTCGAGTATGCTAAAAGGGAGGTGATTATTATCCTCTAGATGAGGTATGAGACTTTCATGATTCTTAGCCTGATTTTCTGAACACTCTTTGTTGATAGAAAAAGAGTTGGAAACATTTATCTTGTTAATTTCATCAGGAACATTTTCTTCTCGATCAAAATTACTATCCAGTGATCCTTCTCCTCTTCCTTCTAGCTGTTCATCTATTTTTTTTATTTTATCAGCAGCGTCCTTTTCCATTGAATATGCCTCATGAGTTAATATAGGTTCTGCATGGAGTCATTGTGACTAAAAATAATACGCTTTCTCTGACTAGTAACGAAAGGATACCTTCTTTAAATAGAAATGGAAACTATCTCTTAATAAAAGGGTGAAGAGTTATAGAGCCGATTATCTTAATTGGTTTTATAAGATTTTTAACATACTTAAAAATGAAGAGATCTTTGATAAAGATAAAAAATCTAAGAAGTCTAGACTAGACTACTCCATCATACTGATGGCAGATGAGCATGTTAAATCATATTCAGATCGACTCAGTTCTTACTTTAACTTTGCCCCAGAAATTATTTTTTTAATAAAGAAATGAATGATTAATAAAAGTTAAACGATGTTGAATAACTTATATTCATTAGCTTGACAAGAAAGTGAATAAAGAATTTATTCATTCAATCTTGACAACTATCTAAATAGTTTCAACATGAATAACACCAGGAATGGTCTTTATAGTACTAGAAATTTGGGGAGAAATAATTCTTTTACCATCAAGCTCTATTTCGACTGAGCTTTTACCATTTTCTATCATAACAACCAAACTAACAGTTCCTTCCCCTCCTTTTTCTAATCGTTTTGAGATAGATGTTAAAGGCCTTTCATCTTTTATAAAGATACGCATATGGTTCTGGACAGTTTTTGCTTTATTCTCGAGTAATTCAACAGATTGAATACGCAAAGAAATACCTTCTGGTTTATTGACTGCATCTACTAAAAGAATTACTAAATTCCCTGGTTCTAAAAGATGACCGTATTGAATCAGACCTTCAGAAAAAATAACAGCTTCATACTGACCTGTAGGATCAGAAAGTTGAACGATTCCAAGACGTTTCCTCATTTTGCTTTTACACTCATGACGAGAGTTTAGGACACCTGCTAGCCACCCCCTACTTCCACCTGCCTTAACCGTTAACTGAAAATCTAACCAGTTTTGAATTCTCATTTTCTTTAGCAAGGAAGCATATTCATCAAGTGGATGACTAGATAAGTAAAAGCCAAGTGATTGAAACTCATGAAATAATTCTTCAGATGAAGACCTGATATTCACAATAGGTAATTGTACCTCAGTTTCAAGACAATCTTCATTAAAGAGATCTCTTATTCCGATAGCGATATTATCAGAAACGCGGTTAGAGTAACCAATCAATCGATCAAGACCTGCGATCATTTGTTCTCTTCGCAAAGAAAAACTATCGAAGCCCCCTGCGTATATAAGGTTTTTAAGCATTTTTCTGTTCAGAATTTTAAGATCAATGCGAGAAAAAAAATTAGTAAGATTAATGAAGGGGCCACCTTTTTTACGAACATCCACAATATGGGTTGCAGCTTGAATTCCAACGCCTTTAACTGCAGCCAAAGCATACTGAATCTTACCATCCATGACACTAAAATTAACTTCAGACCTATTTATTGAGGGACCAATAAATTCAATATTAGAGTCTTTCGCTTCCTGATAAAAATCATTGAGTTTATCTGCATTTTTCATATCTAAACTCATTAAAGCTGCAAGGAATTCAATTGGATAATTAGCTTTTAGCCATGCTGTTTGATAGGATAGTAATGCATAAGCTGCTGCATGTGATTTATTGAAACCATAACCAGAAAATTTTGCTAGCACATTAAAAAGACGATCCGCTTGAACTACTTTCAAACCACCTCTCACGGCACCTTTTATAAACCGTTTACGCTGTATTTCCATTTCTTCACGATTTTTTTTACCCATAGCACGGCGTAACATGTCAGCTTCCCCAAGCGAATATCCAGACAAAACTTGAGCAATGTGCATGACTTGTTCTTGATAAATAATGACACCATAAGTTTCCTTTAAAATCGGAGTTATTTTATCATGATAATAATGGGCTTTTTCCTTGCCATGCTTTCGAGCATTGTAGACTGGAATATTTTCCATAGGTCCGGGTCTATAAAGCGCAACAAGAGCAATTATATCTTCAAAACAGTCAGGTTTCATGCCGATCAAAGCTTTGCGCATTCCTGTAGATTCTAACTGAAATACACCCATCGTCTTACCTTTTTGTAACATTTTAAAGGTATTCTGATCATTTAATAATAAACTATTTATATTAAAATATATTCCTCGTTGTTCCAGATATTCTTGTGTTTTTCGAATAACGGTCAGTGTTTTCAATCCAAGAAAATCGAATTTCACAAGACCAATCTTTTCAATCCACTTCATATTAAACTGAGTCACTGGCATATCCGATCGGGGATCGCGATAAAGAGGAACAAGAGTATTGAGATTTCTATCTCCGATCACTATCCCTGCTGGATGAGTTGAAGTATGACGGTATAACCCTTCAAGCTTCAAAGAAATAGAAATCATCTTATCAACTATAGGTTCAGAATTACGTGCCTCGATTAGACTCGATTCAGTTTGAATCGCTTCTGCTAAAGAAATTGGATTTACTGAATTTTGGGAAATTATTTTACAAAGTCTGTTCACCTGTCCATAAGGCACCTGTAAAACTCGTCCTACATCACGTAAAACGGCTCTCGCTTGTAATGTCCCAAAGGTGATAATTTGTGCTACCTGTTTGTGGCCATATTTATTTTGAACATATCGAATAACTTCATCACGCCTATCTTGACAAAAATCTATATCAAAATCAGGCATAGAAACACGCTCTGGGTTTAAAAAACGTTCAAAAATAAGCGAAAAACGGATAGGATCTAAGTCAGTAATCATCAAAGACCAGGCAACTAATGATCCCGCTCCAGAGCCTCGCCCTGGCCCAACTGAAATACCCTGACTTTTTGACCATTTGATAAAATCAGAAACGATCAAAAAATATCCTGGGTATTTCATTTTCTGAATAACATTAAGCTCAAATTCGAGCCTTTTAGTATAGTCTTGATAAGAGTACCCCTTTGCAATGGAATTTTTACTTAATCGATCCTCAAGCCCACTAATAGCCTGCTGCTCTAATTCTTTTGACTCGGCCAAGAACACTCTTTCCCTTCCTCCTTTTACTTTAGTAAAAGATGGCAAAATGGGATCAGAAAAAGGAATTCTAAAAGCACAACGCTGTGCAATCTCAAGTGTGTTATCAAGAGCTTCTGGCAGATCCGAAAACAATGTTCTCATTTCAGAAGATGTTTTGAGATAATGATCAGGACTCAGCATGCGGCGATCATCGTCTTCAAGGGTTTTTCCTTCAGCAATACAAATCAGTACATCATGAGCTTCATGATCTTCAGGTTTTGAGAAATAGGCTTCATTAGTTGCAACTAACGGAATATCAAATTCGTATGCCCATTCTACAATTTGGTCTTCAATAAACGTATTAAAATCTAAGTATCTTTGAAGTTCGATATAGAGATAGTTTGGAAAAACCTGACTTAATAGCTTCAAAGTATCACGTGCTTCCTGTATCCATCCCTTTGATAAGAGCTGATTCACTAGACCATGAGAACCGCCTGTCAGAACAATCAACCCTTCACTATACTTAAAAAGTTGATGTAATGTGATATGGGGTTTAAAAGAAGAATCATTATCCAAATGGACGAAACTAACTAAACGGGTCAGGTTACTATAACCTTTAGCATTAGACACTAAGAGAATGAGATTAGGAAACCCATTTCTCTCTTCTTTCGAATTCTTTGTCCTCAGGGTTCTTAATGGTTTATTCCCACTCAAAACAAGATCTACATCTAAAGAACACCCAATAATTGGTTGAAGACCTGATTTATAAGCAAGGTCAGAATATTCTAGAGCACCAAAAAGATTATTGCGATCCGTTACGGCAAGTGCGGGCTGATTATCAGAAATAGTAAGGTCAATAATTTTCTTTAACGGAAGAGCACTTTCCAGCAAAGAATAGGCCGAGTGAACATGAAGATGAACAAAGGGCATCTGTTTTTTCATAGGATCATCCCCAAATATCATATTAGCTCAGATTTATAAGAAGTATGGATTCATAATCCACCAAAGTTCCTATCAATCTTCAAAAAACTTATTTTTATCATAGATAAAAAGTAATGAACGATCATCTGTATCTACGCAGGTTATAGATTGTCTTCCTCACGCTATACAATGTTTTGCTGTCATAGATCATGCTATCTGATAATCACAGTCACAGTCAGGAGATCCATGTGACCAAAAATATTAACTATTGATGTCTTACTAGTTTAGATTCCTGGATTCTCTTTTCTGAAAGATCAAATCAAATTCTTCTATAATTATCACTAATAATAAGAAATTTATGAGGATTGTTTTTCCTTACTTTGTATTCTTCCTAAATAAGGAAATCATTTGAATTAACTCTCGGAGAGATAGATGGAGTCTAGAATCTATAAAGTTAGAATGAAATAGTTGAATATTAAGATATTTACTTCTATTTTTTTTGAATTCTTGAATAGAAAACACTTTCAAAATTAAATTGAATGAATGATAGAATTAATTTATGATGATGAATTATCTAAAAGAATTTCCTTTACGCAGTACTAGTGCTATAAAACTTTACAGTAAAGACGATTTTGATGGCATGCGCTATGCTTGTCAATTAACAGCTCGTTGTCTTGATCAAATTGCTAGTATGATCAAGCCAGGACTCCCTACATCAGAGATTGATGAATTTGTGTATCAATTTGGCAAGGATAATGGGGCAGTGCCGGCAACACTGAATTATCGTGGTTATCCTTATTCTAGTTGTATTTCCATCAATCATGTTGTTTGCCATGGATTTCCATCCTCAAAACCTCTACGAAACGGAGATATTTTAAATGTTGATATCACTTTTATCCTAGATGGATGGCATGGAGATTCTAGTCGAATGTACATTGTGGGAAATTGCAAGAGAGCAGCTCAAAGATTAATTGACTTGACATACGATTGTTTGATGGCTGGAATTGCTCAAGTAAAACCTGGGATCCGTATGGGTGCAATTGGAGCTGTCATTCAAGAACTTGCTGAAAAAGAACGATGTAGTGTCGTTCGTGATTTTTGTGGTCATGGATTAGGTAAACTTTTTCATGATTCACCTAATGTTCTACATTATGGAACGAGTCAAGACGGTATAGAAATGCGGTCAGGAATGATCTTCACGATCGAGCCTATGATTAATCTTGGCAGACATCATGTTAAAATTCTCAAAGACGGATGGACCTCTGTCACTCGTGACCACTCTTTATCAGCTCAATTTGAACATTCTATTGGTGTAACAGATGACGGCTGTGAGATATTCACACAATCCCCTTCCGGACACTTAAAACCTCCTTATCCTAATTTTTAGGAACATTCGTGTTACGCTTCTGGATCTCTAAGGACTTTTTGTTTTTACTTTAGTAATTCTAGATAAAATTATCATGAGATATTATTAGTCCTTAGAGGGTAATAGATATAGAAATTAATCAGACTTTTCTCATTCTAGAGAATCGAATTTATTCAACGATCCAAGTAAAGTAAGGATGCATCACCATATGAATAAAACCGATAATGATTTTTTATGGCATGAGAATATGCTTTTTTCATTATATTTAGTCCAGAAAAAGAGCTGACTAGCATGAAAAGAGTAGATCGCGGAAGATGAAAGTTGGTAATCAGAGCATCAACAGTTTTGAAATTATAACCAGGGGTTATGAAAAGATCAGTCTTGCCAGCCCATGGATCAATATTTCCTTTATCATCTGAGGCCGACTCTAATAATCTCAAAGAAGTTGTACCAACAGCAAAGATACGACCACCCTTTTTTTTAACTCGATTGATAACCTTTGATGTTTCCTCACTAATGAACCCAATTTCGCTGTGCATGATATGATCGTCGCTATCACTAACCTTTACAGGAAGAAACGTTCCTGCTCCGATATGGAGTGTGAGATTTTGACAAAAAATTCCTTTTTTCTGAAGACGAAGTAAAAGATCTTCAGTGAAGTGTAACCCAGCCGTTGGCGCAGCAACGGCTCCATTTTCTCGTGCGTACACTGTTTGGTAGTCGATCCAATCACGAGTATCTTGTGCCCTTTGCGATGCAATATAAGGTGGCAAAGGAATTTTGCCAACAATTGTTAGCATTAAGTCTAGTATATCATTTGTGAAGTTAAATTCACACTCAATTTCTCCCATTTCCTTTTTGGAAATCACGTATGCAATAAGAAGATCTTTTATACTCTTTGAATTCTGAGAGTAAAATTCGAGTCGGTCATTCGATTGTATCTTTGATGCACCTCGTGCAAAGGCAAGCCATCGATTTCCTGAAATCCGCATGTGAAGAGTTAAGCTAATTGGGGTACGATGACCACGTCGCACCCTAAAGCCTTCCAACTGAGCCGGAATAACTCTTGTATCATTAAATAGCAAAGCATCACCGGGCTTTATTTCATATTCTATGTCTAAAAAATAGCGATCATCCAAGGAACCTCTACCATTTTTATTAATAACCATTAGGCGTGAGTGATCACGTGGGTTAGCTGGACGTGTGGCTATAAGAGGTTTAGGTAATTCAAAATCAAATATATCTACTCGCATCCCCTTAATCCATATGAAAGAATTCATAGAAATTTAATATTTATTAATATTATCAATTTAATGAACGACTGATCTTACTAAGTATCAAATCCTCTTTCATTTAAGACTATTAAATAACTTAGAGCTAAAAAAAATTAGCAAAAAGATTTTTAGATAATTTTGATTCCAGAGTATCTGCAACGGCTTTAGGTACAAATGATTTAATATCTCCACCCATTTGAACAATTTGACGTACAAGTTTAGTAGTAATAAAACGAACTTCTGGACTAGATAGTAGAAAAACCGTCTGAATCTCAGAGGCCATACTACTATTCATACCAGCCATCTGAATTTCATAATTCAAATCTGTGCTATCACGTAATCCGCGTATCAAAATCGTTGCTTTTAAGGATCGAGCTACATCAATTACAAGATTATCAAAAACATGAATAGAAATACGATCACGGTAAATCTTATTAATTTCATAAAGAATTTTTTCAATCAAAAACTTGCACTCATTAAACGTAAGAAGTCTTTCTTTTGTAGCATGCTTGCCGATTCCAATAATCACATGATCAGCAATGTTAAGAGCACGAATCAATATATCTAGATGACCATTGGTAAAAGGGTCAAAAGAACCAGGATATAGAGCTTTCTTAATCATAAAATGTAATACAACTTTAAAATTTAATGATTCTATTAACATCAATCTAGACTCACTGATTATTTGTTAATAATGGAAAAAAATCAATCAGAAAGAAGGCTATTGTTTGAGTCCCATTTTTTAAAAAGACAATACCGGTTAGAATCAACAAAGAACCCATAATCTGCTCAACCTTAATTAATTGTTGCTTAAAATACTTCAATCTATTCATGAAGAAATTTAAAAATACGGATGCCAGTAAAAATGGAAAACCAAGACCAGCAGAATAGATTGCAAGCATTATGGCCCCTTGACCGATAGAATCAGACGTACTCGCAACGCCTAAAATTGTTGCTAGGACTGGACCGATACA
Source organism: Candidatus Endowatersipora endosymbiont of Watersipora subatra (assembly GCF_964026585.1). Lineage (NCBI taxonomy): Bacteria > Pseudomonadati > Pseudomonadota > Alphaproteobacteria > Hyphomicrobiales > Candidatus Endowatersipora > Candidatus Endowatersipora endosymbiont of Watersipora subatra. The sequence continues at coordinate 798,182 of NZ_OZ032160.1, forward strand.
TGGTGTCCAGCCAAAAGCAAATGCTAATCCCATTAAAAATGAAGCTGATAATCTCGCTCTCTTGATTATATGATCGCTTAGTTGAAAACGCGCTTCATGATCAAACAAATTAATTGGAACTAGCTTTAGAAAGTGTAATCCCATAAGGATAATGAAGAATCCAGCAATGATTGACAAAATATCTCGGTAACTTCTAATCAATAAACCAATGCTAGATACACCTACACCCAAAGAGATAAAAACAAATGAGAATCCTAATACAAAAAATGAAGCGTTAATTAATACCTTGTTGCGAACAGATACTTTGATATTAGAATTATTATCTGAATTTCGATATATTTCATTAATTGAAATGCCTGCCAAATAAGTGAGATAGGGAGGAACAAGCGGTAAAACACACGGAGAGATAAAAGAAATCACTCCAGCAATAAACATACTAATAAATGTCAGATCTTTACTCATAAATCCTTCTTTTTGTTTTAAATCATTTAAGCTTTTTGAAAAATTGAGCTCTTTTAAGTTTTAACTCTTGATGAACGATTAGAGTAGCACAGACTGTTAACTCTTTTGTATCATCTCTTGACGCTAAGATAGGGTTTACTTATGTTACTATTTGCTTTTAAGTTTCATCATTGAGAGCCCGTAGCTCAGTTGGTAGAGCGCTTGACTTTTAATCAGGATGTCCACGGTTCGAGTCCGTGCGGGCTCACCAATACTATATTAATCTAGAGGGATTGATCATTATCTAAGGGTTATGGTGATCCCTGGAGGATTTGAACCTCCGACCTCCTGCTTAGAAGGCAGTTGCTCTATCCAGCTGAGCTAAGGGACCATAGAGAAGTCAATACTTTTCTACTTAAAATAAAAAATACAATACAAAAAGAGTCTCAAAATATATTCACTCAAAAAAATATAATACTCATTTTAGCATAAAAACAATAGAGAAAAAGATGGATTTCCAACATCTTTCATCATCAATTGTTTCTTAAAAAGATTAGCGTGAAACACTAATAAATAAGAGAGAATTGTTTATAAAAGCATTAACATTATTTAAAGACAGTAATTGATTATGTTAAAAATCATCGAAATTTCTGGTATTCTAAAATTTGTTTATTGCATTGATTGTAGAAAATCAATTTGAAGAAGAGAGAAAGAAAAATGATTAAAGAAGAGAACGAGGGAAATTCTTAATCGTTTTTATCAAGTTTAAGAGGTTTTAAAGATGATCAAAAAAAGAATCTTTGTCGATGGTGAATACGGTACAACAGGGTTGCAGATTTTCTCTCGGTTGCAAAAGCGTAATGATATTGATCTCTTCTCAATTCCGCATAAAAAGCGACATAATCAAAATATAAGAAAAATTTTTTTACAAAAATCAGATTTTTCTATCCTTTGTCTACCAGATTATGCTTCACGCGAAGCAGCAAAAATAGTGGCTGGTTGCAAGACTCGCTTAATTGATACCTCAACTGCACATCGAACTGACCCTAATTGGATATTTGGTTTTCCAGAACTAGAAGAAGGACAAGAAGAAAGAATTGCATCTGCGCGTTATGTATCAAATCCTGGCTGCTATTCAACTGGAGCAATTGCGCTAATTAGACCTCTGACTCAAGCTGGTATTCTCTCTAAAAATGCACTAATAACCATTAGTGCAATATCAGGATACACCGGTGGAGGCAAAAAGCTAATATCAAGGATGGAAAATAAATCCCATGATAAAGCAATCACAGCACCCTATTTTATTTATGAAACTCAATTAAAACACAAACACATAGCAGAAATTACTCAATTCAGTCTGCTAAAAAATGCACCACTATTCTCACCATCTGTTGGACGTTTTGAACAAGGAATGATAGTGCAAGTTCCATTGCATAGAGCACTACTAAAAAAAAAGTGGATCGTTTCTTAATACACAAAGTGATGACAGATCATTATTTTAGAAAAGAATATGTTCGTGTTTTATCTATCGATGAAACCAACAATTTAATACGGTTAGATCCAAGCTCATTTAAGGGGAAAGATAACATGGTTTTACATGTATTTGGCAACGACGAACACATTAATCTAGTTGCAATCCTAGATAATCTTGGAAAAGGAGCCGCCGGAGCCTGTATACAGAATCTTGATCTTATGATGGGTAATAAAAATAATCTATGATATTAGTCTCAAATAAATCTGTTTTTTGGTTTCCTCATTTAATTTATCAAGAAAAAGTCTCTTTCGATTTTTTTCAATTTTGTTAAATCGAACCCTAGAAGGCTCTCTTCAAGCGCGTCAACGACGATTAAATTCTTTGATTATTCAAATTGATTAGTAACTATGTAACACTCAATGGGTTCAACAAGGTTCTTCATTAGCAATGAATGTCTAAAAAAAACAACAGTGATTATTCGATACTCTCGATCAAAGGTGATTTAGTGTTAGTGGACATAAAATGACGACTTCCTTGTATACTATAGATAATTGCAGAAAGAGCTGTCAGGAAACCTGTAATCCATTCTAAGCTGCTTTTCAAGATTGGGATTTTAACATTGAAAACCAAAAATCCTAATATCAGAGAAGTAAGAATAATTTGTGTTAACGTATTCAGCTTGGAAATCCACAAGGGTTTTATCAACAGTGGCTTACCTAAAAAGAAAGCAATGATTATACTAGAAAGAATCAACATATCTCGACTTGCTACTAAAACAACGAGCCAAATTGGCAAATGCCCAAGATAACTCAAGACAATAAAAACAGATACAAGGAGAATTTTATCAGCAAAAGGATCGAGAAGAGTGCCCAATTTGCTTTGCTGATTAAAAAGCCTAGCTACAGAGCCATCAATAGCATCGGATAATCCAGCAAGAATTAACAAAACGAAGGCAATCAAAATACAATCGCTAAGCATAGCCCAGACAATTAACGGTACCAATAAAACTCTCAAAAACGTAATAAGATTGGCTACTGTCAATTTAAAATATAACTTTCTTAGGAAGATAATCAAAAAGAATGTGGGTATCGATCTAAAAATTCGCAACAAAAACAAACCTTACAATAGATTCACTCTAGGAAAGAAATAATCCATTATCAGTTATTTAAGGTTTGTAGCAGCTTCTTTTTATATACATTTACTCTCTAATAGCTTAACGAAGGTATACCTAGATCTGAAAAAGAAGGTGTCCAACTTCCTAATAACGAACAATTTCATACTTACGATATTATTCTATATTGTTTTCTGGAGCCTTTCCGTTTTTATTTTTGATGAGAGATGATCTCTCATTTAAAATAGGGACTTTCTTCTGACTCCACAGTTTAAAGATTATCAATATGAAATGTGAAGAGTGATCGAAAGGATGAGGTGCCTACGACTAAGATTGTTAATAGATTCAGAGTGATAAGATATCAGTTGGACTTATAATACTTTTTCTAGTATTGTGCATCCTGATGTTTTAAACACCTGTTCTCTTTTACATTAGGAATATCCAGCTCACAATGATGATCATCGGAACACTGAAAGAATCCGCAAGGAGAGAGAAGCGAGTTGCAATGACACCGCAATCCGCACAAGCATTACAAAGACTTGGATTTTCCTGTATTATACAGTCAGGTTCTGGTATAGGATCTAGGTTTCACGATGTAGATTACCAAAAAGTTGGTGTCAAGATTGTAGAGAGTGAAACAGAACTATGGTTAGAATCAGATGTTATTCTTAAAGTTGATCCTCCATCGTTAACAGAAACCAATAGACTACGATCCGGCCAAACAATCATCAGTTTTGTTTACCCCCAAAAAAATAAAGCATTGCTTAATGCTGCTAAGGAATGCAATGCGATTCTGATTGCCATGGATATGGTCCCTCGTATTTCGAGAGCCCAGAAGATGGATGCTCTATCCTCAATGGCCAACATAGATGGATATCGCTCCATCATAGAAGCTAGCAATCATTTTGATCGTTTTTTGAAAGGCCAAATCACGGCCGCAGGGAAGATTGCTCCAGCTAAAATTCTCGTTATCGGTGCAGGTGTAGCAGGACTTTCTGCAATCGGTACAGCACAATCTCTTGGTGCTATTGTACGAGCCTTTGATGTCCGCAAGGAAGTTTCCGAACAAATTGAATCAATGGGGGCTGAGTTTCTGTCTCTAGATTTTGAAGAAGATGGATCAGGAGAAGGCGGATATGCAACCCCTTCTTCCCCTGAGTTTCATGAGAAGCAACTCACACTTTTTCGCTCTCAAGCACCAGACATTGATATTGTTATTACAACAGCACTAATCCCTAATCAAGAAGCTCCTAAACTTTGGTTGAAAGACATGGTTGCTTCTATGAAGTCAGGATCTATCATTATTGATCTCGCTGCCCAGCAGGGAGGAAATTGTGACCTTACAGTCAAAAATAAGCAGATTGAAACTAAAAATGGGGTCACTATTGTTGGTTTTACTGATTTTACAAGCCGAATGGCTAGGCAGTCATCGACATTATACTCGAACAACGTTCTCCACATGATAGAAGAGTTGACACCTAAAAAAAATGGAATGATCGTCCATAACATGGAAAATGAGATTATCCGTGCAGTGACTGTGACATATAAAAAATGTATTACATTTCCACCACCTCCTATACTAGCTATAAAGAAGCCGGAACCGAAGGAGGTTAAAAAATCTCCTCTTAAGACTAAGATTCAGAATGAGTTAAAACATAAAAAAGAAGAGCAACCATCAACGTTACATCTTAAAGCCATTATTAAAGAGACGAGCATACTGATTGTGGGCGCACTGTTTATTTTCCTGCTAGGTTTTTATGCTCCAGCAAACTTTATGCAACATTTAGTTGTATTTGTTCTGGCTTGTTTTGTTGGTTTTCAGGTCATATGGAATGTTTCACATGCGCTTCATACACCCCTCATGTCTATAACTAATGCTATTTCTGGCATCATATTGTTGGGTTCCTTACTACAAATAGGGAATGAAAATTGGATTGTTGTTATGCTTTCATCAATTTCAATTTTCATCGCAATGATTAACGTTGTTGGTGGTTTTGCAGTTACAAGACGTATGCTCGCCATGTTTCAAAAAAGTTAGGGAACCTAATTTAATGAGCGTTAGTTTTATCAGGGCAATTTATATAGTAGCTAGCATTCTTTTTATTCTTTCACTCAGTGGAATGAACAATCAAGAAAGTGCAAAACGGTCTGTATGGTATGGTATCTTTGCAATGATACTAGCAATCACTGCTACACTTTTATTTCCTATTGTTGGTAACTATTGGCTTCTGATCCCCTTAATCATGGCAGGATCAGCTGTAGGTGCCTTCGTTTCTCAACGAGTTGAGATGACGAGTATGCCTCAGTTAGTTGCAGCGCTGCATTCCTTTGTAGGTCTAGCGGCTGTTTTTATTGGCATTAGCTCATCCATGACTCTATCTTCTCATTTTGGCAGCACTGAATTAATCATCCATCAAATTGAGATCTTATTAGGTATCTTTATTGGCGGAATCACATTTACTGGATCAATTATCGCATTTGGTAAATTACAGGGTATAATCAAAAGTAACCCTGTTATATTGCAGGGTCGGCATATCCTGAATCTTTCAGGTTTAGTGTTCTGTTTTATTCTAGGTTATAAATTCATGGAAGATCCTAAAGTATCGATCCTCCTTGCTCTTACATTGACTTCTTTTATTATTGGTGCACATCTGATTATAGCCATTGGCGGCGCAGACATGCCTGTTGTCGTGTCAATACTGAACTCTTATTCAGGATGGGCTGCAGCAGCCACTGGATTTTTGCTCGAAAATGATCTATTGATCGTAACAGGAGCTCTAGTTGGGTCTTCAGGTGCCATTCTCTCCCACATCATGTGTCGATCGATGAACCGTAGCTTTATCTCCATAATTTTCGGTGGTCTTGGCAATTCTTCGAGCTCCATTATGAAAAAAGTTGAAGGTGAAATTGTCTCGGTAGAGGCAGGCTTTGTAGCAGCTACTCTAGATAAAAGTAATACAGTTATAATCGTTCCGGGATACGGAATGGCTGTTGCGCGAGCACAAAGGTCTTTATCAGAGTTAACCAACCGCCTCCGTGAAGCTGGTAAAAAGGTTCGATTTGCTATACATCCTGTTGCAGGCCGCTTACCTGGTCACATGAATGTGCTATTGGCAGAAGCCAATGTTCCTTATGATATTGTTTTAGATATGGATGAAATCAATGACGATCTCTCAAAGACTGACGTCGTAATGGTCGTAGGTTCAAATGATATTGTTAACCCTTCAGCACAAGAAGATCCTAACTCTCCTATTGCCGGTATGCCAGTTCTTGAAGTTTGGAAGGCAAAACAAGTCATCATCTTCAAGCGTGGTCATGGCACAGGGTATTCAGGTATTGAAAATACTCTTTTTTTCAAAGAAAATACATGTATGTTGTATGGAGATGCAAAAGCATCATTAGATTCATTGCTCAAGATAATCAATTGATCATCTATAATCTCAATAAGATTTTCGAAAATCAAATCGCTGATCAATAGTCAATATCAGTCATAAACTCTATTTTTTGATCATCCTTATCCTTCACCCTAATACTAGCTAGCTCTAGATCGCTTGGTTCATTTCTTATTTATTATCTCTTTTTTCGATAGGGATATAGTCACGTTGTTTTTTTCCAGTATATAGTTGGCGAGGACGTCCTATCCGTTGCTTTGGATCTTCAATCATTTCTTTCCACTGGGCAATCCAACCGACAGTTCTGGCCAGTGAAAATAAAACAGTGAACATTTTAGTAGAGAATCCTAAAGCTTTAAGGGTAATACCAGAATAAAAATCAATGTTGGGATAAAGGCCGCGTTCTTTGAAATAATCATCTTCAAGTGCAATTTTTTCTAACTCTACGGCGATATTTAAAATAGGATCGTTACGATTACCTATAACTTCCAGTACTTGATGAGTTGTTTTACGCATAATTTTTGCGCGTGGATCATAATTCTTATAAACACGATGTCCAAACCCCATTAATCGAAATGAATCATTTTTATCTTTTGCTCGCTTGATAAATTCTGGAATACGATCTGGAGTTCCAATTTCATAGAGCATATTGAGAGAAGCTTCATTTGCACCGCCATGGGCAGGACCCCAAAGACAAGCTATACCTGCTGCAATACAAGCAAATGGGTTTGCACCTGAAGAACCAGCCATACGCACTGTTGATGTTGAAGCATTTTGCTCATGATCAGCATGAAGAATAAGAATTCTATCCATAGCTCGAGCTAAAATAGGGTTAATTTCATAGTCTTCATTTGGTTCAGTAAAACACATATGCAAAAAATTTGAAGCATAATCGAGATCATTACGCGGAGATACAAAAGGCTTCCCTAATGAATGTTTATATGTCATCGCAGCGATAGTTGGCATTTTAGAAATCATCCGTAGAGATGCAATGATTCTCTGATTTGGATCTTTAACATCAGTAGAATCATGATAAAAAGCTGATAATGCGCTAACAACACCCAACATTACCGCCATAGGATGAGCATCTTTTCGAAACCCACTGAATAATTTTGTTATTGGATCGTGAAGCATCTTGTAATATGTTAGTTGATCCTTAAAACTCGTTTTTTGTTCTTTTGATGGTAAGTTACCATATAATAGCAGAAAACAAATTTCTAAAAAATCACCTTGTTCTGCTAACTGATCTATGGGATAGCCTCGGTATAATAGGGTTCCAGAATCGCCATCGATATATGTAATAGCACTTTTACAGGAGGCTGTTGAGGTAAATCCAGGATCGAATGTAAATCGTCCTGACTTTTTGTAAAGTTGAGTGATGTCAAGAACATCTGGTCCCAACTCGGCATGAAAGACAGGAAGTTCATAGTTTTCTTCCTCTATTGTTAAGATAGCTTTTTGATTAAACATTTGTTACCTTCTAAGTTCGACAACACTGTTATCAGTGTCGAGTCGATTGAATGCCGAGCATTGTGATTAATCTCTTGCGTTTTCCCTTTTTCTTTTGAACCCTAATCAAGAACATAAGGTTATGACTGTTCTTAAAACATACTGTTGATAATCGATTTATTCACCAGAAACAAGTTTTTCAAAGGACAGGACTCTTTTCTTAATCTAATTGGTCAGAAAAACGGGATAAGGATTCATCGCGTCCCAGAATGAAAAGAAGATCGAAAATTCCAATTGCAGTTATTGTTCCTGTTAGGGCCGCTCTAATAGGCTCTGCAACTTGTACTAGTTTTAGTTTTTTCTCATCAGTAAATTGCTTAATTTCGGATTCTAGGCTTTTTCTTGACCAAATAGAGAGCCTAGATAACCTAGGCACAAGAGCCGACAAAATACACCGGCCTGCTTTATGATTAGCTTCGAGGAGTACGATTGCCTTTTCCTCCATTGGCAAAGGACAGGAATAAAAAATAAACCGGGATTCATCAATCAGATCGAGGAGTGTTTTTGCTCGTTTTTTCAATCCAGGCATTGCTAAAAGAAGTTTTTCTCTTCCAGCCTGAGTCCAATGATTTTTAATCCAAGCTCCTTTTTCAAGATCTGGGAGAATCGATTCTATTGCATTGAGAAGACTTTCATCATCACTCTCACGAATATAATGACCATTCATGTTTTTAAGCTTTGTTAAATCAAATCGGGCAGGTGATTTCCCAATAGAGGATAGATTGAATATTTTATCTAACTGAGTCTGAGAAAAATACTCCTGATTACCATACGACCAGCCTAACCGAAGCAGATAATTACGGAGAGCATTAGGCAGATAGCCCATTGCGCGATAAACTTTGACTCCAAGAGAGCCGTGTCGCTTGGAAAGTTTTTTCCCATCTTTTCCATAAATCAACGGGACATGTGACATTTTCGGAATATCCCAACCTAGATAGTTATATATAATTATCTGTTTGGCAGAATTTATGAGGTGATCGTCACCACGAATAATATGGGTAATACCCATGTCATGATCATCAACAACAACAGCTAGCATATACGTTGGCATACCACCCGATCGTAGAAGAATAGGATCATTCAGATCCTTGTTAGGTATACGAATTTTTCCTTGTATAGAATCTTGAATTATCGTTTCACCTTCTAAGGGACTGCGCAAACGGATGGCAGGTCTTGTCTTGTTTTCATCACCAGAATGGTTCCATGATTGGTCAGAATCATAACATTTGTAAGCAGCACCTTTAAACAGCAAATGTTCAGCAATTTCACGATGACGTTCAATACGGCTAGATTGTGAAATAACCTCACCATCCCAGTCAAGACCAAGCCAAACTAATTCTTCAAGAATCGTTTTAATTATGACATCATCTGATCGTTCACGATCCGTATCTTCAATCCGTAAGAACATTTTACCTCTGTTAGCACGTGCTAAAAGCCAATTGAAGAGCGCTGTTCTGGCACCCCCAATATGTAAATTTCCTGTTGGCGATGGTGCAAAACGGGTTATGACAGGACAATTATTACTTTGGATCATTAAAGAACGTTCGTTAAAGGCAATAGATTGAAAATAGATCACACAATAAAGAGATCAGACTCACCATTTAGCATAGAATTAATCTCATACAAGAGAGAACTGATTCAGAGACTGTTAACTTCATTCAAGGTGGCGGACAGGGTGGGATTCGAACCCACGGTACGCTCTCGCGCACGCCGGTTTTCAAGACCGGTGCCTTTAACCGCTCGGCCACCTGTCCATGTCCAAGGAATGAAAAAGGCTATGGTGCATTCCTCGTATAAAATCAAGCAATCTTTTCTTAAAAATTAAAACAGGAAGGAAAATTCAAAAAACCTCTTATGTTCAAAAAAGGGAATGAGGCCTATATATTTTCCTTGGTTAAGGATCTACTGACCTACTGCTCAAAAAAACTATGGGAATTAAAGATGTACTTTGTTCATGACTTCTTGAAGGTTTTTATCGATCTTATCTAGGAATCCTGTTGTGGAAAGCCAAGGCTGATGAGGTCCGATGAGAAGGGCAAGATCTTTGGTCATACTGCCACTTTGAACTGTATGAATACAAACAGTTTCAAGAATTTTAGCAAATTTTTCAAGTGATTTATTACCATCAAGTTTGGCTCTGTGCAACAGACCACGAGTCCATGCGAAGATGGAAGCTATTGAGTTGGTTGATGTTTCTTCACCATTTTGATGTGCCCGATAGTGGCGGGTTACAGTACCATGAGCGGCTTCTGATTCAACCGCCTTACCATCGGGTGTCATCAACACCGATGTCATGAGGCCTAAGGAACCAAAGCCTTGGGCTATAAGATCTGACTGCACATCACCATCATAGTTTTTACAGGCCCATATATATCCGCCAGACCATTTCAGGTTGGCAGCAACCATATCATCAATCAACCTATGTTCATACCATATCTTTTTCTTATCAAACTGTGTTTTGAATTCATTTTCAAAAATTTCCTGAAAAATTTCTTTAAAACGACCATCATAAGCTTTTAAAATGGTATTTTTTGTAGATAGATAAACTGGCATACAGCGTTGCAAACCATAATTAAGAGAGGCTCGAGCAAAATCTTCTATCGATTTATCCAGATTATACATACCCATAGCAATTCCGGAAGAAGGAGCATCAAAAAGATCATATTCTTTGCTTCTACCATCTTCATGAACAAATTTCATGGTCAGTTTTCCTTTACCAGAAAACAAAAAATCTGTTGCACGATACTGGTCACCATAAGCATGACGCCCTATTATAATAGGCTGATTCCATCCAGGAACTAAACGCGGCACATTGTTTATGATGATAGGTTCTCGAAAAATTACACCGCCTAGAATGTTACGAATAGTGCCATTCGGAGAAGGCCACATTTTTTTAAGGTTAAATTCCTTAACACGAGCTTCATCAGGCGTAATGGTTGCACATTTTACACCTACACCATATTTCTTGATCGCTTCGGCTGAATCGACTGTGATTTGATCATTCGTATTATCGCGAGCCTTAAGACTCAAATTATAATATTTTAGGTTGATATCGAGATAGGGATGAATAAGCTTATCCTTGATGTCATGCCAGATAATACGGGTCATTTCATCACCATCGAGTTCAACCAACGGATTATCGACCTTAATCTTTGTCATACGGTTAGCCCTTTTTTTTATATTCTATATCAACTTCTATATTATAATCAAAGTATAGTGATAAAGTTTCATGAATCAGACATCAGGTCAGGACCAAGAAAAAAGAAACCTTTATTTTCCTACTCTCTTGCCTTCAAGATGCTTGGCTATTCTTCAATCCTGACTTTTACCAAAAATGAAGAATCCCTCATCTATTTAAATGTAAAATCATAATGTTCCATAAATTATTTTTTCCTTCTCTTTATCTATAGTATGTATAGTATGTATTGTATTAATTAAACGCCATAGACAAGAGTCAGTTCAGGTCTTGTCTCTAGAGTTCTTGAGACTCAGAAATTAGAATTTCTTTTATAATCAAGCGTTTGACGAAACTGTAAATATGGCCGTAATTAACGAGAATAAAGATCCACTGACTGACGGTCCTATTATTGTTTTAGTAAATCCCCAATTGGGTGAAAATATCGGTGCTGCAGCCCGTGCCATGGCTAACTTTGGATTAGTAGATTTAAGGTTAGTCAATCCAAGAGACTGTTGGCCCAGCCCTTCTGCACGCTCTAATGCAGCTAAAGCTTACCACATCATAGATCATGTCACTATTTTTGATGATTTAAGATCAGCACTATACGACTTACAATTTGTTTATGCAACAACGGCCAGACAGAGGGCTATGTTAAAACTAATACGGAGTCCAAGAGAAGCGGCTCAGGAGTTACGTCTGCGTCACTGTTCAGGACAAAAAACTGGCATTCTTTTTGGTTGTGAACGGGCTGGGCTGAAGAATTCAGAAATAGAATTAGCTGATGAAATTATCACTTTTCCTGTTAATCCAGACTTTACTTCAGTTAATATTGCTCAGTCAGTTTTGTTAATGAGTTATGAATGGATGACATCAGTTACAACTCATTTGCCAATGAAGATTGAATCGAGTCAACCCGCAGAGAAGGACGATCTCTTTCGATTATTTGATCATTTAGAGGGTGCACTAGATCGTAAGAATCATTTTTATCCACCACATAAACGTTCCACTATGGTAGAAAAATTAAGAAACATTTTTCAGAAAGCTAGGCTTAGTAAACAAGAAATTCAGGCCTTACGAGGTGTTTTAACTACTCTAGAAGGTAAAAATCTACGTTCCAGATCTAATTAAGAGTCTTAAATTAAGATTTTATCCTTTTGATACGGTGGATATGAAAGGTCATCATTGTAGAGATTCTTATCTATCTTAAGAATCTATAGATTCAGGAACGGTACATTATTTGTATACTATCAGATTCCACTGTAAAAAACTTGACCAGAAAAGAATTATAATTAGTTTAATTTGATGAATAAAGGATTCTCTAATACTAGAGCTTCAATTTTAAACTCAATTAATCTCGTTTAATTCATTTTCGGTGAATAAAAGTAATGAAGAAGAATTAAGATTCGTATTTAAGGTATCATGGATTACGGGATTTATGCCTCTGGAAGGAGAAAAATCAATGGTCAATACACTTCCTATTATTACGTATGGAATACAAAGATACCTAGACGAGATTCGCAAATTTCCTATTCTTGAACCTCAGGAAGAATATATGCTAGGCAAACGTTATATGGAGCATCATGACCCTCAGGCAGCCCACAAGTTAGTAACAAGCCATCTTCGCCTCGTTGCTAAAATTGCTATGAATTATCGTGGCTATGGTTTGCCTATAGGAGAAGTTATTTCTGAAGGCAATGTAGGTCTTATACAAGCCGTGAAAAAATTTGATCCTGAGCGGGGATTTCGTTTAGCGACCTATGCAATGTGGTGGATTAAAGCATCTATTCAGGAATATGTATTACGTTCGTGGAGTCTCGTTAAAATTGGGACAACTAGCAGTCAAAAGCGTCTATTCTTCAACCTACGTCAACTAAAAGGAAAAATAAAAGCTCTTGAAGATGGTGAATTAAAAAATGATCATGTCCAGAAAATTGCTAAAAAATTGAATGTTTCAGAAGATGAAGTTCGTTCGATGAACCAACGTCTATCAGGTGATACTTCACTTAATGCGCCGATTCGTATGAAAGAAGGCGAGAATAGACAATGGCAAGACTGGTTGGTAGATGAAAATGAGAGTCAAGAATCTTTGTTAATTAAGCAAGATGAACTTCAAGTACGTCGAGAAATGCTACGTGATGCTATTTCAGTATTGAACGAGCGAGAACAACGTATCTTTAAAGCTCGTAGATTATACGAAGAACCGTTAACCCTTGAAACTTTATCTAATGAATTGGAAATCAGTCGTGAGCGTGTGCGTCAGATCGAAGTGCGCGCTTTTGAAAAAGTCCAAAAAAAAATGATTTATTATCACCAAAAAATTGAAAAATATCAAATTTCACTTAATTAGTTTTCAGGCAATAAAATCTTTTAACCAAAAGGTTTTGGCGCTTGCCTCTTCTAGACAATCTGGAAGGAAAGGAAGAATGGCATCCAATCTCGAAACATTAAGCATCAGAAGCATTTTTTTGTTAATGAATTACAAATATCATTAACAACCGTTTCTATTATCTCTTTATCATCACCTTCTGCCATCACTCTTATTACTGGCTCAGTTCCAGATCTTCTGACGACTAAGCGTCCTTTATTTTCAAGTCGGTTGCGCGCATCAGATATTACCTCAATCACCTGTTCATCTTTTAGAAAGTCATCTTTTCTGCTATAATGAACATTCTTCAATATCTGTGGAACGGGCTCGAAGCGACCACAAATTTCGCTTACTGATTTATCCCAAGATTTTACTATAGCTAATAACTGTAGAGCCGCAACTAGACCATCGCTAGTTGGGGCATAATCAGATAGAACGATATGGCCGGATTGCTCACCACCGATATTAAAATCGTTTTTACGCATGCATTCAACTATATATCGGTCGCCAACAGGTGTACGCGTAAGTGATAAGCCCATGCTACTAAGAAAACGCTCAAGACCAAGGTTAGACATAATTGTCCCAACAACCCCATCACCAGAGAGCAGGCCTTTTTCTTTCCAGAACTGGCTGACTACGGCGATTAATTGATCACCATCGATAATATTACTTTTTTCATCAACAATGATGACACGATCAGCATCACCATCCAGTGCAATCCCGATGTCTGCATGTGTTTCCCTAACTTTTTTTTCTAGTTGTTTCGTATGTGTAGAACCACATTTGGCATTTATATTCATACCATTAGGTTCAACACCAATTGAAATAACATCAACACCTAATTCCCAAAGTATAGCAGGTGCTACTTTGTAGGCTGCTCCGTTTGCACAATCAATAACGACACGTAGACCATCAAGAGAGAGATTACGCGGCACCGTTCGTTTTGCGAATTCGATATAACGATCATATATACCTTCAATGCGTTTAGCTCGACCTATTCTTGCGCTATCAGCCATTTTTCTTGTTAGATCCTGATCTATTAGCGCTTCAATCTTCTCTTCCGTTTCATCAGAGAATTTAGTTCCTTCGGGTCCAAAAAGCTTGATACCATTGTCATGATAAGCATTGTGGGAAGCAGAAATCATTACACCTATATCAGCTCGTAGTGAACGAGTAAGCATAGCGACAGCAGGTGTTGGAACTGAACCGAGCAAGTATACATCCATACCAGAAGCAGTAAAGCCTGAAACCACTGCATTTTCAAGCATATATCCAGAAAGGCGAGTGTCTTTTCCAAGAACCACACGATGACGATGACTACCACAACGAAAGAGAAGACCAACAGCCATACCAATCTTCATTGCAGTTTCAGCTGTCATTGGTGATCTATTAACATAACCACGGATTCCATCTGTACCGAAATACTTATGAATTTTATTCACCATTGTACTTTTCTCGTTCTATTTCACAGAGGAATATTTTTTGTTTTCTGATTATGCCATAACTAACCGATGTTAAGAATGAAAATAACAATATAGTTAAAGATAAGAAGACCTGATCTGATTTCTAGGGAATGGATTGAATAGACCTTGATATTAAGAAGGTTGTGGCTTCATTTCAGTATTACCGCCCTTTGGGTTCCGTTTTTTTCCTGATTTAGGAATACAACTTCCTCTCGATGGCGGAACATCATTACCAAATTCACGGTTTGGAGCTTTGCCATTTAATAAATCATGAATCTCTTTTCCTGAAAGAGTTTCGAATTCTATAAGGCCTTGTGCCAATATTTCAAGGTCTTCTTTACGTCTTGTTAAAATGCATTTTGCAGAAGAAAATCCATCATCGACAAGACGGCGAACCTCTTCATCAATAATTTGTGCGGTTTCTTCAGAAACATTCTTTTGTTGTGCTACAGAATGACCTAGGAATACTTCCTGCTGGTTTTCTCCATAAGAAACCTTACCTAACTTATCTGAATAGCCCCATTGGGTAACCATCGCTCGTGCTAACCGAGTTGCCTGCTCAATATCTGACTGGGCTCCCGAGGTGATATTTTTTTTCCCAAAAGTAAGCTCTTCAGAAACACGGCCTGCCATCATAATAGAAAGACGCGATGTCATTTGTTCATAAGTCATAGAGATCTCATCGCGTTCTGGCAATTGCATGACCATCCCCAATGCTCTCCCCCGAGGGATAATTGTTGCTTTGTGTACTGGATGGGCAGCTGGTACAGTTATAGCAACGAGAGCATGACCTGCTTCGTGATAAGCAGTATTTCGTTTTTCCTCTTCTGACATTGCCATTGAACGACGTTCCGTCCCCATGAGAATTTTGTCTTTTGCATCTTCAAATTCTTGTGATGTTACGAGTCGTTTCTCACGACGCGCAGCAAGAAGAGCAGCCTCATTGACAAGATTCATAAGATCCGCACCAGAAAATCCTGGAGTTCCACGAGCGACTACCTTCAAATTCACATTAGATGCTAATGGTACATTTTTAATATGGACTTTAAGGATAGCCTCACGCCCAATAATATCAGGATTCGGAACAACTACTTGACGGTCAAAACGACCGGGTCTTAGTAATGCAGGATCCAGAACATCTGGACGATTTGTAGCTGCAATTAAAATGATCCCTTCATTGATTTTGAACCCATCCATCTCAACTAGTAACTGGTTCAATGTCTGTTCACGTTCATCGTTACCACCACCTAAGCCAGCGCCACGATGACGTCCAACAGCATCGATCTCATCAATAAAGATAATGCAGGGTACGTTTTTTTTAGCCTGCTCGAACATATCACGCACTCGGCTTGCACCTACACCTACAAACATCTCAACAAAATCGGATCCTGAAATTGTGAAGAAAGGAACATTAGATTCACCCGCAACCGCCCGTGCTGTCAAAGTTTTTCCTGTTCCGGGGGGGCCAACGAGCAACACACCATGAGGCATTTTACCACCAAGACGTTGGAATTTTTGAGGATCGCGCAGAAATTCTACTATTTCGATTAAATCCTCTTTTGCTTCGTCAATCCCAGCGACATCTTCAAAAGTAATACGACCATGTGTTTCTGTTAGAAGCTTCGCTTTAGTTTTCCCAAACCCCATAGCTTTTCCTTGACCTGATTGCATCTGGCGCATAATGAAAATCCAGACACCTATTAGCAGCAACAAAGGTAACCAATTGATTAGCATTCCAATTAACGTATTTCGATTGCTTATAGCTGGTTTGGCTGCGATCTCTATCTCACTTTCCTGTAAGCGTCCGACTAATTCTGGATCTTCTGGAGCATAAGTGGTAAAGCCACCAACTCCATCTGAATATTCTCCAGAAATACGATCACCAGCAATGGTTACTGATTTAATACGATTATCATCAACCTCACCAAGGAATTGCGAATAAGAAATCTCTCGAATTGTCTTATGACCATGAGGTGTCTGAAACATCTGAAATAGCGCAATTAAAAGGAGCGCGATAAGTCCCCATAGCGCAAAATTGCGGAAATTCGAATTCATTTTGAGATAATCCTGATCTGATGGTTATTAGCTCAGCCCTTCAGACCGTGCTTTTTTGAATTGAAGATAGGTTTCAATTTACTCATTGCCAAGGTACAACTCGATAAATACGTTTATTCATTCCAATTTTAAAGAAACTAATTTATCGTATTTTTTGATCATCCTTAGAGCATATTGATAGAGAAGATCGTCCGATTGTGAGCGAAATCTTTGTAAAGGTCGGACTGATATCTCTTTTCCTTCCCTACTCTGAGGGACTTTCAATTGTCTGCGATGCTCAAATTCAAACTTGACTTCGGAATTTCTAATAGTGATTAGACACCTACCAACGCTAAATTTTCTCTTTTCTCCTTGTTTATATGACTTTGCTACTGCGATCACCTTTCGTTCTGGGGGACGATAATTTTGATCACCAGCAAGTTGTATTAGTATTGAAAAACAATTGACTAAAATTGCCAAAGGTAGAGATTGGCTATTTGAAAAAATCAAAGAATCACTCTTTGTTTTCCAAACGTTTTTTTCAAGAAATGGACAGATTTTTCTATTCATCCAAAGTCTAGTTTTGTTATTAAGTTCGGCAAATCTTGCTATCATCTTTACTGATGGAAAATGTGAAGATGTGGATAAAGCTTGTCTGGCACGAACCCTCTCATAATTTCTATTTTCATTTGTAGGATCATCAATCCAACCTTGAGATTGAGTCTTTAAATAATTTCTTATATCTATACGATCATAATTCAAAAGCGGTCTATATAAAGAAATTTCCTCGTAACTTGATTTTGAGCTCATTCCAGAGAGTCCTAATGTTCCACTCTGGTTATTAACACGAAGAGAGCGCATCAAAATAGTCTCTGCCTGATCGTTCCGAGTATGACCCAGTAAAATAATCGATGCCTTAACTTCTCTGGCTTGCTGAATTAGAAGCTCATAGCGAGCGGAGCGGGCACTATGAGCTGATTTTTGTTTGTTTTCGTTTTCCCATATTTTAGTATAATGTTTAAATCCTAAGGAAAGAGAAGTCTGACGAACCCACCTTACTTCTTGGGAAGATTGTTTACGCAAACCATGATCAATAGTTACTATATTCACATGAGGACCTGTGGGGCTTTGATTTAACCACTCATGTAAAAGAAACATAAGTGCAATCGAGTCACTTCCTCCAGATACAGCAGCGATAATTTTTTTGTAGCTAGATACGGGCGAAAAAAGTGTGTTCAGATCATTTATAAGAGAAGAGTTGAACAAAATCGTTAATCCATATGGATCTAAGATAATCTGATTGAGTTATCTTTATCCATACTTTTCACATATTAATTTTCAAGCGTTTATGTATTGTTTGATCGTTCGATTCAGGAAGTGATGTAACCGTTCTATATGATTTTCCATCCCTGAAAAAATGAATGGACTAGCGAATAGTTTTGTAATATTTCTTCATGAACTGGAACTTTCGAACTTCAATATAAAGTCAATTATCGTACAATACTGTAGATATAGCAAGTATGAAACGAATAAAGATCTTATTTCAAATCTAAAGTAAAAGAGAATCAGTTCTCATTTTCCATGTTGTTTAGGGGTTCAATATGTTGTTAGATATGGTCACAGTTAAACGTCTCGCTCTTTTGTCAAATATTGCAATAACTGATGAGAACATGAGGGCTATGAAAAGTGAATTAAATACTATTATGAGATTTGTAGAACAATTGATGCAAGTCAATGTTGATGGTGTTGAGCCCATGGAATCGATCTTTGAAATAAATATGCATGAACGTATGGATAAAGTGACAGACGGCAATAAAGTCGATGATATTACTGCTAATGCCCCTGCCAAAGAACATGGTTTCTTTATAGTTCCTAAAGTTCTTGAATAGAAGAGTAGTACTAAAAAATATATTAAGAACCTTTAAATACCAAAATGGAATGACTGATCTCACTGAATTTACTATAGCCCAGGCTCGTAAAGCTCTTGACAGTAGAGAATTTTCTTCTGTGGAGCTTACTACTGCATATCTGAGAGCGATTGATAAATTCAACAATACTTTGAATGCTTATGTAGCCATAACTCCTGATAAGGCATATGCTATGGCTTTGGTTTCTGATAAGCGAATAGCAAAGGGTGAATCAGCCTTACTGGATGGAATCCCTTTAGGTATCAAAGATGCGTACGCTACCAAGGGAGTTCATACTCAGGCTTGTAGTCGTATATTAGAAGGGTTTAGGCCAGCTTACGAATCGACTGTTACAGAAAATTTATGGAGTGATGGCGCGGTGATGCTGGGCAAACTCAATATGGATGAGTTTGCTATGGGATCATCTAATGAGAACTCCTATTACGGTCCGGTAATCAATCCATGGCGTCGAAAAGAAGATAATATCGCTGATTCTAATCTAGATAAAACACTACTTGTTCCGGGTGGCTCATCCGGTGGTTCTGCTGCAGCTGTTGCTGCGGGTTTGTGTGCGGGAGCGACAGGAACTGATACTGGAGGATCTATCCGTCAGCCTGCAGCTTTTACAGGAACAGTCGGGATTAAACCAACTTATGGCCGTTGTTCACGCTGGGGCATCATAGCTTTTGCCTCTTCTTTAGATCAGGCCGGCTCTATCACACGTGATGTTCACGATGCTGCCTTGATGCTGCGTTCAATGGCATCATTCGATCTCAAAGATTCAACATGTATGGACATACCGGTCCCTAATTATGAAAGTTTTATTGGGAAGTCCATTAAAGGTATGAGGATTGGTGTCCCGAAAGAATATCAAATTGACTCTATGCCTCAAGAAATAGAGGACGTATGGCAGGAGGGAGTCGCTTGGCTTAAGGAAGCGGGTGCTAAAATTGTTGACATCTCTTTGCCTCATACGAAATATGCACTCCCAGCCTATTATATCGTGGCAACCGCCGAAGCTTCTTCGAATTTAGCACGTTATGATGGAGTACGTTACGGTTTGCGCCGCACTGGTGAAAATATTATCGATATGTATAGAAATACTCGTGCCCAAGGATTTGGTGAAGAGGTTAAGCGGCGGATCATCATAGGTACCTACGTCCTTTCATCCGGTTATTACGATGATTATTATTTACGCGCTCAAAAGGTACGAAGGTTGATCAAAAATGATTTTGATCATGTTTTTTCTAAAGGTATAGACACAATAATAACACCTGTCACTCTTTCTACGGCTTTTCCTATTGGAGATAAGGATATGCAATCCGATCCTATTAACATGTATCTCAACGATCTCTTCACTGTAACAGTAAACATGGCAGGATTACCAGCTATCACAGTACCTGCTGGAATCTCCAATAACAATCTCCCATTAGGACTACAACTGATTGGTCGATCATTTGAGGAGGAAACTTTGTTTCAGATTGCCAGTGTTATCGAGAAGGCTGCAGGTGTATTTCGACCGCCTAAATGGCTATAATTAATTATTTTTCTCGAACCCAGATTCGATATAGATAGACAACTGAATTTTGATATTCATCTCTTTATCATGTGATCACAGTATTTTTTATCAGCTCTCTCAATTGTGTCTATCGATAAGAAAAATAAGAAAAACATGCCGCATTAGCTCAGCTGGTAGAGCACATCATTCGTAATGATGAGGTCAGGTGTTCGAATCACCTATGCGGCACCAAACTCTTCAAGATTATGGTCTCAAATTCAAGCCAGTTAGGAAGAATTAGGAATTTTACTAAAACAGAGAAAAACAAAAACATATTCTTTAAAACTGACGATCTAAAAACATGATAGAAGATATTTTCTGATCTATAAATTGAATTTAAACGGTCAAAATCCTACTCAATCTTTGTGATCAGATTTAAAACTTTCTCTTGTTAACGTGATTCAAAAAGAATAAAACTGACGATCTAATCTTTTCAGTATTAATTGGAGACATAAGTACTGTGGCAGTTACTGCGGATATTTTAACACGTATCAAACCTTCTGCAACTATCGCTATCGCCCAAAAGGCAAGGAAATTGAAAGCTGAAGGATTCGATGTGATTGGTCTGGGAACAGGAGAGCCTGATTTCGATACCCCTGATCATATCAAGCTGGCTGCAATAGATGCTATTGTTCGCGGTGAAAATAAGTACACAGCTGTTTCTGGAATAATAGAATTGCGCGAAGCAATTTGCACTAAGTTCAAACGAGACAATAATCTCAACTATATACCAGATCAGATTATTGTTGGGAGTGGGGGGAAACAGATTTTATTCAATGCCTTTATGGCAACTTTGAATCGAGGTGATGAAGTTATCGTTCCAACTCCGTATTGGGTCAGTTATCCTGAGATGGTTTTTCTGTGTGGCGGTGAGTGTGTTTATGTGAAAGCAAGTGTTGAAAATAACTTCAAAATTAAACCTGAAGAATTAGCAGATGCTATTACTCCTAAAACGAAGTGGTTTATATTTAACTCACCATCCAATCCATCTGGAGCTGCCTACAGCTACTATGAACTAAAGGCGCTTATCGATGTTTTGGTTAATCATCCTCATGTTTGGGTATTAACTGACGAGATTTATGAACATCTTGTTTTTGGGGAATTTAGATTATTCTCCCCGGCTGAATTAGAACCGAAGTTATACGATCGAACATTGACCATGAATGGTGTTTCTAAGGCCTATGCTATGACCGGTTGGCGCATAGGTTATGCAGGTGGTCCTAGAGAATTGATTAAAGCTATGGATTTGATTCAGGGACAACAAACTTCCAACAGTAATACCATTGCTCAATGGGCCGCTGTAGAAGCTTTGAATGGTCCACAGGATTTGGTTGAAGAACGCCGCAAAATATTTGAGGAACGTCGTGATTTGGTAGTTTCTATGCTGAATCAGGCCACTGGTATCCGATGCCCAAAGCCAGATGGTGCGTTTTATGTTTTTCCATCCTGTAGTGGATTGATCGGTAAGAAAACTAGAAGTGGTAAGATCATTTCAACTGAAGAAGACTTCGTAACCGCATTATTAGAAGAAGAAGGTGTGGCTGTAGTTCAAGGCTCCTCTTTTGGATTAGAGCTTCATTTTCGTATTTCTTACGCCTCATCAACAGAGTTACTTGCATCTGCTTGTAAACGTATTCAGCGTTTTTGTCAAAATCTCGTATAATCATAATCTAAACAATTTTCTTAGACTTGTGTGTTACTCTTTACGATATATAGTTTTGTGTTTTGCCTTTAAAAGTTTAGACTCAACTGTTTAGTGTTTAAACGACCTATTGCGGAAATAAGAGAATAACCTGCTATGATCTCGGCATGGCGTGATTGGATAGCCATTTCTTTTGCCTGAAAAAGGCTATTTTTTGCGATTAGAACATCCAGTTTTGTACTTAGTCCGACATGACTCTTCTCTAGTATGCCGGATAAAGAGAGTTTAGCAGCGCTCAGCTGTACCTGATTTCCTTTGCACCTTGCACGCGCAGACTCGAGTTTCGTCCAGGCTGATATAATTAAATTCCGTACATTATTACGAGCTTGATCTAATTCAAAACGTCTTTGACTAAGAATAGCTTTGTTAGCACGCCCCTGACTTTCGAGGATCCCTCCTTGATAAAGAGGGATTTTTAAATTTAATTTCGCACTCAAGAGGTTTGATATATCACCATCAGTTGGTTTATTATAATTACGGCTTGCAGTGACTTGAGCATTTAAGGTGGGAAGTGAAGCCCCTTCAGATATTTTTACAGTGAACAAGGCTCTATCAACCAAATATTGAGTCCTCACTACAGCAGGATTTTCTACAAGACCAACAGCAATAGCTTTCTGCAAATCGCCTGGGTAAAGATGAAAAGGTAACTTTGGCCAAGTGAGTTGTTTAGGATCATTGCCGATGATCTTATAATACGTTCCTCTAGCAGCCTTGAGGTTAGCCTTAGAAGCAATAAGTTTTGCCTGTGAAAGATATAATTGCGCCTGACTCTGCACCAAATCCGTGTAGATTCCTTCTCCTACATTAAGTTGTGATTGAGATGAACGTAATTGTTCATTTAAAAAGTCTAGATTTTTACGTTGAATCTTGACCATTTTATGATCTCTGATCACATCAATATAAGCAATTATCGCTTTTAAAAGGATATCTTGTTCTAAATTACGTAAGATCTCGCGATTAGCTAAAATATCAGCTTTAGCAACCGCTAAGGAATTTATCGAACGAAATCCATTAAACAAGTTCTGCTTGATCGTAAGCCCCAATCCCCCTAGGATAATATTTTTATCGTTATCTATTAAAACGTTAGAGTGTTTAAGGACAGTATCAGAAACACCTATATCAGCAAGTGCTGATATTTGGGGCAGAAAATAGGCCATTGATTGCGGTAAAGACTCATGAGAGGCCCGTTCAGCAGCGCGCTGTGCTTTTAGCGTCGCGTTATAGCGATATGCAGAAGATAATGCTGATCTTAAATTTTCAGCATGGGCTGAATCTAAAATAAAGAATACAACACCAATTCCAAACAAAAAATTAAGAAATTGCACAAATATAATCCATTCTCATGAAACCACTTATTGTTATAGAAAGACAATGAAATAAAGATTTCCATATTATAAATGTAATGATAAAGGCTAAAAAAAACTTACTCAACATTCAATCGTCTAAATCCTGTTTACTATTTTTTAGCTTTTAGTGAGCTTGTTGTCTCATCAATCTGTAAACTTAGTAAAATGAGTGTTTCTGATTTTTTCATTTTAAAGTATTCGTATGAACAGTTGAATAGTATTTCGATAAGATCTCTATATCAATTGTGATGGATAATCTCTGTTCTTGCTGTCTAAAGACATTGAGGATATAGGTTCGCTACATTTTTAGTATTGATAGGATTTCATCGATGGCCATTGAACGTACTTTTTCTATGATTAAACCAGATGCTACAAAACGTAATCTTACAGGTGCTATAATTGTTCACCTTGAAGAAGCGGGATTGCGTATTATTGCTTCTAAACGTATTCACATGAGCCTGCATCAGTCAGAAAGATTTTATGCAGTGCACAGAAAAAAACCATTTTTTACTGAATTGACACAATTTATGTCATCAGGTCCAACAATTGTTCAGGTTCTTGAAGGTGAAAAAGCAATTATGAAAAATCGTGAAATTATCGGTTCCACGAATCCTGTAGAGGCCACTGATGGTACTATTCGTAAAAAATTTGCGTTATCTTTGATTGAAAATTCGGTCCATGGATCTGATTCACTTGAAAGTGCTAAAAAAGAAATTACTTATTGGTTTAGTGAGAGTGAAATCGTAGTATAAAAATGTAACTCAATTAAGACAAGATTAATGGTATAATGGTGATTGGAACATGCTTAATTTTTCTTTTTAGAGACTTGCACTTGTGAAAATAGAGCTATAATTATGTACTATGTTGGTCAGGTGTGTTAGGTAAAATTGAAGCCAAGGTCACCTGATTGAAAAAATAAAGTGTTAGAATTTTAACTGCCGATTCCTTAGTTAAGAGTTTCGATCCGTGATTGCTACAACAAATCCTTTCATTTTTTTTAGTCAAGTTCGTTCTGAAGTCTTAAAAATTGTCTGGCCAAGTCGTCGCGAGACAATGATAACGACAATTATGACTCTTACTTTGATCTTGTTGACTGCTTTATTTTTCTTTTTTGTAGATCAACTGTTGATTTATGGAACAAGCTTGATTTTTGGTTAACATTTACCGAAATGGAGTGGAATAGACTCATGGAAATGAGATGGTATATCATTCATGCTTATTCAAACTTTGAAAAAAAAGTAGCTGAGTCAATTCAAGAACAAGCCAATCAAAAGGGGTTAAATGATCTTTTTGATCAGATTTTTGTCCCTACTGAAAAAGTGGTTGAAATTCGAAAAGGGCGTCGTGTTGATAGTGAGCGTAAATTTTTTCCAGGCTATGTTTTGGTGCGCATGGTTATGACAGATCAAACTTATCATCTTATTAAAAATACAAGAAAGGTAACAGGATTTTTAGGTTCAGATAAGAAGCCATTACCGATTACAGATAAAGAGGCCGATCAAATACTTCATCAAGTCCAGGAAGGTGTTGACAGGCCAAAGCCTTCTATTCAGTTTGAAGTTGGTGAAAGTGTTCGTGTTTCTGATGGTCCATTTGCTTCATTCAGTGGTACTGTTGAGGAAGTTGATGAGGATCGTGCTCGTTTAAAGGTAGAGGTTTCGATTTTTGGAAGAGCAACGCCTGTTGATTTAGAGTATGGTCAGGTAGAGAAGGTATGACGTGCAGTCCAAATCGGGATTTAATCCAACTTTGGAATAGGATTACATAGTCCCTCAATTAGTGTAGAAGGCAAAGGGGGGGGGCGTTTCGATTTCTCTCTTTATCCTTACTCACCCTTTTAGTTCCGACCAATAATTGGATCGGGTAAATGAAGTAACTTTCGGTATACCGAATCTCAAGATAAAGGCAGAGATGATGGCCAAGAAAATTCAGGAATATTTGAAGATTCAAGTTCCTGCAGGCAATGCGTCTCCATCACCACCGATTGGTCCGGCACTCGGACAGCGTGGTTTGAATATTATGGATTTTTGTAGAGCGTTTAACGCTGAGTCGCAGAACATAGAAAGGGGCTCTCCTGTTCCATGCACGATCACAATTTATTCGGATAAGTCTTTTACCTTTAAAATCAATTCTCCTCCGACTTCTTATCTTTTGAAAAAAGCAGCGAATCTTAAATCTGGCTCGAAAGAGCCAGGTCGTTTGATTTCGGGATCTATAACTCAGGATCAACTACGTGAGGTTGCCAAGGTTAAAATTAAGGATCTCAACGCTAACAGTATAGATCAGGCAATATTGATAATCGAGGGATCAGCACGGTCAATGGGTCTGGAAATAGAGGTTTGATAATTATGGCACCTTTAGGAAAACGGCTAAAATCCGCAAGGGAAAGTGTCGATTTGAAAAGAGTATATTCTCTGAATAATGCAATTTTCATGATTCAAAGTATGGCTAAAGCTAATTTTGATGAGACTGTTGAAGTAGCTATCAGCTTAAGTCTTGATTCTCGTCGTACTGATCAAATTGTTCGTGGTGTTGTAAGGCTACCTAATGGTACCGGGCGTATGATGAATGTTGCTGTTTTTGCACGTGATGCAAAAGCTAAAGAAGCGGAGTCTGCAGGTGCTGATGTTGTAGGTTCAGAAAATTTGGTGGAGCGGATTCAAAGTGGAGATATCCCATTTGATAGGATCATCGCAACGCCAGATATGATGGTGCTTGTTGGGCGGTTAGGTAAAATTTTAGGACCGCGTGGTCTTATGCCAAATCCTCGTGTTGGTACAGTTACTTTCGATGTTGCTCAGGCAGTTAAAGATGCTAAAGGGGGTTCTGTAGAGTTTCGTGCTGAAAAAGCTGGTTTGATTCATGCAGGAGTTGGAAAAGTAAGCTTTCATCTTCAAGCTATCGAGCAAAATATTATTGCGTTAGCTCGTGCTGTACAGCAAGCTAAGCCATCAGGTACAAAGGATCCTTTTTTAAAAAGAGTGACAGTAACTTCTACTATGGGTCTTGGTATCAAAGTTGATCCCTCAACTATCCTTACTGTTTCGTGAATGATTGTCTTTAAATTGACTTTTCATGAAAGTTTACGAACCTTTGGGGGGGGTAGGACTGACAGTGTTGGAAAAGATTTCTGTTTTGTGTTTTTGATAAACTTACCACCGGTGAGGTAATTAAAATGACAACCTCAATATTCTCACGTTAAGCAGATATGAATATGATCTATTTTATTAAATCAATATTTTCTGCGAGGTTAAATGGAGAACCAAATTGGATAGATTAGAAAAACAAGAATTTGTTAAACATATGAGAGGTGTCCTTTCAAGCACAGGCACCTTTGTTGTAGCGCATTATGCGGGTCTGACTGTAGCTGATATAACAGAATTGCGATCTAATATGCGCGAGGGTGGTGGTAAGATTACAGTAGCAAAAAACAGTCTTATCAAACTTGCTCTTAAAGGAACAGAAATGGAGTATATTTCTGATTTGTTTTCAGGTCCTACATTAATTGCCTATTCAGATGATCCAATAGCCGCTCCCAAAGTAACTAGTGATTTTGCCAAAGAAAACAATAAATTTTCTATTCTTGGTGGTGCTATGGGGGCCAAAAATCTTGATGATAATGACGTCAAGCTGCTTGCAGCGATACCATCACTCGATAAGATACGGGCAAAAATTATTGGTATACTCAAGACGCCCTCACAGGCTATCACAATTCTTGCCAACGCACCAGCCCTCTCTTTGGTACGATTAATCGGGTTAAACCGGGAGGTCGATTGAATACAAAGATGAAGGCTATACAGGCAGACTCAAGATGCATAATTCTGAAAATATTATTTCAACTGATAAGGAATATAAACAATGGCTAATCTTCAAAAGATTGTAGATGATCTCTCTGAGCTAACCGTGTTACAAGCTGCAGAACTTTCAAAAATGTTAGAATATCAATGGGGTGTTTCAGCGGCAACTCCAGTTGTTGTGGCCGCTAGTGGTGAGGATCCTGATTCGTCTAATTCTTCTAATGTTGAAGAAAAAGACGAATTCGATGTTATACTTGCTTCTGTTGGCAATAAGAAAATTAATGTTATTAAAGAAGTTAGGAGCATTACAGGTCTTGGACTGAAAGAAGCCAAGGATCTCGTTGAAGGATCTCCTAAACCTATTAAGGAAGGTATATCGAAGAATGAAGCTGAAGAACTTAAGAAAAAATTGGAAGAAATTGGGGCAACCATCGAACTCAAGTAATTCTTCTCTAGCTTGTCTGAATGATATTTTCAGTTTAGTCTTCTGTATAAAATCCTAATGTTCGAGGATGGGGGAAGAGAGATCCTCCTCAATCCTTGAAAGTCATTCTATTCTTCTTAGAAGGTATCCTAATATTGGAGATGAATAGTCGAGTTTATGCTCTTTCCGGAGTGCATAACACTGATTCTATGCACGATCAAATCTATTTTTTTAAAAATTACGAGGAGCATAATGGCTCAGTCTTCTTCAAGAGTTAATCTTTTTAACGGACGTAAACGAATGAGAAAAGTTTATGGTCATATCACAGAAGTTACCGATATGCCTAATCTTATTGAAGTTCAGAAGTCGTCTTATGACAGTTTTTTGATGGTTAAGGAACCTGAAAACGGTCGTGGAGATGAAGGTCTTCAAGCCGTCTTCAATTCAGTTTTTCCAATTAAAGATTTTACCGGTACTGCACAGCTTGACTTTGTCCGTTATGATTTCGAACTACCTAAATACGATACTGAAGAGTGTCGTCAGCGAGATATGACTTATTCAGCTCCATTAAAAGTAACTTTGAGACTGATTGTATTTGATCTTGATGATGAGACTGGTGCAAAATCGGTTAAAGACATCAAAGAACAAGAAGTTTTTATGGGTGACATGCCACTTATGACCGACAATGGTACCTTTGTTATCAATGGCGCAGAGCGTGTTATTGTATCGCAAATGCACCGTTCTCCAGGCGTGTTTTTTGATCATGATAAAGGAAAAAGTCATTCCTCTGGACGATTATTGTTTTCATCTCGTATTATCCCGTATCGTGGTTCATGGCTTGACATCGAATTTGATGCCAAAGAGATCATTTATGCTCGTATTGATCGACGCCGGAAAATTCCAGTTACTTCTTTATTGATGGCTATGGGGATGGATGGTGAAGATATATTAAACCACTTCTATAGCCGAACTTCCTATCGAAAGGATGGTGATAACTGGCTTTTACCGTTTGATAGTAATCGTTTGAAAGGAACTCAACCCGTTGAAGATATCGTTGATGCTGAGACTGGTCGGATCATTATTGAAGCAGGACAGAAAGTAACTCATCGCTTAATTAAACAGCTAGAAGAGAAAGGAATAAAAACCATTCGTGTTGCTTCGGAAGTGATTCATGGTAAATATCTCGCAGATGATATAGTTAATATGGAAACCGGCGAAATCTATTTTGAAGCTGGTGATGAATTAGATATAGATAATCTTGTTACGCTATCTGATCTTGGCTATTCTTGCCTTGATGTTCTCGACATTGATCATGTAAATATTGGTGGTTACATTCGTAACACTCTAGTTGCTGATAAAAATCAATCTCGTCAAGATGCACTGTTTGATATTTATCGGGTCATGCGTCCTGGTGAACCTCCTACCATGGAAACAGCAGAGGCAATGTTCCAATCTCTCTTTTTTGATCGCGAACGTTATGATTTATCTGCAGTCGGTCGTGTCAAAATGAACATGCGACTTGATCTCAATGTTGAGGATACCGTACGCATTCTGCGTAAAGACGATATTCTAGCCGTCGTAAAGAAACTTCTCGAGTTACGCGATGGTATCGGGGAGATTGATGACATTGACAATCTAGGCAATCGTCGTGTTCGTTCAGTTGGAGAATTGATGGAAAATCAGTATCGGGTTGGATTACTACGTATGGAACGTGCCATCAAAGAGCGTATGTCCTCAATTGAAATCGGTACTGTCACACCTCAGGATCTGATTAATGCAAAACCAGCGGCTGCTTCTGTACGTGAGTTTTTTGGTTCTTCTCAGTTATCTCAATTTATGGATCAGACGAATCCATTATCAGAAATTACTCACAAACGTCGCTTATCTGCGCTTGGACCTGGCGGTTTGACTCGCGAGAGAGCTGGTTTTGAGGTTCGTGACGTTCATCCGACTCACTATGGGCGGATTTGCCCAATTGAAACGCCTGAAGGGCCTAATATTGGTCTTATAAATTCACTTGCAACATTTGCCCGTATTAATAAATATGGATTTATTGAAAGTCCTTACCGTAAGGTCGTTGATTGTCAAGTGACAAACAATGTTGTTTATCTTTCTGCGATGGAAGAATCTAAATATGCAGTAGCTCAGGCTAATGCTGAACTTGACGATCATGGTTTTTTCGTTAATGAGTTTATTGTGTCCCGTCACGGTGGCGATGTACAGATGATGTCAAGAGATTCTGTGGATCTGATGGATGTATCGCCAAAACAACTTGTATCTGTTGCCGCAGCGCTTATTCCATTTTTAGAAAATGATGATGCGAACCGTGCTTTGATGGGGTCGAACATGATGCGTCAGGCTGTTCCGCTATTGTGTGCAGAAGCACCTTATGTTGGAACTGGTATGGAAGCGATTGTAGCTCGTGATTCAGGAGCAGCTATTAGTTCTTGCCGTAGTGGTATTGTAGATCAAGTAGATGCCACCCGTATCGTTGTTCGTGCCATTGAAGATCTTGATCCTGGCAAGCCAGGTGTTGACATTTACAAGATGCAGAAATTTCAACGCTCAAATCAATCAACCTGTATTAATCAGCGTCCTTTAGTACGTGTAGGTGATTTATTAAGAAAAGGGGACATTATAGCAGATGGTCCATCAACAGATTTAGGAGATTTGGCTTTAGGACGGAATGTGCTTGTTGCCTTTATGCCTTGGAACGGTTACAATTTTGAAGATTCTATCCTTCTTTCTGAGCGCATTGTACGCGACGATGTCTTCACATCAATTCATATTGAAGAATTTGAAGTGATGGCTCGTGATACTAAATTGGGACCAGAAGAAGTAACACGTGACATTCCTAATGTATCTGAAGAAGCACTTAAAAACCTCGATGAGGCTGGCATAACCTATATCGGTGCCGAAGTTGGTCCTGGTGATATTCTGGTCGGTAAAATCACCCCAAAGGGAGAAAGTCCCATGACTCCGGAAGAAAAACTTCTCCGAGCTATTTTTGGTGAAAAAGCATCTGATGTACGTGATACATCTCTAAGAATGAGTGCAGGGGCCTTCGGTACAGTTGTTGAAGTGCGTGTTTTCAATCGTCATGGTGTTGAAAAAGATGAGCGTGCTATGGCTATTGAGCGTGAAGAAATAGAAAAACTTGCAAAAGATCGAGATGATGAGCAAGAAATTTTAGACCGTAACGTTTATAGTCGTCTTTATGATATGCTGAAAGGTCAGAAATCAATTTCTGGTCCTAAAGGGCATAAAAAAGGCACGAATCTTTCGTGCAAAGTAATGGACGAATATCCTCGCAGTCAATGGTGGCTGTTCGTGATCGATAACACGAATCTTCAGGAACAAATTGAAGTGCTTCGCGATCAATATGAAGAATCTAAGTCTCTTCTAGAAGGTCGATTCATGGATAAGGTAGAAAAACTCCAGCGCGGCGATGAATTACCACCTGGTGTTATGAAAATGGTCAAAGTTTTTGTAGCTACTAAGCGTAAATTACAACCTGGTGATAAAATGGCTGGTCGCCATGGCAATAAAGGTGTGGTTTCTCGAATCTTGCCAATTGAGGATATGCCATTTCTAGAAGATGGGACTCACGTGGACATTGTTTTAAATCCTCTGGGTGTGCCATCGCGCATGAATGTGGGGCAAATTCTTGAAACGCATCTTGGCTGGGCTTGTGTAGGCATGGGTCATAAAATTGATGATTTGCTAGAAAATTATAAGAAATCATCTGATTTGAGTAATCTACGTAAAGAAATTGAATCTCTTTATCCGTCCAATGATCGGAATGAACCCGTAGCGGATTTGAGTGACGATTCTATTGAGTGTCTTGCTAATCACTTAAAAAATGGTGTGTGTATAGCAACACCGGTTTTTGATGGTGCACATGAAGCAGACATTGTTAAGATGCTAGAGAAGGCTGGTCTTGATGGATCTGGTCAGTCGACCGTATACGACGGTCGCACAGGTGAGAAGTTCGATCGCCCGGTCACTATAGGTTATATTTATATGCTGAAGCTCCATCATCTAGTTGATGATAAAATTCATGCTCGTTCCATCGGTCCTTATTCGTTAGTTACCCAGCAGCCCCTGGGGGGTAAGGCCCAATTTGGAGGTCAACGTTTTGGCGAGATGGAAGTTTGGGCCTTGGAGGCTTACGGTGCGGCTTATACTTTACAGGAAATGCTAACAGTAAAATCTGATGATGTTGCAGGCAGGACCAAAGTTTATGAGTCCATCGTTCGTGGTGACGATACCTTTGAATCGGGTATTCCTGAATCCTTTAACGTTTTAGTTAAGGAAATGCGATCTCTTGGTTTATCAGTTGAGCTAGGGAATTCAAAGCTTGAACTCAAAAATGAAGAAAATAACTTTGATATTTCAAAGGGATCTGAATAGTTAAGAGAAATAGTTATCAATACTTGATTCTCTCGACCATCTGATTTTCGATCCCTGCGTACTTCGCTATCAATACAGAAGATCTCAAAAACAGGGCAAATGCCTTATAAAATAAGGAGAAAACAACATGAGCCATGAAGTCATGAATCTCTTCAATCCACGGGTCCGTGCACAGACCTTTGATTCAATCCGTATATCAATTGCTAGTCCAGAGACAATTCCATCGTGGTCGTTTGGTGAAATCAAGAAACCGGAGACGATCAATTATCGTACGTTCAAACCAGAGCGTGAAGGTCTATTTTGCGCACGTATTTTTGGTCCTATAAAGGATTATGAATGTCTTTGCGGTAAATACAAGCGCATGAAGTACAAAGGTATCATCTGTGAAAAATGTGGTGTTGAAGTCACTCTTTCGCGTGTACGCCGAGAGCGGATGGGCCATATCGAGCTTGCATCTCCTGTGGCGCATATTTGGTTTTTAAAATCTTTGCCATCACGTATAGGGCTTCTTCTGGATTTGACGCTGAAAGATCTTGAACGGATTTTATACTTTGAGAATTTTGTTGTTCTTGAATCTGGGCTTTCTCCTTTAAAAGAGTTCCAGCTTCTTTCTGAAGAGGAGTATCTTACTGCTAAGGAAGAGTATGGTGATGATGCTTTTACAGCTATGATTGGTGCTGAGGCCATTCATGAGATGTTATCATCTCTAGACCTTGAAAAACTTGTCAATAATCTCCGTGAGGAGATTGCAACAACGACATCGGAGCTAAAATATAAAAAGCTTTCTAAGCGCTTGAAGACCTCAGAGGCTTTCCTTGATTCTGGTAATCGCCCAGAATGGATGATTCTGAAGACAATTCCTGTTATTCCACCAGATCTTCGTCCTTTAGTGCCTTTGGATGGTGGACGTTTTGCGACGTCTGATCTTAATGATTTATATCGCCGTGTTATTAACCGCAACAACCGTCTTAAGCGTCTAATTGAACTACGCGCTCCTGATATTATTGTACGCAACGAAAAACGTATGCTACAGGAATCTGTTGATGCACTATTCGATAATGGCCGTCGTGGGCGTACCATAACGGGTGCAAATAAGCGACCACTCAAATCTTTATCTGACATGCTTAAAGGAAAACAAGGACGCTTTCGTCAAAATCTTTTAGGGAAACGTGTCGATTATTCTGGTCGTTCCGTTATTGTTGTTGGTCCTGAATTGAAGCTACATCAGTGTGGTCTGCCAAAAAAAATGGCTTTAGAACTTTTTAAACCTTTTATTTATGCTCGTCTTGATGCCCAAGGATACTCTTCTACTGTCAAACAGGCTAAAAAATTGGTGGAGAAAGAAAGGCCAGAAGTTTGGGATATTCTTGATGAAGTGATCCGTGAACATCCAGTGTTGTTGAATCGTGCACCAACACTACATCGTTTAGGTATTCAAGCTTTTGAGCCTGTTTTGATTGAAGGGAAAGCCATACACTTGCATCCCCTTGTTTGTGCTGCATTTAATGCTGACTTTGATGGAGATCAGATGGCTGTTCATGTACCCTTGTCTTTAGAAGCTCAGTTAGAAGCACGGGTATTGATGATGTCTACAAATAATATTTTGCATCCGGCTAATGGTCATCCTGTTATTGTTCCTTCTCAAGATATTGTTTTAGGTCTCTATTATTTATCAATTGAGGCTCAAAATGAACCTGGTCAGGGAATGATTTTTGGTGATATGGGTGAATTGCATCATGCACTTGATAACCGTGTGGTTACTTTGCACACAAAGATCAAAGGTCGTTATAAGACTCTTGATAAAGAAGGAAATACAGTTTCTGAAATTTATGATACGACTCCAGGTCGTATGTTGATGGGAGATTTGTTGCCTAAGAAAGAAAATGTTGGCTTTGATATTATCAATCAAGAGATGACAAAGAAAAATATCTCTACTATGATTGAGAGAGTCTATAGGAGTTGTGGTCAGAAAGACACGGTTGTTTTCTGTGATCAGATTACGAGACTTGGTTTCACTTATGCTTGTAAAGCTGGTATTTCCTTTGGTAAGGATGATATGGTGGTGCCACCAACAAAAGAATTACTTGTTGAAGAAACTCAAGCTCTCACTAAAGAATTTGAAAAACAATACAATGATGGCTTAATTACTCAAGGAGAAAAGTACAATAAGATTGTTGATGCCTGGGCTAAATGTGGTGATAAAGTCGCTGATGAAATGATGAATCAGCTTCAGAAAACTAAATTTGATGCTTCTGGTCGTCAGCTTCAAATGAACTCCGTTTACATGATGTCCCGTTCTGGAGCCCGTGGATCTCCAGCTCAGATGAAGCAATTAGCGGGAATGCGTGGTTTAATGGCAAAACCTTCAGGTGAAATTATCGAAACCCCAATTATATCGAATTTTAAGGAAGGGTTATCGGTTATGGAGTACTTTAACTCCACTCATGGTGCTCGAAAAGGCCTAGCTGATACAGCTTTAAAAACTGCCAATTCTGGATATCTCACGAGACGGTTAGTCGATGTAGCTCAGGATTGTATTGTTAATGAACAGGATTGTGGCACTGAAAAGGGATTAACGATGCAGTCAATTGTAGATGCAGGTCAGGTTGTTGCTTCATTAGGACAGCGGATTGCAGGTCGCGCAGCAGCAGAAAATATCAGTCATCCTGAAACTGGTGAATTGATTATTGCTATGGGTCAATCGATTGAGGAATTTGATGCTCTAGCTATCGAAAAGGCCGGTATTCAGCAAGTCAAGATACGTTCCCCCTTAACTTGTGAAACTCGTACTGGTATTTGCTGTACTTGTTACGGTCGTGATTTAGCACGTGGTATGCCTGTTAATATGGGGGAAGCTGTTGGTGTAATAGCAGCTCAGTCCATCGGTGAGCCAGGCACTCAGTTAACGATGCGTACGTTTCATATAGGAGGGACCGCTCAGGTTGTTGATTCATCTTTTATCGAAGCTTCCTACGAAGGCTCTGTCAAAATACGTAACCGTAATGTGGTGAGAGATTCTGATAGTTACCTCATAGCTATGGGGCGCAATATGGCAATATTGATTATGGATGATCAAAATTATGAACGTGCAGTTCACCGTATCGCGTATGGTTCTCGCCTTCACGTTGATGATGGAGATTCTGTTAAACAAGGTCAGCGGATTGCTGAATGGGATTCCTATACGCGACCGATTTTAACATCTGAAGGAGGTATAGTTGAATTTGAAGATCTTATTCATGGTGTTTCTGTTTCTGAATCGGCAGACGAAAGCACAGGTATTGTTAAACGTGTAATTATTGATTGGCGTTCAAATCCACGTGGTACAGACTTGAAACCAGCCCTTATTATCAAGGATAATAAGGGTGATTTGGTGATCTCTGAACAGAGTGGAGAAGCACGCTTTTTGCTTCCTGTTAATGCTATCCTCTCTGTTGAACCTGGTGAAGAAATTAAGAGAGGTGATGTTTTAGCTCGTGTACCTTTGGAAAGTGCTAAAACTAAAGACATTACTGGTGGCTTGCCACGCGTTGCGGAGCTTTTTGAGGCCCGTCGCCCTAAAGATGCTGCGGTTATTGCAGATATTAACGGTGTGATACGTTTTGGACGGGACTACAAAAATAAACGTCGTGTATATATCGAACCATCAGACCTTGAACTTGAATCGGTTGAATACCTAATCCCGAAAGGAAAACCTTTTCACTATCAGGATGGTGATCTCATCGAAAAGGGTGATTACCTTCTCGATGGGAATCCTGCTCCTCATGACATCCTTGCGATTAAAGGTATTGAGGCTCTTGCATCCTATTTAGTTGATGAAGTTCAAGAAGTTTACCGATTGCAGGGTGTAACTATTAACGATAAGCATATTGAGGTTATTGTACGTCAAATGTTACAGAAAGTTGAAATCACTGAACCTGGTGATTCTGGTCTTGTTCGTGGTGAGCAGATGGATCGAATCGAACTTGATCTAATGAATGAAAAGCTTTCTGAGGAAGGCCGACTCCCCGCATCTGGTCATCCGATTCTTTTAGGAATCACGAAAGCCAGCCTACAGACACGCTCTTTCATCTCAGCAGCTTCCTTTCAAGAAACTACGCGTGTTTTGACTGAGGCCGCAGTTTCTGGTAAATCAGATACATTGGAAGGTCTAAAAGAAAATGTAATTGTTGGTCGTTTAATACCTGCTGGTACAGGAGGTGTTATGAATCATATTCGTCGTATTGCCAAGGCTCGCGATGAGTTGATTATTGAAGAGAAAAATAAATTTAATGAATCTGAAGCAAGGATGTTAATTGATATGTCGGAATCTGAAGTCCAGAGAAATAGAACGAGGATTGTTAAATAAAGAGAGAGGTACCAAGATCAAGCTATTCATGAGGCGTGATAATGACAATCATTACCTGCCATGATTATGATTGGGAGAGGTGATGATGTCTATGTCTGTCTACAGACCTTCATAGTGTTGATAGAAAAATCATTCGTGGAGGCCTCGCCCGGACTCGAACCGGGGTAAAAGGATTTGCAGTCCTCTGCGTAACCACTCCGCCACAAGGCCCCTTTCTACAAAGAAAGAATGAAGATACTACTAACAAATAGCCAGAAAGTTGCCAAGTGTTGAGTTATTAAAATTTTCTTCTTATGCTTCCTTTAAAAGGTTGCATAATGATTTCTACTTTTGCAAGATAATATTTCATTTTGGTGATCCTCGGTAGCTCAGTGGCAGAGCAGTTGACTGTTAATCAATTGGTCGCTGGTTCGAATCCAGCCCGGGGAGCCATAGCCATAAGAGATGAGATTCGATAAAAATCGATAAATACTTCTTCTTCATTTTATGGAGATCAAAATTCGTTGTTTTTTTATTTAGTCGGTCGATATCTCCTACATACCGTTTTGACTATTTCAACATTTTCGGAGGGCAATTCCTCAATGAAACGACTAGGTCTAGCGTTTTGCCACTGTCCATGAATTAATCGATGGGAAACAAACCATATATTAGCTCGCTTACGCGCTCTAGTTATCCCAACATAGGCCAGTCGTCTTTCTTCTTCTAATCCCAACCTACCACCCTTATCAAGGCTTCGTTGATGAGGAAACAAGCCTTCCTCCCAACCTGGTAAAAATACAGTATCAAATTCTAGCCCTTTTGCGGAGTGCAGTGTCATAAGATTGACTGCATCTATATGAGTATGAAGGTTCTTGTCAGAATCTGTAACAAGGGAGACATGTTCAAGAAATTCATGCAAACTTTCGAATGCCTCCATAAAGCGGATTAATTCTTTTAGATTCTCTAAACGACCTTGACTCTCTGGATTGTTCTCATTTTTCCACATTTTAGTGTATCCGGATTCGTCTAAAATTTGTTGTGCTAAGCGTGTATGCAAGGTATCATGCATTGAATGTGACCAACGAGAAAAGTTAAGAGTAACTAATCTTAGTGTTTTTCTCTGTTTTGGTTTTAACTCTTCTGTATTGATCAGTTCATGAGATGCCGCCAACATAGAAATATTAAAAAGTCCTGCGTAGTCGCGGATAATACGGATTGTAGTACTGCCTAAACCACGCTTAGGTTGATTGATGATTCGTTCAAATGATAGGTCATCAGTAGGCTGACAGGTAAGACGAAAATAGGCAATTGCATCACGGATTTCTCTGCGTTCATAAAATCTAGGACCACCAACTACACGATAATTAACTCCGAGAGATACAAACTGATCCTCAAATTCGCGCATTTGAAATGATGCTCTAACCAAAACCGCTATATTTTTAAGTAAGTGACCTTTTGATTGAAGATTCTTTATTTCATCGCTTATAGTTCTAGCTTCTTCTTCACTATCCCATCCGATTGAAATTTTAACTTTTTCTTCGTCTAAGTCGTTTAAATTTGTAAAAAGTTTTTTCTTTAATCGTTTTTCATTATGAGTAATCAAGTGCGAGGCTACTCTTAAAATATGTCTTGTCGATCGGTAATTTTCCTGAAGTTGAATAAGTTTTGCATTAGGAAAATCTTTATCAAATCGCAAGATATTATCGATCTCTGCACCACGCCATCCGTAAATTGATTGGTCATCATCTCCAACACAGCATATATTGGCTATGGAATCTGAGATATTGCTTTCATAAGAAACATGTTCTGATTTAACTTGTCGTTTTTTAGGCGGTTGAACAAGGAGACGGAGCCAAATATACTGGGCAATATTTGTATCTTGATATTCGTCTACGAGAATATAACGAAACCGTTGGTTGTATTTGACTAAAATATCAGGATATTCTCTGAATAATCTTATGCATTCGACAAGCAAGTCACCCAGATCACATGCATTCAGAGTTTTCAGGTTTTTTTGATATAATTCATATAAGGTACGGCCATGTCCATGACCGAAGGCATAGACTTCAGATTCAGAAAGATCATCAGATCTTAAAGCCTTATTCTTCCAAATGTTGATTAATTGGGCTAACTGTTTAGCAGGCCATCTTTTATTATCAATGCCTTCAAGATGAATTAAGTGTTTGAGTAGACGAATCTGATCCTCGTTATCGAGGATTGAAAAATTAGACTTTAGGCCAACAAGACTGCTGTGCCGGCGTAGTATTTTGAAACCAATGGAATGAAAAGTACCGAGCCAAGGCATTACAATTTCATCAACTGTATTAGCAACACGGTATTTTATTTCCTGTGCGGCCTTGTTGGTAAATGTTACTGCCAATATTTGTCTTGGAAACGCTTTCTTTTGTGCTAGGATGTGAGCAATTCTGCTTGTGAGGACACGAGTCTTACCTGTTCCAGCTCCTGCCAACACTAAAAGCGGCCCTTCAGTTGAGAGGACTGCTTCAGTTTGCTTACTGTTCAACCCCTTAAGGTAAGGTAAGGAAAGAAAACTACGACTATTCATTTTCACTTATGAAGTTCTAAATATGGTATAATGATCAAAAATTGAGAACCATATTGAGGGGTTATATCAAGTCTCTTCAGTTTTGAAGAGACTGTTTTAAAGTCTAGTAACATGAAAAAAACTCTTTCTCCTAATTCCTAATAAAATTAGGACTTTATCCTAATATAAGCTATAGTGGAGGGAGGATTTCTTTTAACTTCCATCGATCATGTAGCCATAGCCATTGATCTGGGTATTCCTTAACCCAGCTCTCGATGATCTCGTTAATACGTAGAGTTATTTCTACTACCTTGTTCTTTTGATCTTGATGATCTGGTATATTAATTGCATCATTCAGTTCGATACGAAAGCGTCCACCAGGAAGTCTTATACATCGAGAAGGATAGATGTCACAATGATGACGAAGGGCTAACTTTGCAGCAAGAGGATTTGCACTGGCTTGACGTCCAAGAAATTGGATACGTGGGCCTTTGGCAAAAGCTTGATCAGCTAATAGTCCAACAATTCCTCCAGAATTAAGCACCCTCGATAGTGTCAAGGCTGCGGCTACCCCTCTACATGACGGCACAAATCGACAGTACTTCATGTGTCGTGCTTTTAATAGACGTTGAGCTAAGAATCGGTTGTTGGGAGGACGAAAGAGAACGGTAATATCAAGGCCATAGTTTGCTGCAGCAATGGGTAGAATTTCCCAATTTCCAGTATGCGCTGTGAATATTATACTTGGCTTGTCACTTTCAAGAATTTTTCTAAAATTCTCAGCACCATTGATATCGATTCTCCCTTCCCCTTGTTTTTCGAGATCGTAGTTAAAGAGATCATCAAGAAAAACATATTCTGTTAAGGTTCGAGCAACATTACCCCAAACACATCGAACAATCTCATTAATTTCTTGTTGTTTATAGTGAGGAAAAGCTAATCTAAGGTTCTTTCTGGCAAGTTTTGAACGAGGCAGAAACGGAGAGAGTAGTTTGCCACTTGATTCCGCAATCGCTGTTGATTGATCCGGTGGTAATTTTTTTGCTATCCGTAGCAATATGCTGACTAACGCAGAGACGATCCAATTATATGCAGTTTTTAGATTAGATAGTGATGTCACCATGATTCTATTCAGTTATAATACAGACCCTTCTTTTCAAAGTCATCCGCCCGTTAGATTATAATATTTACTTTACAAAGATATGATAGCTGCCTATATTAGAAGGAGTAAATACGCAAGTGCTCTTCAAACTCTTCGTTCTTTTCGTTCTTTCAAGTCTTTCTAGGCTATTGAATTTTCCAGAAAGCTGCTACTCAATAAGATAAGTCGGGCTTTAATAATTTATGATATCAAGTCAACGGACGATGGACGTCAATTAAGATGATCAGATTTTTAAAGATTTTACATGACTGACTTTGAAGGTGTTCCTCTGCCACTTCGGACCTCACTCAATAAGAGAGGTTATACAGAACTAACACAAGTCCAACGTGCTATCGCAAATCTTGAACACTCCAACCCAGATATTCTAGTTTCGGCACCAACTGGTTCTGGAAAAACTATAGCGTTTGGTATAGCATTAGCCAATTCTCTACTTGATAAAAAAGATTCTTTTCAGAGTAGCCACCTTCCTTTGGGTCTAATTATCACGCCAACACGAGAATTAGCAGCACAAGTGAAACGTGAGCTTGATTGGCTCTATGCACCAACTAAAGCCTTAATTGCTTCCTGCGTTGGCGGTATGGACTACCGAAAAGAAAAGTGTAAGCTAGAGCATGGTGTTCATTTTGTAGTTGGTACACCGGGGCGATTACGTGATCACATCCAACGAAAATCACTTAATTTATTAGGCATAAAGGCGATTGTTCTTGATGAAGCTGATGAAATGCTAGATCTAGGCTTCAAAGATGACTTAGAGTTTATTCTTATTTCGGCTTCAAACAAACATCGAACTTTATTATTTTCAGCAACATTGCCATCAATGATTGAAAAAATGGCATGCCGTTACCAAGACCATGCAGTCCGGATAAAAACAATTGATAGTAATAAACAACATATTGATATTCAATATCAGGTGATTCCTGTTCACAAAAAGGACCATGAGAAGGCTATTATTAATATTTTACGCTTTTACGATGCACAAAATGTACTGGTCTTTTGTAACACAAGAGTTGCTGTTAATCACATTGCTTCCCGGTTAAATGATCAAGGTTTTTCTGTTGTTGCCCTATCAGGAGAATTCACTCAAAACGAACGCATACGAGCACTACAAACGATGCGTGATGGGAAAGCTCGGATTTGTGTTGCTACTGATGTCGCTGCCAGAGGCATTGATTTACCCAACCTGGAACTCGTCATTCACGCGGATTTGCCTCAGAATCCCGAAATATTGTTACACAGAAGCGGCCGGACTGGTCGCGCCGGGCGAAAAGGTATAAGTGTTCTCATTGTCGATGCTCAATCGAATTATAATGCAAAGTGCTTGTTGAAGAAAGGGAAAATTACTGCAAACTGGGTAAAAGCCCCCACTGCTAGTGATATTATTAGGCATGATCAAGAACGTATTCTTGCCAATTCCTATTTAACAGATCCCATACAAATAAGTGAACAGAGATTTATACTGGACTTGATGGCAATTCATAATCCAGAACAAATTGCAGCGGCTTTTTTGAGATTAAGCCAATCAAAATTATTGGCACCAGAAGAACTCCTAGAAGTTTCAGTTGAAAACACGGATAATACTAAATTTCATCAATCGAGTTCATTCTCGCATAAAAGGAAAAAAGTTGACAACAAAAGAAAGCGTAGAACTTTCTTCCCCAAATCGCAATCTAAGAAAAAATCAATAGATAAAAAGCGAAAGGCCACCTTATGAGAAGGTATATTCATTATATCAAAAGCAACTGATTCTGATGGGGTGATAGTAGCATCCATTCCTTATGAAGGAGGGGGCTTTGATGATAAGGGAAGTTCATCATAATTATGATGTTAAGGAATATCTATAAGATATAAGAATGCTTTATCTTTATCTTTTTTAAAATTTCTTACTCAAACGAGAATCTCATTCTTTATGTTAGTGATCATTTTGAAGAAGTATCTATGTGAAAAAGACAGAATCTGAACGGATCTCAACCAACTTTCGATTTATTATCTCAGCTACTGATGGCAAAGCTAGACAAGGAGTTAT
Source organism: Candidatus Endowatersipora endosymbiont of Watersipora subatra (assembly GCF_964026585.1). Taxonomy (NCBI): domain Bacteria; kingdom Pseudomonadati; phylum Pseudomonadota; class Alphaproteobacteria; order Hyphomicrobiales; genus Candidatus Endowatersipora; species Candidatus Endowatersipora endosymbiont of Watersipora subatra. The sequence continues at coordinate 840,350 of NZ_OZ032160.1, forward strand.
CTCTACTCCCCGTGGTTTTATTGTAACGCCTGCTTATATGCCTGTTGGGACATATGGTACAGTCAAGGCCATGTATATGAGTCAGATTCACGAGATGGGAATAGATGTTATTTTAGGCAATAGTTACCATCTGATGTTAAGGCCTGGCGCAGAACGGATTGCGAGACTCGGTGGTCTTCATGATTTCATACGCTGGCAAAAGCCAATCTTAACAGACTCTGGTGGATTCCAAGTAATGTCCTTAGCAAAATTTAGAAAACTTAATGAATCTGGTGTCACATTTAAATCCCATCTTGACGGTCAAAAATACGAGCTAACACCGGAACGGTGCATGGAAATTCAGGCTTTATTGAACAGTGATATTCAGATGCAGCTTGATGAATGTCTTAGATTGCCGGCATCGAAAAAAGAGATGCGTCAGTCTATGGAACGGTCTTTAAGGTGGGCTGAACGTTGCAAGAAATCCTTTCTTGCCCAGCCTGATCATCATAAGCGAGCTGTTTTTGGTATTGTTCAAGGTGGTGATGATCTTAATATGCGTATTGAATCAGCCCGTGCTCTAAAAGATTTAGACCTTGAGGGGTACTCCATTGGTGGCATGGCTGTTGGCGAGTCGCAAGCAATGATGCTAAAAATTATTGATACTACTTGTCTTGAATTACCATCTGAAAAACCAAGGTATCTGATGGGAATCGGAACACCCGATGATTTACTCAAATCTATAGCTTGTGGTATCGATATGTTTGATTGTGTTATACCAACTCGTGCAGGACGCCATGGGACGGCCTATACTCGTTTTGGAAAAATAAATCTACGCAATACTCGTCATGCAGAAGATAAGCGACCTCTAGATGAAGAATCTAAATGTCCTGCAACACGAGATTATAGCCGAGCTTATCTTCATTACTTAGTCCGTACTAATGAATCTCTTGGCGGGATGCTGTTAACCTGGAATAATCTTTCTTACTATCAAAATCTCATCGCTGATGCTCGAATGGCTATCAAAGAAGGAAGATATTCTGATTTTATGGCTCAAGCTTCCCAAGAATGGAATAATGGTGATATCACTCCATAAGTAATGAACACCAAGATTATGATTTCTTAATTGAGATTGTTGGTGACTTCTTGAATCTTACATTGGATTTTAAGTTGCGTAGACTAACTTTTGAGATTGTGAACTTTATAAAAAGGGTCGATTACCTTTTTAAAAGCATGTATCATTTTTTTCGTTTTTGGATGAAGAATTTCTTCTGTTCTCTAAGAATAACTGGTATTCTTCAACTCTAATCTAGAACGTTGTATTCGTCATTATGCCAGAGGTAGAGGATATAGTTAAGCTCTACTCATGCTGAGGGGGGGGTGTGAAACGAACGCCTTTTTTTGATCTTCATAAAGCTGCAGGAGCTCGAATGGGATCATTTTCTGGATTTAATATGCCTCTCTTTTATCGGTTGGGCACTATTAAAGAGCATTTGCATACGCGGGTGTTAGCTGGTTTGTTCGATATTTCTCATATGCTTCATATAGAAATTGAAGGAAATGAAGCTTCTGATTTGATTAGCCGTCTCTGCCCTTATGTAGCTCGAAAACAGTTAGTTGGTCGATCCCGCTATTCTTACATGCTCAATGATAATGCGGGTATTATTGATGATATGATTGTGACTCGTCTAGATCTTACACGTTATCTTATAATATCTAATGCGGGGTGCGCAGAAAAGGATATTTCACATATTGAAAATGTTTCTGGCTGTTTTGATGTTTCGATCAATGTAATTGAACGCGGCTTTCTTGCCCTTCAGGGACCGAAAGCCGAATCTATTTTGAAAAATTATTTTAATGTAACTGATATGGTTTTTATGAGCGCCCGTGAATTCAAAGAGGGGTGGTTTATTTTTCGTACAGGCTATACCGGAGAAGATGGTTTTGAGATTGCTATGCCATTGAGAGAGTGTTCAGGGTTTGCAAAATCTTTACTCGATCATGTGGATGTTGAATGGATTGGTCTCGGTGCTCGGGATTCCTTACGACTGGAGTCAGGATTCCCTCTTTATGGACAGGATCTTTCAGACGACATCACCCCCCATGAAGCTGGTTTACTATGGGCAATCCCCAAAGATTTACATCAGAGTGAGTTTATTGGAGCTTTTTCTCTTAAAAAAAAGATATTAGAAGGCCGAAAAAAAATGCGTATTGGTTTGATTTCTGATGGTCATCTTGTGCGCGGCGGCACTAAATTACAATTAGCGGACAGGATGCAAGTTGGTCGAGTAACATCGGGAGGGTTTAGTCCTAGTCTTGGGATTCCTATTGCAATGGGATTTGTTGATATAGATGCTATTAACACGAATCTTTTTGCTAACATCCGAGGGAAGAAAATTGCAATGAAACATGTTTCTCTTCCCTTTGTTTCTCATTCTTATAAACGTTGAGCTATATATTAAAAGACAGTGTAGGACATCTAAATATGAGTAGAATATATTATACAAATGAACATGAATGGCTGAATGTTGCAGGTGACGTCGCCACTATAGGCATTACTGATTATGCGCAAGAACAACTCGGTGATATCGTGTTTATAGAACTGCCAGAAGTCGGTCAAAGTTTGGAATATGGAGATGAAGGAGTTGTTATTGAATCCATTAAGGCAGCATCAGATGTTTATGCACCAGCTTCTGGAAAGGTAGTTGAAATTAACTCAATTCTTAGCCATAAACCAGCGCTAGTCAATTCTGATGCTGAGTCGGATGGCTGGCTTTATAAAATACAACTCACTAATAAGCATGAACTCGAAAAGTTGATGGAGTGGGAAGCCTACAAAGCTTTGATTGGTTAAAGACATTTCGGTTTTTATTTAATTGCACTGACTAGGCAAGAAAAGACGTGTTGGATTATCGAAAATATGATGTAAGGAGATAACAAACAATGACTGTCAGCCCATTTCTTGATCGCCACATTGGTCCTAAGTCTTTAGAACAATCTGTGATGCTCAATGCACTGAATGTAACCTCCCTTGAGGCTCTCATTAGTCAGACAATCCCAGAATCCATCCGATTTAAGGGTAGTCTGAATATACCTCATGGAATTAGTGAAGAGGAGGCCTTAGCAGAAATTGAATCGAAGTTGAGGAAAAACCTTGTAGCTAAAGCTATGATCGGACAAGGTTATCATGGTACGCATGTTCCTCCTGTTATCCGGCGTAATCTATTTGAGAATCCAGGCTGGTATACAGCCTATACTCCCTATCAACCTGAAATCTCTCAAGGTCGTCTTGAAATGCTTTTCCATTTCCAGACTCTTATTTCTGAGCTAACAGGATTACCTGTTGCTAATGCATCTCTTTTAGATGAAGCGACAGCCGTTTCTGAAGCTGCGAGTTTAGCTTTTAGATATTATCGAGGAAATCGGTCTCGCGTAGTTGTTGCCAATTCTATACATTCACAAACTCTTTCAGTTCTGAAGACACGTTCTGAAACAGCTGAATATAGTGTTGATCATGGTACCATAGATGATAACGTAGCTGCCGTTGTGTTGCAGATGCCAGATACTTTTGGTTCGCTTGATGACCCCAGCGAAATTGTTAGCCAAGCTCAGTCTGTTGGATCTTTAGTTATTGTTTCCGCTGATCCTCTTTCTCTAGTTTTGCTTCAATCTCCTGGTAACTGGGGAGCTGATATTTGTGTTGGTTCGATGCAACGTTTTGGTGTTCCTATGGGCAATGGAGGGCCACATCCGGCTTATTTTGCAACGACAGATATATTAACTCGTCTGATTCCTGGCCGCATTATTGGTCAGTCTATTGATTCTCATGGCCGTGTAGCCTACCGTCTTGCTTTGCAAACACGTGAACAGCACATACGCCGTGAAAAAGCGACTTCGAATATCTGTACTTCTCAAGCTTTGCTCGCCAATATGGTTTCAGCGTACGCCATTTGGCACGGGCCGTCTGGATTAAAAGAAATTGCCAATCGCGTTCATCGAATGGCGAGTCGTTTTGCTTCTTCTTTAAAAGAAGAAGGAATTAAGATTCCGAGGCATTTTTTCGATGTTGTGACATTTTCAGTACCTGGGCGTTCTAAAGAATTTGCGAAGGTTGCAGAGATGGACGGTATTTTACTTCGTGTGATTGATCAAGATACAATTTCTGTTGCTTTTGACGAAACGATCAAAGAAGGTGATCTGCACTGTCTATGCAGGATTTTTAATCTTCGTATCTCAAAAATAAGCGAAGATAAACTCTTGTCACATCGTAGTAGTGAAAAATTTCTTACACAAAAGATTTTTCATTCTTATCGTTCCGAAACAGAAATGATGCGGTTTTTGCGTACTCTCATGGATAAAGACTTGGCTCTTGATCGAACCATGATTCCGTTAGGATCTTGTACTATGAAACTGAATTCGGCAGTAGAAATGATGCCAATTTCATGGGATGTAACTGCAAATATCCACCCATTCTCTCCTGAGAATCACCGAATCGGTTATCAAGAAATGATTCATGATTTAGATATATGGCTCTCTGAAATAACCGGTTTTTCTAAAATCAGCTTTCAACCCAATGCCGGCAGTCAGGGTGAATATGCTGGACTCTTAGCCATTCGATCCTATCATCGATCTCTGGGAGAGGTCAACCGTGATATTTGTTTAATCCCTTCATCAGCTCATGGTACGAACCCAGCCTCAGCAAGAATGGCGGGTTATGATGTTGTTGTTATAAAATGTAGGAAGAATGGTAATATAGACATGGATGACCTCCGAGATAAGGCCGTATATCATTCAGAACGACTAGCCGCTCTTATGATTACATATCCTTCAACTCACGGTGTCTTTGAGTCTAGTATTAAAGTTATCTGTTCGATTATCCATGAAAATGGTGGGCAAGTCTATCTAGATGGTGCTAATTTGAACGCTATGATCGGTCTTGCTAGACCAGCTGATTTGGGTAGTGATGTCTGTCACATGAATTTACACAAGACTTTTTGTATTCCTCATGGAGGGGGAGGGCCCGGCGTAGGACCAATCGGTGTAGCGAAACATCTTTTGCCCTTTTTGCCAAGTAATGGTGCAGAAGGGAACCTCTCCGAAAGAGGATCTTATGCTGTTTCGGCAAATTTTGAAGGTTCTGCATCAATTCTATCTATTTCTTGGATGTATATTCGTATGCTTGGCGCTGAGGGATTGAAGAGAGCAAGTGAAGTCGCCCTCTTGAATGCGAATTATATCGCGCAAAAATTATCTAATCATTACCCGGTTTTATTCAGAGGTGATTATGGGCGTTGTGCACATGAATGTATCATTGATGTAAGAGTTCTTAAATCTCTTGCTGGTGTGACTGTCGATCATGTAGCAAAGCGTTTGATTGATTATGGTTTTCATGCTCCTACCATGTCATGGCCAGTTTCTGGTACATTAATGGTTGAACCCACTGAGTCTGAACCTTTGCTTGAATTAGATCGCTTTATTCATGCAATGATTGCTATCGCAGACGAGGCAAGACGTGTTGCGGATGGTGAATGGCCACAGGATGATAATCCTATCTGTAATGCACCGCATACCTCTGAAGATTTGATGGTTGATAATTGGCATCACCCTTATCCAAGATCACTTGCGGCTTATCCGAACGGTGTTCGGTCAGATAAGAAATACTGGCCTCCTGTGAGCTGTGTAGATAATCTATATGGTGATAGAAATTTGGTATGTACATGTATACCAATTGAGGGATGAGAGAATTGCACAAAAATATGACTCAGATCTTGAAGAACGATTCTAATAATAAATTGTTAAAAGAAGTATCTTTTTCCCAAAGAGGATATAACGAGTTTACTCGTTCATCTGAAATAACAGATATTTTCTACTTATGAACTTCAAACTTATTATAGTGAGTAATAAGTTTTCTATTTGAGAATGAGATGTACCTTTCTAAATATTTTCTTCCTGCCTTGAAAGAAGCACCTCGCGAAGCGGAAATTATTTCGCACCAGTTGATGCTACGTGCTGGCATGATCAAGCAACAATCAGTTGGAATCTATTCATGGTTGCCTTTAGGTCTCAAAGTCATGCGGAAAGTGGAGAACATCATACGGGAAGAGCAAAACCGTGCCGGGGCAGTTGAATTACTGATGCCATCACTTCAGTCTGCTGATTTATGGCATGAATCTAAACGTTATGATGATTATGGCAAGGAAATGATTCGGATTTATGACAGATATGGACGTGAAATACTACTCGGTCCAACAAATGAAGAGATGGTTACCGATATTTTTCGTTCTTATGTTCACTCTTATAAGGATTTGCCTTTGAATCTATATCATATGCAGTGGAAATTTCGTGATGAAGTTAGGCCTCGTTTTGGTGTGATGCGCGGTCGTGAATTTCGAATGAAAGACGCTTATTCTTTTGATTTTGATGAAGCTTCCTCCCGGACCTCTTATTACCGTATGTTTACCTCATATCTCAGAATCTTTGACCGTTTGGGGATAAAGACTATCCCTATCCGTGCTCATACAGGTCCAATTGGTGGGGATTTAAGTCATGAATTTTTGATTTGTGCTGATACAGGGGAAAGTAAAATTTTTTGTGATAAAGATTATCTGAGTTTGTTGGTACCAGGTGCTGAAGTTGATTATTCAGATGATCTCCTGATGGCTGATATTTTTAATCAGTGGAACCAATTATATGCCAGAACTCATGATCTTCACGATGAAGCGCTTTGGTCACAGCTGAATCCAAAGAATCAGCTTAATATAAAAGGAATTGAAGTCGGACACATTTTTCATTTTGGTACAAAATATTCAAAGCCTATGGGAGCAGAAGTGATGGGACCCGACGGAAAAAAAAGACCGGTCTTTATGGGTTCTTATGGTATTGGAACTAGCAGGTTGGTTGCTGCACTCATTGAAGCTTGTCATGATAAAAAGGGGATTATTTGGCCCGAATCAGTGGCCCCATTTGATCTAGCTTTGATAAATCTCCGCGTAGGTGATAAAGGGATAGACGCCACTTGTTCTGATCTTTATACCAAACTGTTAAATGCCGGTTTTGATCTTTTCTATGATGATATCGATCGTCATGCTGGAGAAAAATTTGCTTTAGCTGACCTTATAGGTCTGCCTTGGCAAATGATAATTGGTCCCCGTCTTTTTTCAAACGATGAGGCTGAAATTAAAAATCGATCTACTGGTGAACGGGAAATCTTATCCCTTGAAGCAGCTCTCAATAAGCTTTTTACTTTAAAAAAAGGAGAATCTTTTGTTATTTAAAACCGGTCATACCTTAACCTTTTTCTTGGTTTGAACTCGTTTGTTTTCGTCATTTGAGTGGATGTTAGCTTGCCGTTATCTTGGTAGTCGCCGCAAGGAAAGTTTTATTTCGTTCATTTCTGTCATTTCGTTCATTGGGATTATGCTTGGCGTTGCGACATTAATAATCGTCATGGCCGTAATGAACGGTTTTCGTACCGAACTTCTTAATCGTATATTAGGTATGAATGGTCATATGGTCGTGCAACCGGCTCACACAGAAATGACTGATTATGAAGCTATAGACACGCGTTTTGAAATCCTTGAAAGTGTTATACTAGCTTTACCTCTGATAGAGGGGCAAGCTCTTGTATCGGGTAGACAAGGGAGCACGGGTGCTATTGTGCGCGGTATTTTTGAAGTTGATTTAAAACGCCTACCAGCGTTGCATGGTAATATCAACCAGGGAAGCCTCGATGGGTTTGATAGGAACGCAGGAGCCGTAATTGGGGTTCGTATGGCTGAAAAAATGGGTCTCACATTGGGTGAGAATATCAAGCTCATCAACCCTCAAGGGGATATCACGGCATTTGGAATAATGCCTAGAGTTAAGTATTATCCGATTGTAGCCATTTTCGAAATGGGCATGTCAGAGTATGATAGTTCAATTATCTTTCTTCCGATGAACGAAGTTCAGTGGTATTTTAACAAGGAAGGAAAGACCGATCTCGTTGAAGTTTTTGTCGAGAATCCAGACGATACGAATACTATGCGCCGCGCACTCGAAGTCGCGGCAAGAAGACCTGTTTACATAAGTGATTGGCGTCAAAAAAATATCGGAATAGTAAGTGCACTCGAGGTTGAGCGCAATGTTATGTTTCTTATACTGACCTTGATTATTTTGATTGCAGCTTTAAATATCGTTTCTGGTCTCTTTATGCTTGTTAAGGATAAAGGCCGTGATATCGCTGTGTTAAGAACTATGGGGATGAGTCGTGGTTCAATTATGCGTGTTTTCTTAATTACGGGATCCAGCATTGGTATATTGGGTACTTTTTCAGGAGTCTGTCTTGGGACTTTTTTTTGTTTAAATATTAAGGGAATACAGAATTTTGTTCATTCAATTACTGAAGAAAATATATGGGATCCAACAGTTCGTTTTTTAAGTGAAATTCCAGCACGTCTTGATATATGGGAGACAATGACTGTGGTTTTCATGGCATTGGGTCTATCTCTTCTTGCCACTTTGTTTCCTGCTTGGCGAGCAGCGCGTCTGGATCCAGTTGAAGCTTTACGCTATGAGTAATTCTGAACTGGTTCTTTCCTTATGTCGAATCAATCAAACTTACCGTAAAAACGATCATTCCCTGATAATTCTTAAAGATGCGGATCTTGAGATCAGACGAGGAGAACTGGTCGCACTTATTGCCCCCTCAGGTGCAGGTAAGTCAACGCTTCTTCATTTAGCTGGATTGTTGGAGAAACCTGATTCTGGATCCTTAATCATTTCAGGTATAGAATGTAGTTTTCTAGGTGAGGATGAACGCACACGTATACGCCGTATTGATATTGGTTTTGTCTACCAATTTCACCACTTATTACCTGATTTAAATGCACTGGAAAATATCTCCTTTCCTCAGCGGATCTGTGGAAAATCTGTCCATCAGGCTAATCACAGAGCAAAAAAATTACTAGAGCATCTAGGACTCTTACAAAGAGCACACCATAGGCCATCAGATCTATCTGGTGGTGAACAGCAACGGGTTGCTATTGCGAGGGCTGTTGCAAATAATCCAAAATTATTATTGGCTGATGAACCGACTGGAAATCTTGATCCCTGCACGGCTAATCTTGTTTTTGAAACTTTAGTGAAATTAGTTCAGTCAAAGGGATTGTCAGCTTTGATCGCAACACACAACCATGAATTAGCGGCTCGCATGGACCGTATTGTAACTATTAGAAACCATAAGATTGTCGAAATTCATAATTACTAATTAAAATTCTTTATTCTTTCGTAATGCGGGATCATTATTTCAATGAATTTTTGTCATATGCTGTTCACTGCCTAATCAGTGAATTTACATAATTTTGAAATGATACTTCATTCTTGACTTGAGGGGGGAGTAACAATATTATCTTCGATTGGAAGAAGCTTTCATATAGACCAGTGCCCGTGTTAAACACGATAAGAGTTTTTCCGATTGATACGCTTTTTCTATAATCTCATTAACCTCTTTGAAATTGAAAGAGCATGATCAAAAAGTTATGATGTTCATTTTGTATAGACTTGACATATTTAATCTTACCTTTTACCGGTTGCGAAGTATATGGTTTTAATCATATGATTCGTGTACCTATTCCTACGTTATTCAAATCTTTGTTTTTTATTAAGGAGAAGGATCATAGAAGGGTATCATTTTTATTTTTCGGTTTGGATTCATCTAATCCTGGAACGGTTAGGTCTCTTTAGGAAGTTCAATGAGCAAGCGATTAAGCACTAAATATAAAATTGACCGCCGTATGGGTGAAAACATATGGGGTCGTCCAAAATCTCCAATCAATCGTCGTAATTATGGTCCTGGGCAGCATGGACAGGGTCGAAAGGGTAAATTATCAGACTTCGGTCTTCAACTTCGTGCGAAGCAAAAGCTGAAAGGTTACTATGGCAATATTTCAGAAAAGCAATTTCGTAAGATTTATGATCATGCCAATGCATTAAGGGGTGATTCTTCTGAGAACTTAATTGGTCTTCTTGAAAGTCGCTTAGATACAATTATCTACCGTGCTAAGTTCGTACCCACTGTTTTTGCTGCTCGTCAATTCATCAATCATGGCCATATTAATATAAATGATCGTCGTGTAAACATTCCATCCTATCGCTGTAAAGTCGGTGACGTAATTGGAGTGCGTGAGAAATCAAAGCAGCTTTCCATTGTCTTGGAGTCTATTCAGCTCGCTGAACGTGATGTTCCTGAATATATTCTTATAGATCATAAGAAACTGACAGCTTCTTTGATCCATATTCCTACATTTTCAGATGTTCCCTATCCAATCATTATGGAACCCAATTTAACTGTCGAATTTTATTCACGCTAAGAATATGCATTAAGAGTTTAAAAAATCATCATATGGATCTAACTTTAACTGATTCTAAATCCTTCCTAAAGGTAAGTAAAGATGATTAAGACTGATCTTTTCTTTTATAAGAAGACTTAAGAGCGACTTTAGTTATTTTAATAAACTGATGACAGTCCTTCTCTACTCTGATCTAAATCTAAGGAAATGTATGTTCTCAACAATCTAAAACAATAAAAACGAAAATGAGAAAAATATTTTCGTAAATCCTATTCTCTTAACCAATTATAAGAGAGAGAAAGCCCTTGCTAAGTGAGAAGGCATTTTCTCTCTGATTTTAACTTTCAGGAATTTAAATGCGTTCAGAGATTCAATCACTTTTTGATGAGATCAAAAAGGGAATCAGTTTGCTTCAACGCCATTTGGATTGGGAAAATGCAGAATCACGCCTCGAAGAACTCAATTGTGCTGCTGAAGCACCGGATTTATGGAAAGATATCCAAAAGGCACAGTTACTGATGCGTGAACGACAATTGCTCCTAAAAAACATTACGGAGATCCATCTTCTTAAATCTGATCTCAAGAACGCAGAAGACCTTATAGAACTTGCAGAAATTGAAGAGGATTCAGAGATTTTAAATGAAGCAGAGGATATGATCCGAATGTTACATATCGATTTAGGTAAACGTCGAATTGAAACTTTCTTATCTGGAAACTCTGATTCGAATGACACCTTCTTTGAAGTACATTCTGGTGCTGGTGGAACAGAAAGCAATGACTGGGCAAATATGCTGTTGCGTATGTATCTTCGATGGGCTGAACAAAACGGATATACAACTGAAATCCAGGCAACAACACCAGGAGATGAAGCTGGAATTAAGTCAGCGACTGTGCTGATCAAAGGACATAATGCTTATGGTTGGCTCAAAAATGAAAGTGGCGTTCACCGTCTAATTCGTATTTCACCTTATGATAATAATGCTCGTCGTCACACTTCATTTTCTTCTATCTGGATCTATCCAGTTATTGATGATAATATCCAAATTTCTATTCCTGAAACTGATATTCGTATTGATACCTATCGCTCATCAGGGGCAGGGGGGCAACATGTTAATACAACAGATTCTGCTGTTCGGATTACTCATATTCCGACTGGCATTGTCGTTACTTCTTCAGAAAAATCACAACACCAAAACCGCTCTAATGCTTTGAAAGCGCTGAGAGCACGCCTTCATGATCTTGAATTAAAAAAGAGAGAGCAAGCTACGCAAGCTGCCCATGAAAGTAAAACAGAAATTGGCTGGGGTCATCAGATTAGATCTTATGTTCTCCAACCGTATCAACTTGTCAAAGATTTTCGTACCGGAGTTGAGTCAACTAATCCTCAAGCTGTTTTAGATGGTGATCTTAACATTTTTATGGAAGCTGCCTTGGCACATCATGTTCAAAATTGAAAATATGATTATCTCGAGCTTACATTTACATACAACACTTTTCTATTTTTCTACTGTTTGTTATTCACAGATAAATTGAAACCAAGAAGATCTTCTAAAGGTTGGAAAAAAGTTCATTGAACTATACAACAAAATCTAATTGATGATATCCTTGTATATAGAGAAGTGCTGTTAAATCACTATGTTCAATGCAGTGTTCAGACTGTTTGATAACGATAGGTTTTGCATGCAGAGCGACGCCGGTGCCAGCCAATGCTAACATTCCTAGATCATTGGCACCATCACCAACAGCAATCGCTTCACGAACTGAAATACCACAGGAATGTGCTATTTTTTTTAGCGCTTCAACTTTTGCGGTCCCGCTTGAAATTGAGAGTATAACGTTGCCAGTGAGCCTCTCTTCACGTTCTTCCAAAATGTTTGCCCGATTTTCATCCATACCCAGTCTCGATGCAATGGCGTTTGTGAAATGAGTAAATCCACTAGAAATCAGAGCGCAATAAGCGCCATGAGCTTTCATAGTTTGAACTAGTGTTCGGCTTCCTGGCATTAAGTCTATCCTGTTTGAAAGGATCGACTGTATGGTACTAACAGGAAGGCCTTTAAGGAGTGAAACTCTTTTTTTTAAAGCGGTTTCACAGTCCATTTCTCCATTCATAGCGCTAGCTGTAATCTTGGCTACCTGCTTACCGATACCAATTTCCTCCGCGAGGATATTTATACATTCTTGAAGAATAAGAGTTGAATCCATATCAGCAACTAGGATCTTTTTTCTACGCTTATCGGAATTTTGAACTATAATATCAATGGGTTGATTCTTAAGGAGATCGGTTAGTATCAACATAGGCGAATCACAATGGATTGGAATTGGAATATCACAGGCAATGGAATCAGCAAGGTAATGAAGACAAGATGCTCCCAAAGAATCTCTTGCAGCACAAACTAATTCGGGATAAAGACAAGGGTGATTGGGATTAGCGATAAGTGTTGCGACGCGCGCGGTTTCTGACATAAGAAAGAATTTATAGTTTTGAATTGTCGACCAGATGTGATCTTAATAGCAGGCCCAACAGCAAGCGGCAAGTCCGCCCTTGCCCTTGATTTAGCAGAAAAAAATCATGGTGAGATTATTAATACTGACTCAATGCAAGCTTATGATCTATTAAATGTTCTGACGGGAAGACCGTCCCAACTTGATCTCAATAGAATCACTCACCACCTCTATGGTTGTGTTCCAGTTTATGAAGTCTACACAGTATCAAAATGGCTTCAACATGTCTCATCAGTTTTGGATGACCTGAAATTACGTGAGAAAATCCCTATATTTGTAGGAGGGACAGGATTATATTTCCGTGCCTTACTAGATGGATTGGCCGAGGTGCCAGCAATACCTTCAACGATTCGGAATGAAGTCAGACAACGGTTGCGTGAAGGGAAGAAAGAATCTCTATTCCAACAACTGGAAACGCTAGATCCTTTTTTAGCCAAACGGATTCACGCAAGTGATGGACAGCGTGTTGCAAGAGCACTTGAGGTTATTCTTGCAACAGAAAAGTCTTTATTACTTTTTCAAAAAACCTGTTCCAAGTCCCCATTGTTTTCCTATGAGAGTCAACTCAAATTACTCTTATTACCAGAACACTCTGTGATGAATGATCGTATTAATAGTCGTACCGAGTCTATATTCAATAATGGAGCTATTGAAGAAGTTTCAACTCTTCTGAAACAGAAAATCCCTACCAATTGTGGCATATCGAGAGCTATTGGGGTTGATCTGATCACTCGTTATCTAGAAAAGAATTTAGACATTCATACCTGTATTGACCAAGTTAAGCTAAGTTCCCGTCAATATGCCAAAAGACAATCGACTTGGTTTAGAAATCAATTTGATGAAAGCTGGAAAATCTTATCATCCTATTAAAAAACTACGAACGAAATAACAAGGATTAATAATATATGACAGGTTCTCTTATATAGACTAAGAGCCGACATTATGTCGGTTGCTGTTAGAATTTCTCTCCCTTCTGCATTGATAAGAAAATCCTGAATCCTTCCTTCAGTGTAGCAACGTTCTCCACCCAACATGATTCCTAACACAGACGCAAACGCCATCTCTGGCCATCCTGAATTAGGTGAAGGATGCAGACTAGCATCTCTCATATTCTTATAAGAATCCCCTATGGCATCTAATTTTCCCTGAGATAACCCAGCTACTATGACTAATCCAGCAGATAAACGAGAAGCAGGCCAGTTTAAGAAATCATCTATTTTAGCTGCTGCCTTTCCAAAATATTCATATTTTATTGAATGGTAACCAATCATAGAATCTGTTGTATTGATCGCTTTGTAGAAAAGAATGCCTGGAAGGCCTAAAACAGAATACCAAAAGACAGGAGCTAAAACACCGTCAGAAAAATTCTCTGCTAAACTTTCAATAGCTGCACGGCTAACGCTGCTTTCATCAAAATTTGAAATATCGCGCCCAACAATCTGAGAAAGAGCCTTTTTTGCCGTTATCAAATCTTTTTTATGAAAAGATACAAAGACTGCACGAACATGATCATAAAGGCTTTTTTGGGCGATCAATGTAAAAACAATTAGCAACTCAAGGCTCCAACCTAAAACAAAAAAGCTCCAACTCACCACGCTAACTAACATGGAAACCAATAAACAAAGAATCAGTAAAATAAATACAAGAGCGATCCCTAAATAAAAATCATTCTTATCAGCATCTAAGGGGGTTCGAAAGGGTAGGACAATGTCATTTCGTAATTCATCAACCCAACTAATTAAATATCCAAATACAACAACGGGATGAGGAATTTTGCCCCAAAAATAATCCGGATCCCCAATCCAAAGATCCAGTACTAAAGCAAAGATTAAAATTTCCAGTTTTCTCTCCCTTTCTCCAATTTAGTCCTCAATGATTGTTAACGCCTTTTCGAGACGATCAAGTGATTGGTTACTTTGCGGGATACCAAAACGAATCCAATTAGGCTTAGCATCAAATGACCGCACTAGAATTTGATATCTTACTAACCGAATGAAGATCTCAGACGCATTCTTGATCTCAACAAGAATGAATAAATCTGTACCTCCTACGATTCGATAACCTTTTTTAAGAAGTAAAGCTTCAAACTTGATTCGCCAATATGAGAGATGTTTGAGCGTCCGGAATCGCCATTTTTGATCTACAAGAGCGGCTGCCGCAATCGCCAGTGCTGGCCCAGAAACTGACCAATAACCTAACCCTTCATTTAAGCGCATTACCATTCTTTTAAAAGAAATCACAGAACCAAAACGAACCCCAGCTAATCCGTAAAATTTACCTAAAGACCGCAAAACCAAAAGCCCATCCAATCCGGTCTCACCAATAATGCTAATATCTGGAGTAACATCGCAAAAAGCTTCATCAACGATTAATAATCCTCCCTTTGCACCTAATCTGTGTACAAGATCTTTTAAGATATCTCGATGGATTTGGCGTCCATCAGGATTATTGGGATTAACAACAATAATAATATTCGCAGTCCTTTCAGCACTTTCTAATCCCTCAGTAACATAGACCTTATGACCTGCCCTTCGCCAACAAGAAATGTGTTCTTGATAAGTAAAGTTAACAACGGCTACGGCCTGCGGCTTAAACAGGAAAGGTATCCACTGTATATGAGATTGGGTACCAGAAGCGAGAGAAATAGCTGCTCGATCAGGTACAGAATAAGCCTTTCGAACAGCAGATTCAGCTTTAGAATAGGCATCAGAATCAGGCAAAGTTGACCATATATTATCAGCTAGTCTAGGAATAGGCCAGTGATTAGGATTAACTCCGGTTGAAAGATCAAGCCAATCATATCTATTGCCACCATAGAGGCCCACAGCTTCGTCTAAACTCCCACCATGTATCATATCTGATCTATAAGATGCATATAAGATCCCATCACATTCCCTTTACGCAATCCACACTTACCAAGAGATCGATTACGTGAATCGGCTACGTCAAATAAACGTTCTGTAGTGCCTTCTTCAAGAATGGTGGAGTAATGAAATTCATGAGCAGTGTAATGAGTATTAGAATCGGTCAAAAATGGGATTTGTTTTAAAGGCTTCACTACTCTGTACCCTAGACTTAATTTTTTTTTCTCAAAGCTAGTTATAAGTGGCAAAAGATTAGCCATTTTATGATATTGGCCCTTTGAGTCTATCAAAAAAGTTCCTAAAACCATATAACCACCGCATTCTCCGTACACAAAGGCACCCCTTTTTACGGCATCCCATAGGCCTTGTAGAAATACATGGTTCGAAGCTAACTGTTCTGCATATAATTCAGGATATCCACCTGGCAGTATCACAGCATCGGCATCCAAAGCGGGTGATTCATTTGCCAGTGGAGAAAAAAAAGAAAATTGAGCGTTCCTCTTTCGCAAGGCATTCAAGATATGAGGATAGAAAAATGAAAATGCTCGATCCCGAGCAATGACCAATTTCTTGCCTGGTGATATAAAAGATTGTGCATTCCCATCAGGATAACAATATGAAATTTCAAGATTCAGCAATGCATCAAGATGAATAGAATGCTCAATAATAGTCGCTGCATTTTCTAAAAAACTTTCAATATCAACATATTCTTCTGATTGAACTAAACCAAGATACCGTGATGACATTCTCAGAGTGGGATTGCGCATCACACTACCGAACACCGTGATACCAATACTTGACATCGCTCTATGCATTATCTGACTGTGGTGTTCGCTGCCTAGATTATTTAGAATGACACCGGCCAAAAATAATCCAGATTTAAAATCCCGGAATCCACAAACCGTCGCTGCAACTGAGTGAGACTGTTTCGTGCAATCAATAACAAGAACAATAGGAAGTCCCAACAACTGAGCTAAATCAGCAGAAGAACCTTTTCCATTGTCGGCACCATCAAATAAGCCCATCATTGCTTCCACAATCAGTAGACCCTGTTTGAGTTGCTGGCGGGCTAAGGTAAAGATCAGCTCTTCGCGCATTGCCCAAGGATCAAGATTAAAACAATCGTATCCACTAGATTGTTGATGAAACACAGTGTCAATAAAATCAGGACCAGCTTTTGCTGACCCGATAAGCAGACCACGATTCTTTAACGCCCTTAAGATTCCTAACGTTATTGTAGTCTTTCCACTGCCTGAGTGAGTTGCTGCAACAATAAATCCCTTTTTCAAAGAATCAGGCTCTAACTTGTGAATAAGAATTTTTCAATAGTTTATGGCTATGAAGTGAGCCAAACCAGTCCAGAGCAACTCGTAATTTAACGACTTCGCCAATGACAATAATTGCCGGAGGGGTAAAACCTAGATCAGATAAATTACCGACAGTACCTAAAGTTGTTTCATGAACTGTCATGGTCGGTGTTGTCGCATGACAAACAAAGGCCATCGGTTCATCGGCTGCACGTCCGGCATCCATGAGTTTTCTAGCAATTAGCTCAGCATGTTTCATGGCCATATACATAACTATTACAGGAGAACTGCGTGCTAATCCTTGCCAATCGATCGTATCAGGCACCACACCGCCGGCATCGTGACCGGTTAAAAATGTCACACTATGGTTCGTATCTCTGTGAGTAACAGGGATACCTGCATAGGCTAACCCACCTATTCCTGCAGAGATACCAGGAATAACACGAAAACTGATACTATTTTCAACTAAAGTCAGTGCTTCCTCAGCCCCCCTACCAAAAACAAAAGGATCTCCTCCCTTTAGCCTACAAACACGACGACCATCTTTTGCGAGTTGAACCAGTTTAAGAGAAATATCCTGCTGTTTAAGGGAAGGTTTTCCACCACGTTTCCCAGCATAATGAAATTCAGCATGAGGATCAGCAATGCTCAATATCGAATGATCCACGAGAGCATCATATACAATAACATCAGCCTGACAAAGCGCATTAACTGAATGCAAGGTAAGCAATCCTGGATCACCAGGACCTGCCCCAACTAACCACACCCATCCAGGTTCAAATTCCGGCAATGTATCAATAAAAATTTCCACTTTTTTATTATGCATCATTATATAAATGAAAACCATCACTTTTACACCTCAAAGAGGTGACTTATAAGAAAATTATGATCAGAGATGGAGGCGATAATCAAGCAGGCAAACTAAAAAGAGGCTGGACAACGGGCGCATGTGCAACAGCCGCGACCAAAGCTGCATTGACCGCATTAATTACGAGACAATTCCCCAATCCTGTTTCTATTACCCTCCCTAAAGGGGAGTCACCTAACTTTTCTCTGTGTTATGAAAAACTGAATGTCAATGGCGCGTATGCGGGAATTGTAAAAGATGCCGGCGATGATCCTGATGTAACACATGGTGCAACAATTATTGCTCATGTGATCCCTTTACCCTCCCGCTCTGGAATCGTATTTAAAGCTGGTCTAGGTGTAGGTACTATAACAAAATCAGGTCTACCACTTCCTCCTGGTGAACCAGCTATTAACCCCGTACCACGTCAGATGATTCAGAATACCATTAAAGAACTTTGTAATGATCACCAGCTCGCTCCAGATTTTCAGGTTACAATCACGGTTCCAGGAGGAAAAGAAATTGCTAAAAAAACATGGAATCCTCGCCTAGGTATTATAGGAGGGATTTCAATTTTGGGAACAACTGGTGTTGTCCACCCCTTTTCCTGTTCCGCTTGGATACATTCTATACGCTATGGTATTGATGTAGCCCGTTCTGAAGGATTTGAACACGTTATTGCTGCAACCGGATCAACATCTGAGATCACAGCCCAATCTTATTACCACTTGCCAGAAACAGCTATAATCGATATGGGAGATTTCGCAGGTGGGCTTCTTAAGTATCTCCACACCAATCCAATTCCTCGTCTCACGATCGCTCTTGGCTTTGCAAAGGCGATTAAGTTTGCAAAGGGCGCTCTCGACTTACATTCAGGCCGTAGTCAGGTTGATTTAGAATGGTTGTTGGAAATCATAACCAGTATAGCACCAGAACGGGTGAATCAAAATTTTAAGAATCAGATCTTTTCTGCAAATACTATTGCTGAAATCCTTAAGATAACTCAGAATCTTCAAATTGAACTACCCCAAACGATTGCCCGACTGTGTCATGAAACAGCACAAAGTATTTTGCGAGATGCACCAATCTCTGTTGAGATTATCATAACAAATAGACAAGGAGAAATGATTGCTCAATATGATTCAGAATGAAAAAATTTTGTTATTGGGTGGCACAACAGAAGCGATTAAAATCGCTAAAAACCTGAGCATGGCTGGCAATGAAATTATCACATCACTCGTTGGAAAGACGCGTACACCAGATCCTGTCAGCGGCAGTTTGCGGATCGGCAATTTTGGTGGTATTGAAGGAATGGTGACATGGTTAAAAAATCAAAAAATTGATCGAGTTATTGATGCTAGTCATCCTTTTGCACAAAAAATCAGTAAACATGCAATCGAAGCTGCAAGACAAGTTAATATTCCACTACAGGTTCATACTCGCCCACCCTGGAAAAAAGTCAATGGTGACAATTGGATTCAGGTTTCTTCACATATTGAAGCCGCTATCGCTATACCATTAAGAGCCCGTGTGTTTCTTGCATTGGGATCACAACATCTTCACTCCTTCATTAAACGAGATGATTGCTATTTTATTATCCGCATGATCGATAATCCTATCAAATCATTACCGTTTTCTGATTATACACTCATAACAGGCAAACCTTCTAATAGGATAGAAAGCGAGGAGAAATTGCTAATACAGAATCGAGTTACTTACATTGTCTGCAGAAATTCGGGTGGTAAGAAAGCCTATAGCAAAATAAAAGCAGCACGTAATCTCAGTTTACCTGTTATTATTATCAATTATCCCCTATAAGGATAGAAAGCTTTTAAAAAGGACTTTATTGAGTTCAGTCTTTTTTTGCATAATTACGCAAAACATGTTTGTAGTTAGGATTATAGAGGTCGCTATCACGAAACTTGACATCACCTAATACAGATCCGATAAGAACAAGTGCAGTGCGTGTAATCTTGACTTTACGTACATCTTGATTCATCTTGGACAAAGTTGTCCGTATATAAAGTTCATCTGGCCAAGTAGCTCGATAAGCTATGACAACTGGGCAGTCAGATTTATAATAGGGTTCCAAGGCTTTACGTATATAAGGTAGATTCCGAATAGACAAGTGTATCGCCAGTGTTGACCTCGAACGACCTAATATCTCTAGTTGTTCATGATCCGGCATGACTGATGCTTTCATTCTAGTACGAGTAATAATAACGGTTTGAGCAATTTCAGGTAAAGTAAGTTCCGTTTTCAGTTTTGCTGCGACTGCAGCAAAAGTAGGAACTCCTGGTACGACTTCATAACTAACACCGATCCTATCAAGCCATCGCATTTGTTCAGCAATAGCACCATAAATAGACGGATCACCGGAATGAAGACGTGCTACATTTTGATTGCATCGATGAGCCGACTGAATCACTTCAATGATGCTCTCCAGATGCATTGGTGCAGTATCCATGATCAGAGCATCGGAAGGTGCAAGAGCCACTAATTCCTTAGGAACCAAAGACCCAGCATAAAGACATACAGGACATGTTTTGACAAACTTGAGACCCCGCACAGTAATGAGATCAGGAGCTCCTGGCCCTGCACCTATAAAATAAACTTTCATGTTCATTTCGCTAGCAAAGGGCTTTGAGGGGTAGGATAACCGCGAGGTGTATAAACCCATTTTTTCCCTTCACCGTTCACAAAAGAGCGACTTTTCGATGAACCTACAATCACAATAGTGAGCATATCGACTTGATGACTATCCAAATCACCAAGCGATATCACTTGAACAGTTTCCCCTTGACGTCCAAGATTCGTAGCCAAAATTACCGGGGTAACATAAGGCCTATGTTCTAATAAAATATCCTTTGCATGAGACAATTGAGTCCGACGGTTCTTTGATACTGGATTATAAAAAGCAATGACAAAATCACACTGGGCTGCAGCCTTGATTCGACCCTTTATCACTTCCCAAGGAGTGAGTAAATCCGATAATGAAATCGTACAAAAGTCATGACCAAGAGGTGCTCCAGCTTTTGCTGCTGCAGCCTGTAAAGCTGATATTCCAGGAGAAACCTGAATATTTATGCGCGTTGCAGAATCACTTAAAACCTTACTTTCGTAAATCTCAAAAACAAGTGTTGCCATCGCATAAATTCCTGCGTCACCTGAACAAACAAGGGACACCTTCTTCCCTTCACCAGCAAGCTCCATAGCATGTCGCACACGTGACTCCTCTTGACCTAGATCAAAATCATGACGATTCTTACCTTCGGTAAGTGGACCTAGAAGATCAAGATAAAGAGAATATCCAACCAGATCACTTGAGACTGAAATTAAGCCTGAAACTTCTGGAGAACGCCATACATCTATACCTGGTCCAATGCCAACAACAAATAAGTGACCACGGGGTCGCCCTACTTTTTCTTCATAAAGGACAGAATGAGATAGGGCCACAGCAATTGTCACAGATTGTGATTTGACCTTTTCTACCAGCAAAACACCATCATTGCCAACTGCTGCAAGAGCAGAACTCTCGCATACCCCATGGCATCCTACTTTTGAAAAAACAAGACCAGAAGGATTTTTGAGTCGCTTTTTCTGCTGTTCGAGTACTTTCGCATCAAAAAGGCGGAGCGGAACATCAAAATACTTGGCTGCCGTATTTATAGCCGCTTCATCAGCTTTTAAATCAATAGTACAAAAACAAGAAATCGATTCAGAAGCAAGATTTTCACGTATTAAAATTTTCTCAATCAGCTGAATCAATTCTTTAGAATCAGCACCTCGCTGGCATCCAATACCAATAGCAAGAGAACGAGGATGAAACACTAATTGTTTATCAAGCGCTGAAGTTCGATAAACGGTAGCTGTCAAACGAATAGCGGCTGTCTCATTTTTATTGTTACTGAAAAATTTCAGATCACTATTGTGGAGCCAATCCGCCTTTTCTGCTGCATCGCCATCCAGAACCACTGATTCTCCTATTAGTAAAGCTGCCATAACTAACTTTGTATCCATTGGATTACTCAGTCTCCATCCACGAGGAGGCTCATCAAGAGCGACACCATAACGAACATCCCCAACAGTGGTAACAGCTGCAAAGCCACCTAGGTGGTTAGCAATCACACGAGCCATCTGATTGCCACCATGGTGTCCACCCAAAAGAGGCACAACACTCGATCCATCATCAGAAATACTCAACACGCAAGGATCTTTGTACTTATCACTCAAATGCGGTGCAATCAGTCGGATCATAGCACCCGAGGCCATAACACCAATTAGTGTCCGCCCATCAAGAAACAATCGTGCAACATGATCGCTCGCATTATCAAAACTAACATCTACTTGACTAACACGCTTCGTAAATCCATGAATCTCACCCTGAGTTAGCGCACTAACCTCAGAAGCAACTCCCATACCAGATTCTGATAGGAGAATGATTGCTGGACGATTTTTCATCAAACCTGCTCCCTAACTAATTCAAGAAAAGGAAACTATTTGATCCACGCTTCCTCTCCTTTGTAAATCAAAATCATAGAAAAATAAGAAGCCTGTTTACCTAACATCAAGGAAAGAGGCAAAATTGTTTGCTTATCAAGAGATATTCTTTCAAGATATACTGCCTTTTCAAGGAGTCCTGCTGTAACAATCTTCTCATACATCCGTTCAAAATGCCGTCCGATCTTAATGATCGCAATAGCATCAGCGTGGTCCAGCGCCTGCTCCAATACTACATCATCAACAGGAGCGGGAATGATAATCAAGATATCATTACGAGCGGCTAAAGGCCTACCAAAATAAGCGCTTGAGGCCATAATTGATGAAATACCAGGCACAACCTGGCACGAATAACGAATCGCTAAACGATGATATAAATAAATAAAAGAACCATAAAAAAAGGGATCTCCTTCGCATATAATGGCCACATCATGACCTAAATCTAAATACGAAGAGATTTTTAAAGAAATCTGATCGTAAATACTTCTTGCTAAGAAGGAGTCAACGCGCACGGGTATAACAAAAGGAATTTCTACTTGCGTAGACAATAGATAGCGCGAAACAATCGAACGAGCAAAACTCTCCCCGCTGACACTATCCGGAGACGGATAAACAACTACATCTGAAGAAGTTAAAAGACGGTGAGCTTTCAGAGTGAGCAATTCTGGATCTCCTGGACCTACACCTAAGCCATAGAGTCTTCCTGTACTCACATCTTTCTCCAAGACTTCATCACAATCCATTGGGTCATGGGCATCGAAGAACGCCAACTACTGGAAGAACCAATAGGTTCGGCCTTTTGAATATTAATCCGACGCAACTCTCCACCAAAATCATGATATAGTGCTATCAATTTTTTTTCACTGTCTAAAGTAACCGTATTCGCAACGAGACGCCCACCAGGTCGCAAAGAACTCCAAGCCTTCTCAAACACACCTTCACTGGTTAATCCTCCCCCAATAAAAACAGAATCAGGAGTAGGCAGATCAGTCAATACGGATGGCGCTTTTCCTGAAACAATGCAAATCTTTTCTGTGCCCAAAGCAACGCAATTTTCTGATATCATTTGCAATCGCTTCTCTTTATATTCAATCGCATAGACGTGTGCATTGCTTGACGCACGAATCCATTCAATTCCTACTGAACCACAACCGGCACCGATATCCCACAAAATAGCGTTAGGATGAGGTGCCAACGCTGTCAATGTTGCCGTCCTCACCAGTTGCTTAGTTAATTGCCCATCATGTACAAAAGCATCATCGGGTAACCCAACAATTCTCGGATACCAGATGCTTCTATCGCTGACATGACATTCAACAGCCATTGTGTTAAGATCAGGAACATTTCTATTCCACGTCTCAGCTACTCCTTCAAATCGTTCTTCCTTCTCTCCTCCTAAAGCTGCTAGAACGGTTATTTTCGAACCTCCAAATCCATAATGAGTTAAAATATCACAGATTCGAGAAGGGCTTTGACCGTTTTCTGTTAAAATAAGCAACCGGGCACGGGGGGCAAGATAGGGAACAATTTGTCTGTCCGAGCGACCGTGAATAGTCAAGGTATCACAATCAGAAAGACTCCAACCCAATCGGCAAGCAGCCAACTGAAAAGCAGAAAGTTGCGGATAAAATCTTATTTCCTCTGACGTAATCGCTTGAGCAATTTGAACACCAATTGAATACCAAAGAGGATCACCAGTGACCAAAATAACCAGAGATTTTCCTCGATGTAACAAAATTTCTCTAATCATAGCTTCCAATGGTAATGACCAACATATCCGTTGCGCCTTAACAAAGGCTTTTGTCAAAAAATGATGACGCTTCCCACCAACAATAATATCAGCTTCTTTCATCTTTCTGATCGCCTCATACGACAACCCCGCGAGACCATCCTCACCAATACCAATAATATTAAGCCAAGGAGACGTCATTTATAATCTCCCTTTCTTGCGAGAGTGCGAGCGCATTCACCAAAGCCGAGGCCATTGCCGATCCGCCACGACGACCATGAACCGTTATAAAAGGAAGATCTGAAGAAAAACGACTAAGAAGCTGTTTTGACTGGACAGCACCAACAAATCCTACAGGAACACCTATAATAAGAGCTGGCATTGACGCACCCTTTTCTATGAGCTCGAGCAACCGAAAGAGTGCCGTGGGTGCGTTCCCTACAACAACTAAAGAACGAGACAATTTTTCTCTCCATAAATCAACAGCTGATGCTGAGCGCGTCTTACCAATGATATCAACGCAATTAGAAACTTGGGGATCATTAAGGGTACAGATCACCTGATTTGCAGCTGGTAAAGAACTTTCAATAATACCCGCACGAACCATCTCCACATCGCAAAATATTGAAGCTCCATCTCTTAGAGCTTCAATACCTTGCTCTGCTGCATTGGGTGAATAGTCCAGATCATCAACAATATCAATCATTCCACAAGAATGGATCAAACGAATCGCAAGGGCCTGCATTAATTTTGGAAACGCTGACAACTTTGCCTCACCACAAACAATTTCAACCGATCTTCGATAAATCTCATCAGGGTCTCGAATATAATCATATCGAGCGATTTGATATTCTAAATTAGGCATCGTTTTTCATAGAATGCGGTCCTAACGGATGATCCGCATAGCGATATATATGATTATGCTTATGCGATGGTGTCCAGGGCAAATCATTCTGTTGACAAAATTTTTTTTCATGACAGGAAGCATCACAGTCACCTTTGCAAGGACAATTATGTAGACTTCTCCCCATGCCTTCAACATGGCAATGGTAACTTTTCTGAACCAACCCTACGTCATCTTCAAAACCAAGAACAGGCTCACGATATTTACACATTTGGCAATTCATCACATTGTAGCCATATTCAACTTCATTTACACGGTCCACAAATGTATCTATAATAAGCGGATGATCACTGAGATAGTTTGCTTTTAAGAATTCAATATGAGGATTAATCTCAGCGACCATATCAGTGTAAGAAAAAATGCGCTTTACCAAGACACCAGTAAAAAGAAAGTAAGGAAAAATAATAATGCGCTTGTATCCAAGCTTTACTGCCTTTTCAAGAGCTGGCTCTACTAGAGGAAAGGTAACACCAGAATAACAAACTTCACCCCAGCCAAATCCCATTCCTTCCCACAACATACGCATCATTTTTGATACGTTAGAATTTGCATCAGGGTCCGATGTGCCACGACCAACCACCATCAGCAGAGTTTCGTAGCGGTTAATCCGATTATTAGAAGACACTAAAGTCTCTTCAATTCGTTCTCCTGCGGCACGGATCATTTTTAGATCAAGACCCAATTCACGCCCATACTTAATGGTCACATCAGGATGGTTTATTTGATAGGTATTAAGAACGCTTGGAATATCATTTTTAGTGTGACCAGCTGCAAACAACATCCCTGGGACAGCAACAATGTTGATACAGCCTTGTTCTCGTAATTGATCAAGCCCCTGATGAATAAGCGGATGAGCAAATTCAAGATAACCATATTCAACCGGCATATGATCAAAACGACCTTTTAAAATCTTTATAATCCTAGTGAATTCCTTCATTGCATTTTGATTCCGGCTCCCATGACCACAAATAATGACGCCCGTTTTTTTGGTATCTGATTGCGTTTTACTCATATCTTTTAACCCTCAATCTTTCCAAATCTCTTTGAATGATTTCATCACAGTCACTGCACTCTATCCTAAAAATCATCAAGAAATAAAACCGTCAAAGGCTTATATTGAATATTGAGTCCTCAAAACTCGATTCCTATCTGCGCCTTTACACCATCCCTGAACGGATGTTTCACCATCGTCATCTCTGTTACAAGATCCGCAAATTCAATGAGTTGATCCTTAGCGTTCCGTCCTGTGATAATAACATGTTTCATCTCAGGCTTGGATTTAAGAAATTCAATAACCTCATCAACCTGAACATAATCATAGCGCAATACAATGTTCAATTCATCGCACAAAACCAGATCAATATCTTCATCCATAATCATTGCCTTAGCCTGTTCCCAGCTTTGACAAGCAGATGTAATATCACGAATTCTGTCCTGAGTTTCCCAGGTAAAGCCTTCTCCCATGGCTGCCATGGTAACTTGCCCTCCCCAATTTTCAAGAATCAGTCGCTCACCACTATTCCATTTACCTTTAATGAATTGAACAATACCTACCTTCATACCATTTCCAAGCGCTCGAAAAACCATGCCAAATGCTGCTGTCGATTTTCCTTTACCTTTACCAGTATGAACAATCACAAGTCCCTTTTTACGAGTCTTAGTTGCAATAATTTGATCGTGAATAGCCTTTTTCCGTTTCATCTTTTTCGTATGACGCTGATTGAATTCCACTTCGTTCATCGAAGCAAGAGATTTAGACTTCTTTGACATGTTCTCATTCACATTCCACTCCTGACTGTTGAGAAGATTTATTATGGTTCAAGGTCAGTTTCTCAAGATCATGTCTGGCAGAATTAGATCTCGCTGTCCATAATCTGCGATCCATGGCTTCAAGAAATCGTTCGGCGATCTCCTGAAGGGCATGGGGATTCTTATCTGCCAAAAATTCTCTTACTGTCTCATCAGCAATAAATGCCTGATACACAGCATCAAAATGATAATCGCGAACTGCACCGGTGGTTGCAGAAAACGCGAACATATAATCAAAAGTAGCAGCGATTTCAAATGCACCTTTGTAACCATGGCGCATAACTCCATTGATCCATTTGGGATTAACGACTCGCGCCCGTACCACCCGGCTTATTTCTTCTTCCAATGTTCGAATTTTAGGCCTTTGTGGATAGGAATGGTCATTGTGATAGACAATTGGTCTATAACCTGAAATATGCTCGACAGCAGCCGTCATTCCTCCCTCAAATTGATAATAATCGTCAGAATCAAGAAGATCATGCTCGCGGTTATCCTGGTTCTGTATAACAGCCTGAATAGAAGTTAATCGGATACCGAATTGCTCACGATGCAATTTCCCATCAGACCTGAGTCCATAAGCATAACCTCCCCAAGCAAGATAAGCCTTGGCAAGATCACTACGATTCTCCCAACACTTGTGATCGATTAAAGCCTGCAATCCAACACCATAAGCACCTGGCTTTGATCCATAAACCCTGTATCCGGCTTGTAAGATTGCCTGTTCAGGATCACAACCATTATACTCAAGTTTCTGTGCCTCATTTTTTACTGCTGCGGCAATCGGGTTATCAGAAACTTCTTCTTCTAGCTCCGCAATGGCCCGAACAGCCCTATCAAAAAGTTCGATCTGAGTAGGAAAAGCATCTCGGAAAAAACCAGAAATCCGCAAGGTTACATCAACCCGAGAACGTCCTAATTCCGCTAACGTGATAACTTCAAAGCCAGTCACACGACGAGAGGCATGATCCCATAAGGGACGTGCACCAATCAATGCTAATGCCTGTGCAATATCATCACCGCCCGTTCGCATATTGGAAGTGCCCCATGCAGATAACCCGATAGACTTTGGCCATTCACCATAATCTTGACAATAACGCCGAATCAAAAGATCTGCCGATTTTTGACCAAGGTGCCAAGCAGCAGGTGTCGGTATGGAACGACTATCAACAGAATAAAAATTACGTCCGGTAGGTAAAACATCTATTTTTCCTCGAGTCGGGGCTCCAGAGGGACCTGGAGGAACAAAGTGACCAGATAAAGCACGTGAAAACTGAGTTATCTCAGATACACCACAGGCCTCTATCGAAGGCTTGATCTTTCTACGGATTTCATCTAAAACATCACAAGTGTGATACCAAGTAGAAGAAGGACTAATCTTGCCATCCACTAAAAGAGCTGCCAATAATTCAAGCCTTTCAACGGTATCACCGTAACTCCTCCATAAATCCTCACAGATATCCTGAAGTATTTGAGGTCGAGGTCCATCCCAAGCTTTTTCCATTTGACAATCGAGGGGATCAAAATTCAATCGACAATCTAAAGCCAAAGCACGATGAAGGCTATTGTTACCTCTTTCTCCATTATCTCTTGGTAATCTTGCCAGAGCAACTGTCAAGTCAGTTAATAAACGCCCTTCTGGTGCCTTGCCAAAGATATGTAATCCATCACGGATCTGCATTTCTTTAAGTTCGCAAAGGTAAGCATCCAGTTTCTCGAGTGCCTGGATTTCATCATCAGTTTTAGATACGCCTGAATCATAATCTAATCCGGTATTACTCATCAAATTAAGAATTTCGGTACGTAAATACATGAGACGACGAGGATCAAGATGCTTTGATTCATAATATTCATCAACCAGAGCTTCTAACTCTTTCAGTGGACCATAGCTTTCTGCACGTGTCAGAGGTGGTGTCAAATGATCAATAATCACCGCTGAAGAACGTCTTTTAGCTTGTGTTCCTTCTCCTGGATCATTAACAATGAACGGATAAAGATGAGGAGTTGCCCCCAATACTGCCTCTGGATAGCATTGATTATCTAAAGCCAATGCCTTCCCAGGCAACCACTCCATAGTTCCGTGTTTCCCCATATGAACAACAGCATGATTGCCAAAGCTGTAGCGTAGATAAAAATAAAAAGCAAAATAACTGTGAGGTGGGACGAGATCTGGTGAATGGTATGTCGAAACGGGGTCTATATTATAGCCCCGTGTAGGCTGAAGACCCACTACAAGGTTATCAAAACGAGCAAGAGTCAGAGCAATAGATTCTTGATCATCCAGATAGGCAGGATCAGACTCAGGTTCTCCCCATTGCTGTTTTACTTCATCTTGAATTTTAGGGGAAAGTTGCGCAAAGAATTTCTTGTAATCAAGAATAGAAAGACACTCACGAATTTCCCTCCCTCTCACTTCAGCATTGGTAGGACCGGCTTGAAGATATTCAACAAGTTCCTGACCAGTATCAGGAAAAGTTCCTATTTGATATCCCTGTCGCCGCAATACTTTTACAAGTTCTACTGTTCCTGCAGGAGTATCAAGTCCTACCCCGTTCGCCAGTCGGCCATCTTTGTTGGGATAATTAGCTAATATCAGAGAAAATCGACGCTCATGAGGGGTGCTTTGAGCTAACAAACACCAATTTTTAGCGAGATCAGCCACAAAATCCACCCGATTTTGAAGAGGTACATGGCGAACAATATTCGCTTGGACGGATAAAGCGTAATGGTCTGAATTTTTAAAGGCTATAGCACGTGACAACACGCGCCCATCTAACTCTGGCATTGCTACATTCATAGCAAGGTCACGGGGAGATAGGCCTTGATTTGAACCTTCCCAAACGTTCTGGCTACTACCAGACAAAACAGCCTGTAAAATAATTGCCCCCCCTTCTTCTAAAACAGTTTTTTGGTGAGAGCCAACAGATTGAGAGACACAAAACCCAGTTAGGTTGATCACAACAGAAGGAGATACTTTTTCAAAAAAAAATCTAACCGTCGCCTGCGATACTTCATCTTTAAGTGATGAAACAAAAACAGGAAGTGGGTTCATCTTTTTCTTTGTGAGAGCAGAGCATAAAGCATCAATTGGTTCTGTATTTCCAGCTTGAACTAGTGCCCGATAAAATATAATAGCAACTACTGGACTACCGGAACTCCAATCTTTTTGAATATCAGAAAGTAACGGTGCATTGATATCTGCCAACCATAATCCTGCTTTCAGCAACGGCTGCACGATAGGAAGCGGCAATGTCTCATCACAGATTAATGCTTTGACATAAAGAAGTGCCAGACGAGCGTTAATGATACCACCATGAATCCAGTAAGACCAAAGTGCTCTACGAATTTCAACGTTGACTGTCCCATAAGGTTCAAGCGATAAATCAGGTTTATCATCGCCTGGCAAAACAATCAATTTAATATTATTAGAACAGCAGGCTGATTGTATTTTCTCAAGCCCATACTGCCAATAGCTTTCCCCACCTAAACAACGAATAATCACACAAGACGATTGTACAATCGTTTGCTCACAATAAATATCAATAGAAAGAGGGTGAGAAAGGACCATCATATTCGCCACCCGTAAACTGAGATGATCACTATCATCTAGCACATCATGAGCCGCTGTTATGCAAGCTAGATCGCTATCGGCAGAAGATATGAAAACAACATCTGCAGGTTCTTGTTTAAGATCAATGGCGCCATCGGTATCTGATAGGCAATCTTTTTGAGAGAAAAGAAGATGCATTAAATCTCACCTAAAACCCCCTTAATTCCTTCTGTGATCTTTTCTACATCCATGTCACTATAGCCAATTATAACCAAGGAGGATTCTTGCCGTTCCATAAGACCCCAGTTTCGGTCAAAATAGGTATCAATACGCTGACCAACAGCCTGAACAACCAATCGCATCGGTTTTCCGACAACTGCTACAAACCCCTTTACCCGTAAAATATCATGACGAGCAATAATGAATGCTAACCCTGTCTTCAAGATCTCAATATCGAGAACTGTTCCACCGGAAATAACCAGATTTTTAAAATGATCGTGATCATGTTCATGAACATCTTGGTGATGAACGATATTAGTTACTATGTCCAAACCAAGCAAAACATCAGCTCCCGGAACACTATCCTTTCCCGCATGGATAAATTTTACAGGGGAGAGGGTTGCATCACGAACCGCAGTTTCGACAGCAACTACATGTTCACGACCAATAAGGTCCATTTTGTTAAGAATAATGAGGTCAGCGCTTATGATCTGGTCTTTAAACAACTCTTCAAGGGAGCTACTATGATCTATAATTTCAGTTTTTTTCTGACGATTATTGGAAAAACTTCCTTCAGCTATAGCTTCAGAATCGACCACTGTCACAACACCATCCAGTATCAACTGCTCCCTAATCTGTGGCCAATTGAAAGCATTCACTAAGGGCTGAGGCAAAGAAAGGCCAGATGTTTCAATAACAATATGATCAGGCAGTGGATCTCTTTCCATTAGCTTTGTTATTGTGGGGACAAAGTCTTCTGCAACGGTACAGCAGATGCATCCATTGGTTAACTCAACAATCTCATCTTTCTGACACGTCTTATCACCACAATCAGCCAAAATCTCACCATCAATCCCCAGATCACCAAATTCGTTGATGATAAGAGCAAGGCGTTTTCCGTTGGCAGTCGCCAATATTCTACGGATTAGCGTTGTTTTTCCTGCCCCTAGGAACCCTGTAATCACAGTTGCAGGAATTTTTTGAGCATCCATTAAGATCGACTCCTTTTAGAAATCATTTATTTCAATTTTTGTGGTAGGCCAGCAGTTAAAAACCAAACATGGTTTGCGATAGCGGCAATATCTTGATTCAGTTGTCCTGCATGATCCCTAAAATCTCGGGCCATTTTTGTCTCTGGCACGATCCCTTGTCCAACTTCATTGCTAACCAAAATAACCGAAAATTCGGCCGAAAGCACCAACAAATAATCTAACAAAAGCTGACAACTCTCGATTACATTTTTTCCTGCCATCACTAGATTAGTGAGCCAAAATGTAAGACAATCCACTACAATACAGTGCTCTTTATTAGCCATTTGGGAGATGATAGTTGGAAGATCAAGCCTTTCCTCAACTAATTGCCAATCTGGACCGCGATGAACCTGATGCAGAGCAATTCGATTCGCCATCTCATCATCAAGAGAATAACCAGTAGCAAGATAAACTTTCTGGCGACCACTGATTTTAGCTAGATTTTGAGCGAAAGAGCTCTTTCCAGATCGAGTCCCTCCCAAGACGAGAATAATACCCGGTAAGAAAGGAAATGGAATCTGATCAGACACTGGCAATAGGGTAAGATTTTGAATAATAAAATGATTGTTTCATTCACTAACAACTCGCTGAGAGTTAAAAGGAAGATCATATCTATGCTGCTTTAAACAGTAAACCGAAAAATCACTCGTATACCTTCGCATATTTAATGGGCATCAATAAATAAACTCATTGACGGATATCAAATTAATCAAACGGGAAGAATTTCGTTCATCTCCCAGATCTTTGCATCAATCCACAACTCTAGAAAATCAGCTAGCTCATCAAGAGTAGAATTTAAACTGTTACGATAGCTTTGACCTTTACTTTCAATACCAAGACTTAACAGGTATGATCGACGCCAATCATCAGAAGAAAAAAGCCCATGCAAATAACATCCTCTACATAGCCCATTTTGTGAGATAGCACCATCAGTCTTATTCCCAATAAGAATCATCGGTCGCTTTCTGTCCGGTCCTCTGGTCGATCCCATGTGGATTTCATATCCTTCGATACTTTTTTTTGTTGTCACATCAATAGCTTTAGTGTTCAAGACAACTTTGTTAGGTATTAGAACTGTGTCAACATCTAAAAGTCCCAACCCCTTTGCTTCCTTCTGAACTCCCTCTATTCTATAAGGATCTTTTACACTTCTTCCCATCATCTGGTAACCCCCGCAAAGACCCAAAACATAGCCACCTTGGCGTACGTGATTATGCAGGTTCCTCTCCCAACCGAGTGCCTTGAATTGTTCAAGATCAGAAATCGTTGATTTTGAACCTAATAAAATGACCAACCTTGCCCCTTTAGGCCATAAATCACCTGGTCTCACAAATACCAAGCGGAGATGAGGTTCTAGTTTTAAAGGATCCAAATCATCAAAGTTGGAGATTCTTGAAAGTACCGGCACAATCACTATCACCGTGCCATTTTGATTACTTGAAGCTCGTTCCAAAGCAAAAGAATCTTCAGCTGGTAGGTTGTTGGCACCAGAAAACCAAGGAATAATTCCAAAACACGGCCATCCTGTCAATTCTGAAATGTGATCAATTCCCTTATCAAAAACGCTGAGATCTCCACGAAATTTATTGATTAGATATCCGCACACCATCTTTCGATCCATGTTAGACAAAATTGTATGAGTCCCAACCAGAGATGCAATGACTCCTCCTCTATCAATATCACCGACTAAAATAACCGGTACATTTGCTTTAGTTGCAAATCCCATGTTGGCAATATCACCTACTCTTAGGTTTAGTTCAGCGGGAGATCCAGCACCTTCAACAATGACTAGATCTGCCTGTTCACACAAACGTCTATAGCTTTCCATCACAGCATTCATAAGATGAGGCTTGAGACTCTGATAATCTCTCCCATTAGCCGTCTTCCATAACTTACCATGCACAATAATCTGACTCCCTAGATCCGATTGAGGTTTGAGAAGGACAGGGTTCATATCCACATGCGATAATCTATGACATGCTAATGCCTGTAACCACTGAGCACGAGCGACTTCTCCACCACCGCCATCATCTAAAGGAATGTCAGCAACAGCTGCGTTATTAGACATATTTTGAGGTTTAAAAGGGAGCACAGACAGTCCTTTTCGGGTTGCTAGTCGGCATAAACCAGCAACAAGGACCGTTTTACCTACATCCGATCCAGTACCTTGAATCATAATTGATTTAGCTTTTCTTTTCTGAATCATAATTTCTCTAAAAGAATCAAATAAATTGCCATAAAACACATTATCCTTTTTTAACTAGATCTTTAGAGCACTTCTTAAAAAGAGGAACTATATAAAGTACAATCTTATTAAGATGGTGAGTCAAAAAATCTATCTTTTAAATTTTAAGTTAAGGTCAGAGTCAGGAATATTTTAGTGTTTTCTGTCAATCACAGTTGGGATGTCTCTAAGTTATCCGAAGAGTCAGCTATCATTGAGCTAGCTCGTCTTGCAAAAGAGATAAAGAAACATGATGTTCTTTACTATAGAGACAATGCCCCACAGGTAACAGATGCTGAATACGATAGATTAAGACAGCTTGATTTAGCCATTGGAGCCCGCTTCCCTCATCTTGTTCTCCCTCATTCCCCTAGCCAGAGGGTTGGAGTAACGATTCAAGATACATTTAAAAAAATCGTTCACGAAATACCAATGTTGTCATTGGATAACGCTTTTAATGACGATAATGTGTTTAATTTTTTAGCACGGATGAAGCGGTTTCTCAGTTTTTCAGAATCCAAGCAGTTAGTAATTGTTGCGGAACCCAAGATTGATGGTTTATCTTTGGCTCTGCGATATGAGAAAGGGAATCTGGTGTCTGCAGCAACGAGAGGTGATGGAATCATTGGCGAAGATGTAACAATGAATGCGAGAACCATTTCTGATATCCCTGAACATTTAGAAGGAAATAATGTGCCTGATATCTTTGAAGTTCGAGGAGAGGTGTATATCGGAAAAGCAGATTTCAAAAAGCTTAATGAACTCATGGGAGAAGAAGGAAAGCCTGGTTATGTGAATCCACGTAATACAGCATCCGGATCACTACGACAATTAGACTGGTCAATTACCGCAAGACGTCCATTAAAGTTTTTTGCTTATGCGTGGGGTGTACACACTAGTCTACCAAAGATGAGTCAGTATGAAATGGTACACTTATTTTCTGATTGGGGGTTTAAAATCAGTCCTTTCTTGAAATTATGTTACACAGCTGAAGATTTGATTGAACACTATAGATATCTTGCGAAGAAACGTGCGAAGATTGACTATGATATTGACGGTATTGTCTACAAAGTCGATGATCTCTGGCTTCAGAATAGGCTAGGATTCGCCTCTCGTAGTCCTCGTTGGGCAATTGCTCATAAATTTTCAGCTGAAAGAGCAATCACCACGCTAACTGATATTGAAATTCAAGTCAGTCGTACTGGAGCTCTATCCCCAATCGCTCGTCTGATGCCGATTACCGTGGGTGGTGTTGTTGTTTCTAATGCAACGCTTCATAATGAGGATTATATTTCTGGCATTGATTCCGACGGGGAGCGGATACGGGGAGGACGTGATCTTCGGATTGGTGATAGTGTTACTATCTATAGGGCCGGTGATGTCATTCCGAAAATTATGGACGTTGATTTATCTAAAAGAAGTCAAGACTCTCTTGTTTACAATTTCCCTAATACCTGTCCAGCTTGTGGGAGTCCTGCTGTGCGTGAAATCAATGCTAAGACAGGGAAACTCAATTCTATAAGGCGTTGTACTGGAGGTCTCATTTGTCCTGCACAGGCCATTGGAAAAATCAAACATTTCGTTTCTCGTAATGCATTTAATATCGATGGGTTCGGCGATAGGCAGGTTGAAGCGTTATTTAAATGGCAACTGATCGAAAACTCAGCTGATCTTTTCACTCTTGAGGAGAAAGATAAAGTTTCTCTGACGCCTTTAAAAAACCGAGAAGGATTTGGAGATTTAAGCGTCTCTAACCTTTTCTCTTCAATCAGAAGTGCAAAAAAAATCAATCTTCATCGATTCATATTTGCTCTTGGTATTCGCTATATTGGGGATCGCAATGCGAAATTATTGGCGCAGCAATATCGGACTCTAGAAGCTCTTTTGGAGACAGTCCGCGATGCTTCAACCTTTCATGGGGACGCGTGGGAAACATTATTAAGCATTGACGGTTTGGGAGAAATAGCCGCTTTCACCTTAGTTCAGTTTTTCAATGAACTGTATAATAGCCAGTTGATTGAGCGTCTTGTTCATGCGATTGATATTCATCCAGTCGAAACGTTTGATAACAAGGATACTGCATCTCTTTTGGGAAAAACTCTTGTATTTACAGGTTCCTTCAAGAAGATGACTCGCCATGAAGCGAAAGCGATGGCTGAGAAGGTCGGTGGAACCGTATCAGAATCGGTTTCTCTCAAAACTGATTTAGTTGTTGCTGGCTTCCGAGCTGGATCGAAGCTTAAGAAAGCAAAAAAGCTTGCCATTGACATTATCGATGAAAGAAAATGGTTCCAACTTTTGGGACAAGAATGAGCATTTTAATCAAGAATCAGCTCAACAATCTCGTACAATTCAAAATTCTTCTCTACTAGTGATGAATGACTTCTCAAGTTTTTCGATGAAAAAGTTAACTTCTCATTATTGGATAGGTTGACTGGATGATCCACTGTGCAACACTCCTGTCGACTAAAGGAAGAATATTTTTTTGGACAAGAGCATGATAAGTATTCAACCAGTCGATTTCTATATCAGTCATTAAGGTGGGATCAATGAGTTTACAATCGATAGGTGCAAAGCTGATGAGTTCAAAACTCAGCATACTTTGATCTCCACCAGGAATATCAGCGGCTTCTTTTACTATCATCAGGTTTTCGATACGAATGCCAAACTCTCCCTCACGGTAATAACCAGGCTCATTAGATATAATCATACCCGGTAGTAATTCTTGATTGCCATGCTTAGAAATACTATGAGAACCTTCGTGAACACTCAGATATGAACCTACGCCATGGCCAGTACCATGAGCATAATCCATCCCCTTTTTCCATAGGGGTAGACGAGCTAATATATCTAAATCCATCCCTCTCGTTCCAGTTGGAAAGCAAGCTAAGGCCAGATTGATATGGCCTTTTAAAACAAGTGTAAATGCCTTGCATTGCTCTGAAGTGGGTACGCCGATGGCAATTGTTCTCGTGATGTCTGTTGTCCCATCAAGGTATTGAGCACCGGAATCACAAAGGTATAACTCTGAATTTCCTAGGACTCTGTTACTTTCCTTGGTAACATCGTAATGTATAATCGCTCCGTTGGGTCCGGATCCTGATATTATATTAAAGGCAAGATCACGCATGGGCATATTTCCTTCCATATTCCAACGGATTGTCTCTAATTTTTGTACAGCATCAATTTCTGTGATGCTTCCAGGAGGCTGTTCATCAAGCCATGCAAGAAAACTGCTAATAGCGGCACCATCTCGAAGGTTTGCATGACGTGCTCCCTCAAGCTCCTTTTTATTTTTTTGAGCTCTGAGAATGCTGATCGGATCTTTGACTGTGACAGCAGTCCCTGTAGCATTTTCTACCATCTCCCATAATGCTTCTGGAACAAGATCTGGATCCATCAAAATTTTCTTGTTTTTGACCATGAGCTTTAACTGGTCACTAAATTCGTTCGCCCCATAGATATGACTCACCCGATTCAAAAATTCATAGGTCCTAGTATTGAGTTTGATTTTATCTATAAAGAGGAGAGGGAAGTGATCAGCCCTTAAAATAGCACGACCCAATACAACTGGTGTATGCACAATATCTCTACCTCTTATATTAAAGAGCCAGGAGAATGAATTGGGATCCGTTAATATGCATAATTCTGTCTTTTGGTGATTAAGATATGCCGATAGGTTTTCTAGTTTTTCGACGATTGATCTCCCGGAGAATCGAGGGGGGTGAATAGAAATCGGTTCAGCAGCCTGAAAGGGTTTATTGTTCCAGAGCACATCGATCGGATTGCATGGGAGATATTTTAAAGAAGCCTGAGCTGATTGGACGGCACGCCTCAAAATTTTGACTTCATTATGACTATGTAACCAAGGATCAATCCCAACTGTCCAATGGGGTATAGTATGAGTTCTTAACCACTCTGATGGCGGCTTGGTGATCAGATTTTCAATCACCCAATTATCAAGGTCCATTTGCTTGGATGCTTGTATCGTATATCGACCATCAACAAAAAGGAGAGCCTGTTTTAAGGTAATTATTGCCATTCCTTCTGATCCGGTAAAGTCAGAAATCCAAGCGAGCCGTTCGTGGTGAGCAGGCAGATACTCATTTCTATGCTCATCGGTGTGAGGAATGATCAACACATCAAGCTTTTCGCACTTCATATAAAAACGAATGCCTTCTAACCTATTCTTGTTTTGACTCTGTTTTATTGAAAAATCACATTTCTGAAACATTCTTATGTAGTGTTTTTACTGATAGGATATAAAAAATGAAGCTTGAACTTCGTAAGTTCGCAAGTGGAATATCCCGAAAATCTGGACTAACCGAAGAGAATTCATGCTAGTTAATTGTTATTATTTGTTCCAACCAAGTCGATAATAGATTTATCGACATCAAATAAGGCAGTTAAAACAAATACAATTGCTAACACACTAATGACGGACCAAAGTGTAATCTTCCAGCAAGACTTATCAAAAAGTTCATCCATATTTTCAAAAGCTATCTAACCTGTAACCTGCCGACGATGAATTCCTGAAAGCTTCATAGAGCCTATGATGTTATTTTTTACGCTTCTCATAAAGGTGATGCAACAGTCAATCTCTCTTTAAGCCTAGATTAAAATGTCATACAAAAATCATTATAAATATACATTTCCAGAAACCCTATTGATCAATAGCGAATCTTCTATATTCTATCATTCTTATCCTTAATCGAGCATGGTGATAACGATTTTATCATCGATTAGTATATTATGTGAAATCAAGAATTGAGAATTCATTAAACTTATGCCTTTAATTTTAAAGACCGGAATTTAAAGACCGGCCTTGTATTCTCTAATACGTTGTCAAAGATGGCCAGTCAAAAACAAGTTTTGGATCAACTGAAAAAGATAAAAGTTCCTTATTTTGATAGTGACATCGTTTCCCTAGGACTAGTGAATGGTATCCACATCGAAGGAGATAAAGTTATTGTTTCAATTGCTGTTCCGGCTCAACGGGCAGAAGAGCTTGAGGAACTCAGAGTAGTAGCACAGAGCTTTTTAATGGAAATCGAAGGTGTTAATTCTGCACTTGCTGTTCTGACCGAGGAACGAAAAACTGACCCTTTCACCCCCCTCCTCCCCTCTAAACCGGCAATGCGTCGCGCTGAAATTGAAAAAAAGCGGATTTCTGGCATAGACTCGATCATAGCGGTTGCCTCAGGAAAAGGTGGTGTTGGGAAATCAACCATATCAGTCAACTTAGCTTTGGGTCTTAAAAAAACGGGTCTAAGAGTTGGCATTCTTGACGCTGACATTCATGGCCCCTCGTTGCCACATCTACTGGGGATCACTCAAAAACCAACAGCAGAAGGAAGAATTTTAAACCCAATACTATCCCACGGTCTAACCGTTATGTCAATCGGGTTTCTGATTCAAGAAGAAAAACCAATAATCTGGCGAGCTCCGATGGTTACCTCTGCACTCAAGCAAATGTTAAGTGAAGTTGCCTGGGGTAAATTAGATGTTCTAGTTGTTGATATGCCACCAGGCACAGGCGATGTTCAATTGACGATGGCGCAACAAGTTTCTTTAGAAGGTGCTATTATAGTTTCTACCCCCCAAGACATTGCTTTAATTGATGCTCTAAAAAGTCTTAACATGTTCAAAAAAGTTAAGATCCCGATTTTAGGGATCGTTGAGAATATGAGTAGCTTCATTTGTCCAAAATGCGGAGAGCCATCAGAGATTTTCGGGCAGGGAGGCGCGCGCGCGGCATCGGAGAGACTCGGTGTCGCCTTCCTCGGCGAAGTGCCTCTTCATATAGATATAAGAACTTATTCAGATGCTGGAAATCCTGTAGTTGAATCAAAACCAAACGGAGTACATGCCCAATGTTATGTTAATATAGCACGTAAGATTGCAGAACATCTTAATGACTCAACAGCTGAAAAGGTAAAAACTACTTTTGAATAGGCATTGAAGAGGTTTTCGAAATTGAATATGGTTACTTATTAACTCTTTTAAACTCTTTAAATATAGTCATGCGCGGGCTTTAAATATTAAAAGCCTTTGTCATTGCTTGTTTATTGGTTTAAAAAGAGAAGGTAGAGATCAGAAGAATTCTTCTTTCATTGAAAGGGATATTGACCTTTAAAGTCAGTAAATGATGGTGGAGGCCGCTTTTCTGATATAGATCAGAATCGAAAATTGATACTAAGAGCCATCTAAACAGTAGCTAAAATAAAAGATTTCTGCTCCGAAAGAATTGCAAAATCAGATCATCCCGCTGGATGCTTTTCCTCAATTCAAGTTCTCTGCAATGAATAACAGGGTATGCGTTCAACGCTCATGACAAACTGGAACTAGTTTTCGAAGCGGAATTGTGCGAGGTTTGGAGGGCTCTATGGCGATAGTCTTAGACAGGTAACCCTGCATGAAAGAAAAGAAAACTATTTGTGATCCATCAGAGTTAATGGAGGTTTCCGAGGTTTACTCTGAGAACGGTGTTGTCCTCGAATCTTTCATAAACTATCTTTTGCATGCAATTCAACAGTCAGATGTTACAGGTTTGCGGGAAGCCATTCGTTGCCTCCACGAATCAGAAGTTGGAGATATTCTTGCAACTCTTAGTGAGGAACATCGAATACTGTTTGTTGAAATGGCTGGTCCTGATTTTGACTTTGCAGCGCTTACCGAAGTTGATGATGCGATCCGACTAGATATCGTTGATCAGCTCCCTAATCAGAAAATTGCCCGAGCAGTTTGCGATTTGGATTCAGATGATGCCGTTTATATTCTTGAAGATCTGAAGCCAAATGATCAGGAAGATATTCTTGCCCAAATTCCGGTTCAGGAACGCATTCGTCTCAGACGTTCATTAGATTATCCCCAAGACAGTGCAGGTCGAAGAATGCAAACCGAATTTATTGCTGTGCCCCCTTTTTGGACCGTAGGTCAGGCCATTGATTATATTCGTGCCAGTGAGAATCTACCGAATCGCTTTTCGGAAATTTTTACAATAGAACCAACCTTCAAACTTTCTGGTATCTTGCGACTCGATACTCTCTTACGTGCTGGACAGGAAGAAATCATCGATGAGATTCACGATACAAATGCTCACCCGATTTTAGCCACTGATGACCAGGAGGCGGCTGCTCAGATCTTCGAGCAATACGATCTTCTTTCGGCTCCAGTTGTAGATAATACCCAAAGGCTCGTTGGTGTTTTGACCATTGATAATGTTGTTGATGTTATTCAAGAGGAAGTTACTGAAGATATCCGCAGGCTTGCAGGTGTCGGTGACGAGGAATTATCAGACAGAGTACATGAAATTTTTCGTTCAAGGATTGGTTGGCTTTTTATCAATTTATGCACCGCAATATTAGCATCAGTAGTTATTGGATTGTTCAATCGATCATTAGAGCAAATGGTTGCTTTAGCTATTATGATGCCAATTGTTGCCTCTATGGGAGGAAATGCAGGAACGCAAACTATGACTGTAGCAGTCAGGGCAATAGCAATTGGTGATCTAGATACTTATAATACAAAGAGGATCATCAAGAAAGAACTATTGGTCGGACTCATTAACGGGATCTCCTTCGCATTTATTATCGGTGTGATAACTATTTTTTGTTTTGGTCTTCTGTCACTGGGGTTCATTATCGGCATAGCAATGATCATTAATATGATAGTTGCCGCAGCATCGGGTATTATTATACCTCTTATCATGAACAAGGTTGGGTTTGATCCAGCGATTGCATCTTCTATTTTTGTCACCACTGTTACAGATATAGTAGGATTTTTAGCTTTTTTAGGGTTGTCAGCTTGGTGGTTTGGGGTTGGATAATCCCAAAGTCTTGCAAATATTAAAATGATCAAAGTAGTGAATCTTACCCTTGATAGAAGGGTGCATTGAGCATAAAGTGGGAGAAGGGTAATGACAATCTATTAGGAAACGAGCGAGATTGTGTTGATTCGATTACATAAAGGTGATTTAGAAAATATATTCAACTACAAAGACAGTGTTGCAATCGATACGGAAACTTTAGGCTTAAATATTAAGCGCGATCGATTATGTGTCGTTCAGCTTTCTCCTGG
Source organism: Candidatus Endowatersipora endosymbiont of Watersipora subatra (assembly GCF_964026585.1). NCBI lineage: Bacteria > Pseudomonadati > Pseudomonadota > Alphaproteobacteria > Hyphomicrobiales > Candidatus Endowatersipora > Candidatus Endowatersipora endosymbiont of Watersipora subatra. The sequence goes on from NZ_OZ032160.1 coordinate 882,222, forward strand.
AGACGGTTCTGCAGATATTGTTCAAATCGAAGCGGGTCAATCACGTGCCCCTAATATTGAAAAATTACTTTTAGAATCCAAGGTTAAAAAAATTTATCATTTTGGACGGTTTGATATCTCTGTTCTTTTTAGTGCGTTTGGCATATTATCTGTCAACAATTATTGTACAAAAATCGCGAGCAGATTGATACGTACCTATACGGATCAGCATGGGTTAAGAGATCTAACAAAAGAAATAATTGGTGTTGATCTTTCTAAACAACAACAGTTATCGAACTGGGCTGCTGAGACATTAAGCGAGGCTCAAAAAAAATATGCCGCAACAGACGTTATATATCTACATCAGCTTAAAGAAGAACTGGATAAGCGTTTAAAGCAAGAAGGACGAATTGAACTAGCGCAGTCGTGTTTCCAATTCTTAAGCCAGCGTTGTCTTTTGGATTTAGCAGGATGGGAAAAAGAGGACATTTTTTCTCATTCAGTACGGTAGAGTGATTCTCGTAATTTTTTTCTGTTCTTTCCAAAACAAAGGCGAGATGACCCTGATACCCTCTCAATTCTGCTTATCAAAGACTTATATCTCTAACCTTCTCATGAAGTTTTTTTTTGATGTTGATAGTTGATAACTGCTCTCATCAAGCCTTCCAAATGGCGAATCACCACTCGATTCGGGTGCGAATCTTGATTTATATTCTTCCTATTTTAGCAATAGGAATAACTGGTTTTTTTATTGGAACAATAGGAATATCAATAGGCTTTTTGAGGAAAGAGTTACTTGAATTATCAGTGTTTAAAGAAAGACAATTGGTCATGGATGGACCCCAATTATCGTTATTCAATTCCAATAACCGTCGATTCGATCTAGTTGCCAAACGTGCAGTCCAAGATTTAGACAATCCAGAACTCATCACGTTGGAAGATATTGACGCAACAGTGCCGCTGGACAGCAGATCCTTCGTAGATATTGAAGCTATTGAGGGAATCTATGAAGCTCAGAATAAAGTTTTGAGACTCCAAAAAAAAATTGTTATAAAAAGTGTAGAGGGGATGTATATTACTCTAAAATCAGCATTACTTGACATCAAAAAAGGAAGTTTGACTAGCAACGATCCCTTACAAGTTTTGGCAAAAAAAACTCAATTAAACGCTGATTCAGTTCAAATTGAAGAGAATGGAAATCGTATTCTATTTAAAAAGAACATTAAGATGACAATCAGATAACTCAAGAAACATGACATCCATCTTAAAGATCTTAAAGCAAAAAATTCTCGGCTCCATTCGCACAATTTCTATTCTATCTTTATGTTTTCTAGAGACTATGGTTTGTCCAGTATCAGCAAATGCGAAAAATTATACTAATCTTTTTGAGAGTCATGAAGATCCTATTCAAATAGAATCAAATGAACTAGAATTCATAGATCAAGATAATAAGGCAATATTCAGGGGTAACGTTAAAATAAAACAAGGTTCCAATCAAATGTCTACAGGTGAGATGATTGTTATTTATCTACCCAATTCAAAAGAAAGACAAGCTGATATAGAGCGATTAGAATTTAGCAATGGCTTCATATTGAATTCGGATAGGAACATAGTTTCCGGAGAAAGCGGTAAATACTGGTTTAATTCAAAAGATTTATTTTTAGAAGGGAATGTTATTCTGAGTCAGGGAAAGAATGTTGCTAAGGGATGTAAACTAATAGCAAATCTTAATAAAAAAATTGGAAAACTCGATAACTGTGGAAGCCGTGTGACAGTTTCCTTGCATCCCCCCCCCCAAAAAACGAAGTTCAATCAATGATTCAATCGAAAATAAGAAATCAAAAGGTAAAACAACATCCTCGAGGTGTATTAATTGCAAATAATTTGATAAAAGCGTATAAGAAGCGTACTGTTGTCAATGGTGTCAGTTTAAGCGTTAAATGCGGTGAGTCCGTTGGATTACTAGGTCCCAACGGAGCGGGTAAGACGACCTGTTTTTACATGATGATAGGCTTGGTCTCCCCTGATTCAGGTTCGATCATGCTTGATGGATATAATTTAACATTCCTTCCCATGTATCAGAGAGCTCGTTTGGGAATCGGCTTTTTGCCTCAAGAAGCCTCTATATTTCGTGGATTATCTGTTGAAGACAACATAAAGGCTGTTTTAGAAGTTGTAGAAAAAAAAACGGAGAGAAGAAGAGAGCAACTGGATTCGTTACTGAACGAATTCAAAATAGATCATCTTAGAAAGTTACCAAGCATTGCTTTATCGGGGGGAGAAAGGAGACGATTGGAAATTGCTCGGGCACTTGCTTCTCGTCCTGCATTCATATTGCTGGATGAACCTTTTGCTGGTATTGATCCTATTGCTATCAGAGATATTCAAGACTTGGTTCGTTATTTAACAGGCCGCGGTATAGGCGTTCTCATCACGGACCACAATGTTCGTGAAACTCTAGGATTGACAGACCAAGTTTACATCATTACATCAGGTCAAGTCTTGACTTACGGAAAGCCACAGGATGTTGTCAACAATGCTGATGTTAGACGTCTTTATCTCGGTGATCAATTTCTTCTTTAATAGACCTAGCTCTAACCGAAAGACTTTGACTTCTATGTTTTTCTAAAAGGATTCCGTAATTTCAGAAGATAAAGATCCGATAACCGATAAATTCATATTAGATATGTGACATGGCCCATTTTTCGTCCTTTACGAGATTCTGTTTTCCCATACAGTGTCACAAAACTATTAGGCTTCTCAAAATAATTGGCAACATCTTTTCCTTCATCACCGATGAGGTTAACCATTTCGCAATCGTGGTGTCGTCTTCCATCGCCTAAAGCCAAGCCTACAATAGCCCGTATATGTTGATCAAATTGTGAAACATTACAAGCCTCACGCGTCCAGTGACCTGAATTGTGAACTCTAGGAGAAAATTCATTAACCATAATGTTGTCTTCAATTGCAAAAAATTCAATACCTATAGTTCCCACATAGTTGAGAGATCTTAATATATTATTAGCTAACTCCTGAGCGTTATTTTTAGAGATATGATGAATATTACCTGGAACAACCGAACGACGTAAAATTCCATTTTCGTGATAATTGATCGCTGGATCAAAAAAGACAACATCTCCTGCATAGCTTCTTGTTGCAATTAATGAAAATTCTAGATCAAAATTAATCAGCTTTTCAAAGATATAAGGCCCTCTTCCGATATCAGATAATGAGGATTGGGCTTCATCAGTACTAATGTGATTCAAAACAATCTTTTGCCCTTTCCCATCATAACCCAATCGTCGAGTTTTCAAAATACCATCACCACAATCAGCCAGTGCAGCCATCAAATCATCTACACTTGAAATAGCATGATAAGCTGCAACTAAAGCACCCTTCTCTTCAAGAAACTGCTTCTCTAACAACCGATCTTGAGCTTTTTCCAAAGCTACTGACGGAGGAAAAAGTGGTACAAGACGTTCCAAAAATTGAGCGGATTCCAATGATAGATTTTCAAATTCGTATGTTACAACATCACATTTTTTAGCCAGTTCTGAGAGTGCTGTAATATCATCATAAGCAGCTTGAATGTTTTGATTAGAAAGCTGAAAGGCTGGCGAATCAGCCTTTGGTTCAAGGATAAGTGTACGAAAACCCATTTTTGCAGCACTTTCTGCTAACATTCTTCCTAATTGGCCACCACCAATAATACCGATTGTGCTGTTAGGTCTAAGAGGAAATAACATGAAATCATCCATCTATGGGTAGATAAGCAATACTATCAGTCTGATCTTGACGCCATTGCTTTAATCGATTGGCAAGAAAAACATCGCTTAACGCTAAAATCGATGCAGCAAAAAGCCCTGCATTTTCAGCACCCGCTTTACCGATTGCCAAAGTACCAACTGGTATACCTGATGGCATCTGTACAATAGAATGAAGACTATCGATCCCACTCAATGTTGAAGAAACTAGAGGTACTCCGAGAACAGGAAGCACAGTCATAGATGCAATCATACCAGGCAAATGAGCAGAACCTCCTGCCCCTGCAATAATCACCTTATAGCCGGATGTTTCAGCACTTTTTGCAAAAGCAACCATCCGATCCGGAGTACGATGTGCTGAAATAATATGTTCTGAAAAAGAAACATCAAGTTCATCTAAAATGCTGACTGAACAGCGCATAATATCCCAATCAGATTGACTACCCATTAATACTGCAACGTCTTTTTTCATTTTTTCATCTATAAAGCTCTTCCGAGATCATCTGTCTAGATTTTGATCTCGACTAGATTCTAACCAATATAAATAAGAATCAAACATTAATTTTGAGTCCTATCAGAATTAGGAGCCCCTTATTCACATATTCACATATATTTTCTATCTAGTGTAGATTATCATCTCTTTGGCAACACAACCTTAATCCGTTTAAAAATAAAATTTCAATCCAATCAAAAATAGAAAAATTCTCTTTTTGATTATCATTATTAGCCTTTAAAAGGGTCTTCTAGAATCTTTGAAGCGCTTCCAAACCGTGTTTCTATATACTGATGGACTAGTATTTGGAATTCTTCTGCAATGAAATTACCATGCAGAATCAGCTTTTTTTTCCCATCAATAAAAACAGGAGCTTTGGGATTTTCACCTCTCCCTGGCAATGAAATGCCTATATCTGCGTGTTGACTTTCACCTGGCCCGTTTACAATGCATCCCATAACAGCAACCTTTAGGTTAGCAACACCAGGATATTGTTTTTTCCAAACAGGCATTGACTCTCGCAGTCTATTTTGAATGCTTGTTGCCAATGTTTGAAAAAATGTTGAGGTTGTTCTCCCACACCCAGGACAGGCGGCAACAATAGGAAAAAATGTCTGAAACCCCATAACCTGAAGAAGTTCTTGTGCCACTTTTACTTCACAGGTGCGATCGTCGCCCAGCTGAGGAGTCAATGAAATACGAATGGTATCGCCGATTCCTTGTTGTAAGAGGATGCTTAAAGCGGCTGCAGAGGCTACGATACCCTTAGAACCCATGCCTGCTTCTGTTAACCCGAGATGTAAGGCATAGTCCACCCTTCGTGATAGCTCTGTATAAACAGCGATTAATTCTTGAACTTCGCTCACCTTTGCTGATAATATTATTTTTTCGTGTCTCAAACCAATCCGTTCAGCATCTTGTGCAGATAAAATTGCTGACTGTATAATGGCCTCACGCATTACAGAATGTGCTGGTTTCGGTTTCTTCTCTAACGCATTTTTATCCATCAAGCGTGTCAGCAAAACCTGATCTAGAGACCCCCAGTTTACACCAATGCGTACTGGTTTATTGTATCGAAGAGCTGTTTTGATAATCGCCTCGAACTGCTTATCTTTCTTTTCTTTAAACCCCACATTACCAGGATTGATCCTATATTTGGCTAAAACCTCAGCACAGGCAGGATGCTTTGCTAATAGCTGATGGCCTATATAATGGAAATCACCAACGATTGGTACATCTATACCGAGACGATCGAGTTTTTCCTTAATTCGTGGAACGGCAGCAGCCGACTCGTTTCGGTCAACCGTAATTCTAACAATTTCGGATCCTGCACGATGAAGTTCCGCAATTTGCGCAACGGTAGAATCGACATCTGCAGTATCTGTATTGGTCATCGACTGAACAATAATGGGGGATTGACCCCCAACTTTAATCCCACCTACATCAACGCAAACTGTTTTTCTACGGTCAAGAGGAGCGCTCAAAGGAGCCCAATCAACGAATGAATTACACTTTCTATCCACTATTTATCCTATTGAATCTTAAATGAGTTAGATATCAACAACCAAAAATTATTGAACAATATTTTATCATAAAACAATAAAAATATCGATAAAATTAGTGATGACATCATCCATCGATGATGTCATTCTATACTTCAATGTACGGAAAGTAGGGGTTGTTTTTGTTCCTTTCATTCGCTACGATCGAAATCCATTCAATCTCATTATCTTATAGAATTGGTTGAGTGAGTTGATGGGTTCAAGGAGTCAAACATGCCTAAAATGAAGACTAAGGCAAGTGTGAAAAAGCGCTTCAAGCTCACCGCCACTGGAAAAGTAAAAGTAGCAGCTGCTGGGAAGCGTCATATGATGATCAAACGTTCAAAAAGGTTTTTACGCAATGCTAGGGGTATGATGATACTTAGTGATTCAGATTCTCGCATAGTTAAGAAATTCATCCATTAGGATCCTCCAAAATCTTAAATTTAATCACTCAATTTCAGGAATGAAGTTATGGCACGTGTAAAACGTGGGGTTAATGCCCATGCAAGACACAAAAAAGTTCTGAAAAAAGCTAAAGGATACTATGGCGCCCGTCGAACTCAGATTCGCTCGGCCAAACAGGCTGTTGAAAAGGCACAACAGTACTCCTATCGTGACCGTAAAGCACGTAAGCGGAGTTTCCGTACCCTTTGGACGCAGCGTATTAATGCTGCAGTACGTCAACACAGTCTGACCTATTCTCGATTTGTTGATGGTTTGATAAAGTCAGGGATAAGGATTGACCGTAAGAATCTTTCTGATATGGCAATCAATCAACCTGAATCCTTTGCTGTCATCGTGACTCATGCCAAAAAATCATTGCAGTCCCTTGCCAGGATCGGGACTGTCATTAGCCGAGAGTAATAAGGACGATTCGTTTGTCTTTAAAATTTTCGATTGATGAGTTGAAGAAGCTGGAATTAGAAACAATAGCCAGTATTACTGCTGCTGAGGATGAGCATACACTTGAATCTATCAGGGTCGCTACTTTAGGAAGAAAAGGATCTGTCTCTCATCTGATGAAAATTCTGGGGCAGATCACGATGAAAGAACGCCAGGTTATAGGGCCAGCCTTAAACCGATTGAAATCTTGTATATCTCATGCTATCTTGGACCGAAAAGAAACGTTGAAACGGTCATCCATCAAAGTTCGATTGCCAAGAGAAGTTGTTGACGTTACTTTGCCTGTTCGCCCTGATCCCTTTGATAGGGGCCATCTCCATCCTGTGACTCAGGTCACAGATGAGATTATTTCGATCTTTTCTGATATGGATTTTGCTGTTCTCGAAGGTCCAGAAATCGAAACGGATTATTATAATTTCACGGCTCTCAATTTTCCTCACGACCATCCAGCACGTGAAATGCATGATACGTTTTTCTTCAGTGAGGATGAGAATGGTGAACGAAAATTGCTCCGTACACATACATCACCAATGTTGATAAGGGCAATGGAAACAAAAAAGATTCCGATCCGTGTTGTTATACCTGGGAAAACTTATCGTCAAGATTTAGATACAACTCATTCTCCAATGTTTCATCAACTAGAAGGCTTGGTCATTGAAAAAAACACTAATATCGCTCACCTGAAATGGGTTTTACAGGAGTTTTGTAGATCGTTTTTTGATGGTTCCGAGTTGAACATGCGCTTTCGTCCCTCTTTCTTTCCCTTTACTGAACCCAGCCTTGAGGTGGATATTCAGTGTGATCATTCTGATTCGGAAGTAAAGGTTGGAGAAGGAGGTGACTGGATGGAAATTATCGGCTGTGGTATGGTTCATCCGAACGTTTTATGTTCTGGCGGGCTTGATCCTGATATTTATCAAGGATTTGCCTGGGGTCTCGGCATCGATCGTATTACAATGTTAAAATACGGTATGCCCGATCTTCGTTCTTTTTTTGAAGGTGATCAGCGTTGGATCAACCATTATGGATTTAAGCCACTTCATATTCCTATTCTCTAAAGAATGAAATCCTAGAAACAAGACAATGAGTAGCCATCATGGATAATCTTCTTTTTGCTCAAGATCCTTAGAACGATTTGAAATGGAATAAAATATGAAGTTCACTCTCTTCTGGCTTAAAGATCATTTAGCAACAAAGGCAACACTTGATGAAATAGCTGAGATGCTGACAATGATTGGTCTTCAAGTCAGCAATGTTGATGATCGTGCAGCTCTTTTACCTTTCACTATCTCTCGCGTACTTACTGTTACGCCGCATCCTTGTGCTAACAATTTGAAAATTCTATCAATTGATCTAGGAAAAGGTGAGCCACTAGAGGTTGTTTCTAGTGCTCCCAATGTCCACTCTGGACTAATAGGCGTTTTCGCATCACCAGGTACCCATGTTCCCAGTATGAATTTAACATCAAAGGTCAGCAATATTAGCGGAGTAATTTCGCACGGTATGATGTGTTCCAAGAAAGATTTAGGACTCTCCCACGAGGATGATCTTCTGATTGATCTTCCTAAAGATGCCCCGGTTGGCATGGCATTTTCTGATTATGAAGGTCTAAATGATCCTGTCATCGAAATTGATATCACACCTAACCGACCCGATGCCCTCAGTGTTTTAGGCATTGCAAGAGATCTTGCAGCAGCAGGGTTAGGGACCTTGAATTCATCAACAATGATTCCCGTTCAAGGGACATATGATTGTCCTTTTGAAGTGGATCTCAGTGAATCAGGAGCTTCTGAATTTTGCTTGGCCTTTGGCTTGATTTTTGTACGCAATGTGCAAAATAAGCCATCTCCAAAATGGATGCAACAACGGTTGAAAGCGATAGGCTTCTCTCCGATTTCTGCATTGGTAGATATTACCAATTATATCACATTGGATCGAGGGAGACCATTGCATCTTTTTGATGCAGACAAGATAAATGGAAACCTTGTCATACGCCGAGCCACTGGTCATGAAGACTTTTGCGCAATAGATGGTAAAATTTACAAACCTTCATCAGATCATTTTTTCATTACCGATGATAAAAGACCTCAGTCTTTGGCAGGTATCATCGGTGGAAAAAAATCTAGTTGTACAGATCAGACAACCAATGTGCTTATTGAATCAGCATTATGGAATCCCAATATGGTAGCCCGCACTGGACGTGATCTTAATATTATCACGGAGGCTCGCTACCGATTTGAACGAGGTGTTGATCCTCAATTCATGAGAGATGGTCTTAACCTTTGTACAAAATTTGTTATGGAACTGTGTGGTGGAGAAGCTTCAAATGCCTTCTATGCTGGTTCTATACCTGATTCCCAAAAGATTATAGAGTTCCCGTTGAGCGAAACTCAACGTCTGACAGCTCTTGAAATTTCTAAAAATACTTCTGCTACTATCTTACGTAAACTAGGGTTTGGTGTCCATGAAAAAGGAGAAATGCTGACAGTTACGGTTCCATGTCATCGTCCTGATATCAAGAATAAGGCCGATCTTGTTGAAGAAATTATGCGTATATATGGTGTTGACAAGATAAAGCCTGCCCCACTTCCACTTACCCGTTCATTTCGGTTAGGAAAACGTGTTTTGACAGCCAGTCAGAGAAAAATGCGTAACACGCGACAAATCCTAGCTTCACGCGGAATGAATGAGACCATTTGTTACTCGTTTATACCCCAATCGCATGCACAGGCATTCGGTGGTGGTAACCCAAAGCTAGCTTTATCGAATCCGTTTTCTGCTAACATGTCTGATATGCGTCCTAGTCTTTTACCTGGCCTTCTATCCGCCACTCGTCGCAATGTTGAACGGGGGATTTCTGATATTGCTATTTTTGAGGTAAGCCATGTTTATCATGATGTAATCTCAGAAAATCAAACTCTATCTGCTGCTGGTGTCCGTCGGGGAACAGCGAGACTGGAATCAAGTGGACGCCATTGGTCTTCTGTCAGTACTCAAGTCAGTGTATTTGACGCAAAAGAAGATTTATTTTCTGTATTGATGGCTTGTGGCATAGATTCAAGAGAAATACATATTCAGTCATGTGGTCCTGATTGGTTTCATCCAGGTCGGAGCGGAATAATAAAGCTCTATCCGAATACAAGTATAGGTGCTTTCGGGGAATTCCATCCTATAGTGGTAGAGTTATTGAATCTATCTGATCGTCTTTGTGGATTTGAGATCAATCTTGATGCTATCCCTCAAACCAAATGCCAAGAAATTCGTAGAAAAGAGGCTTTGAATCTATCCAATTTACAAGTTGTGAAACGTGATCTTGCTTTCATAGTAGATAAGCGAGTCAAAAGTTCGATTATTGTACATGCAGCCAGAGAAGCCAATAAACAATTCGTTAGCTATGTGAATGTCTTTGATGTTTTTGAAGGGGCACCTCTTCAAACCAATAAAAAGTCTATCGCCATTGAAGTAACACTACAACCGATCAATAAAAGTTTTACAGATGAAGAAATAGAAAGTATCATAAAAAGTGTTATAAGTAATGTATCAATATCAACTGGTGGAGAATTACGAGTATAATATTTCAGTCCGATGAATGTTAACAGGTCTCTTGAAATAGAAAGAATAGAGAAAGAGCGAAACTCTACCAAGCTCATTCGAACCTCGCTTTAAGATCTGCTTTCATAGATGCATGTGCATCTATATAAGCTTCCTGTCGTTCAAAGCTCCAATATCTTAATTCATTGAGTGGGATGAGTTCTCCTGAGATCGCACAGATAACGTAACTTCCAGGCACTAACACACGAAAGTCAGATTCAAGATATTGAATTTGAGCCTCGGTTCCACTGTCCCTCTGCATTCGTTTTAACATCAATTAAACTCCAATACTGTGAATTAAGTTAGCATATGCCGAATAATTTCTCAAAATCGGTCAGTTTCAATTCAACATAGGTAGGACGGCCATGACTACATTGGCCTGAACGGGGTGTAGACTCCATATCACGTAATAATTGATTCATTTCTTCGAGAAAAAGTCGTCTTCCAGAGCGAATCGAAGCATGGCAGGCCATGGTTGATGCAACTTGATGGATCTTATTGGACATCAGTGTACTGATATTCCATTCATAAATTTCATCAACAAGATCTTTTATCAGTGCTGTTGAATCAATGGTTCCTAGAATGGCAGGGGTTTCATGAATAGCAATGGCTCGAGGACCAACTGGTTTGATAGAAAGTCCAAAGGGAGAGAGGGAGTCGGTGTGAGCCAATAACCGACTCATATCTTCTTCTGGAATTTCCACAATCTCAGGAATAAGCAGCATCTGCACCGCAACCCCATTAATGGCAATTTGCTGTTTTAATTTTTCATAAACTAAGCGTTCATGAGCAGCATGTTGATCAATAATCACCATGCCATCTTCCGTCTGTGAAATAATATATCTCTTGTGGAGTTGAGCACAGGCTCTACCAAGCGGTAAATCCTTTTCAGTTAGTCCTACTTGATCAATTGTTGTCATATTAGACGAATGTAACTCTCCCTTTTGAGACAATAGAGATTCATTGACATCGTTCTTGGATCTTTGAAAAGAAGATGGTTGGTTCAGTGAAGCTGTTGAGGGCCTCCTTATTTGAGAAGAATGAGGTGTTTCTAATCCTGATTTAGAAAGAATAGAAAATAAACGATTCCCTCCTTCTGTGGAAGCGAGGTGTTTTGATTTGGATATTGCCTTTTTAAGCGCTCCGGTAATCAAGCGACGAATCAGACAAGGATCTCTAAAACGAACTTCCAACTTTGCTGGGTGAACGTTGACATCAATTTCGGATGGTGCAATCTTGATATAAAGTAAGACAACTGAGTGTCTATATCGAGGCAAACAATCCAAATAGGCGCTCTTGATGGCACCTTTTAGCTCTTTGTCGCGTATGGATCTTCCATTTACATAGATAAACTGATGAAGCGAGGTACCTCGGTTATATGTAGGCAATGCAGCGTATCCTGTTAGTAAAACACCTTCTCTTTCTTCCTGAATCACCATCATATTATGAGAAAACTCATCTCCTAACACCATGTTTAATCGACGTCTTAAGCTCTTCTCTCCCTTTTCAGCTTCGTATTCTGTGTGATTACGATCATTGACTGATAGGGTAAATCCGATGTTACGATATCCTAGCACAGACCTTTTCACTATCTCAGTCATCGAAATTGTTTCAGCACGGTCAGTCTTCAAAAACTTTAAGCGTGCAGGCGTTGAGTAGAAAAGATCACGAACTTCTACGAGTGTACCCTGATTCATTGCGACAGGCCGTATATGAGAAATTTCTCCTTGATCAACCGATATTTCCCAGCCATTTTCATCGAAAGCCCTTTTACTTTTGATCATTAGTTTGCTAACGGAGGCAATGGAGGGGAGCGCTTCTCCTCGAAATCCGAGAGTTTGGATATTTGTTAGATCATTCATCAGCTTTGATGTACAGTGACGCTGAATAGCAAGAGATAAGTCTCTTTTGTTCATCCCCTTACCATTGTCACGGATTTGTATCAGGGTTTTACCACCTGATGCTATGATGATAGCAATCTTATTGGCATATGCGTCGATCGCATTATCAAGCAATTCTCGCACCACACTGCTCGGTCTCTCAATGACCTCTCCTGCTGCAATCTGATTGATTATGTTTTTGCTTAATTGCTGAATGGGCATAATTGAGCGGGAAATCCAGGAAATAGATATATCTTAATAATATGTAGAATAAAGCCAGAAAGCCAGTATGAAGATTCTTCTCTGAAGAAATTCCCCACAGTTTTACCATTCTATTGAACGACTAAACGCCTAGATAGCATTCTTGTAATGAAGAATAAAACCAAAAATGCTCTCTTAGTTATCATTATATTTCATTCAGCATAGAACTGGAATCAGTAAAATATAAGATTTAAACTCCCTGTCACGCAGAGACGCTTTCTTAAAAAGACTTATGGCTAGTTTATCGATTTTAATTTAGACTATTCCTGTCTAAACAGTGAGAGAATGAAACGGCCAAATTATTTAGAATTTGAAAATAGGCTTCAGGGCCAGGAGGAACCTTGGTTCCGATAGGATCCAATTCTGTTATATGAACAGGCAAACTGTCTATGATCGTATCAAGAAGGTGATACTCAACCTGAGGTTCCGTGAAGGCACAACGAATTTTTTTTTCCTGTATTGCTTTTTGAAGAGATCGTATCTTTGAAGCTCCTGGTCTTACCATTGGATGGATGGTTGCTACAATTGGATCTGTCAAGCCAAAGTATCGTGTAAAATGGGAGTAAGCATCGTGGAAAACAAGAAAATTATGATCTTTAAACTTTGACATTTTTTTTGTGAGATCTCTTTCCAAGAGAGTTATTTTCACAATAATCTTTTTTGCATTTTTTCGATATAAATCCCCATTTTGGGGATCAATTTTGGATAGTTTTTCGGCTATTTTAGAAGCAATGATCTTTGCTTTTTGGGGAGATAACCATACGTGAGAATCACGATTTTTCGCATAGCTAGAGATAGTGTCAATTTTGGGGACATCATGATGTAGATTGGATGTGAACAGCCGTCCAATTTGGAAATTTACTGCTGTTCTGGATATAGACTGAACAGGAGATGCTAAAAACGATTCTAGCTCAGGGCCTATCCAAATAACCATATCCGCTTTCTGTAATTTTTGAGCCTGGGATGGCTTTAATGCGCTCTCATGGGGTGATCTTGATCGAGTGATCAGAAGATCAGGAACAGCGATATCGTCCATGATGTTGGCAACAAGAGAGTGGAGAGGTTTAAGAGAAACGACCACACGAGGTTCAGCTTCAGCTCCTGCAGATGCAAAGTTTGCTAAGCCAGAAATCGTCCCCCAAAATAATATAAACCATATCAAGCTGGCAACGTTTGAAAGAAAAGGCAACAAGGTTTCAGATACTCATATAATTATAATATTTACTTCCTAATTTGCTTGCATTAAAAAAAACAGACTTAGAGCAACAAAAGGATTTCGTCTTGAATTCTTTGGTAAAAAACGAGAACCATGATGTACTGGTTTCTCTTTGTGATGCTGGTGTTGTTTCTGGTCTACGTTGGCTTGTGCGTGATGTATCTTTTGATGTACGTCGTGGTGAAATTGTTACGATCATTGGTCCTAATGGTTCGGGTAAGTCAACAACAGCCAAGATGGCTCTTGGTATAGTTAAGCCTAATAGTGGAACTGTTCACCGAAAAAAAAATCTTAAGATAGGTTATGTTCCACAAAAATTATCTATAGATAGTACATTACCGCTACCGGTTCACCGATTAATGACTTTGACATCTCAACTCGATAAATCTTCGATGATAACTGCACTTCGATTGACAGGGATGTTTACACTCTTGAATTCAGATGTGAAATCCCTTTCAGGTGGTGAATTGCAAAGAGTATTGATCGCCAGGGCGATTGCGCTAAAACCTGATTTTCTGATGTTAGATGAACCTGCAAGAGGTTTAGATCTCACCGGTGCGCTATCACTCTATCAATTAGTCACTAAAATTCGAAACGAGCTGAACTGCGCAGTGCTTATTATCTCTCATGATCTTCACTTAGTGATGTCAGCGACCGATCAGGTTATTTGTCTCAACGGGCATGTGTGCTGTCAGGGTCCCCCTACGGCTGTTGTGGAGAATGAAGAATATCAAAAATTATTTGGGACATACAGGCCGGATCTGCTTTCAGTTTACGAACACGAACATGATCACGTGCATTTATCAGATGGTCGAGTTAAGCACAAAGATGGCTCGATAACACCTCATTTTCGTGATTTCTCCTTATCAGATAGGAAAATCAACAAAGAGGCTTCTGAGTTTTGTTGATCACCGCGCTCGATGATTTTTTCACACGCGCACTATTGGTTGGTATTGGTCTTGCAATCATTGCTGGTCCATTTGGCTGTTTCATTGTATGGCGACGGTTGTCTTATTTTGGTGATGCACTCTCACATTCTAGTTTGTTAGGTCTTGCTCTTGCCTATCTATTCCATATTAGCATTACAGCTTCCGTCTTTTTGGTTTGTGGATTAGTTGCACTCAGTTTGATTGGGTTTCAAGAACGTCAGGAATTGCCTGAAGATGCTATACTGGTTTTTTTATCCCACGGTTCCCTAGCTTTTGGTTTGTTGATTATTTCATTGCTAGAAACCGTTCGGATTGACCTGATGAGTTTGTTGTTTGGAGATATTTTATCGGCGTCCAGATTTGATGTTGCTGCAATATATTGTGTAGGTAGTGTTGCTCTTCTGGGTCTTGGCTTGATATGGCGTAAACTATTTGCGATAACAGTAGATATCGAATTGGCTGAAGCTGAAGGTATAAACATTCGTCTCATTAGCTCTATATTCACGTTACTTCTTTCAGCTGTTATAGCTTTAGCTATCAAATTAGTCGGGGCACTGCTAATCACCGCACTTTTGATTATACCTGTAGCTGCAGTCCGTGGGTTAGCTCGAGGTCCAGAATCCATGATTATTGCCACGATCATGATAGGCATTACTTCAGTGACTATAGGACTCATGGGATCCCTGAAGTGGGATACCCCTTCAGGACCATCCATTGTCGTTGCTGCTGTGGTCCTCTTTGGATTCTCTAAAATTTTTATTTTTATCGGTAATCAGTGCCGTAAAGGAATGATTCAGTCCAATGATAAAACATAACGAGAAATTCAAAAAGAGCAATTCCTGCTTTTAAAAAGGTTACTTTCTTTCAATCCGTGAATTCTTCTTCAAAAAAGGAAAATTCTATTTATTTTAGAATGAATCGGATCTGGCATATTAGATTAGTATTGTTAAACATGATCAAAATAGAGAGTCTAAATTCATAATGCGTATTGAAAAAATCATTTATTATCATAGAACGGATAGTTTTCGAAGTCTACTCAGTATATGATCCGTATAGCGACACGTCGAAGCAAAATGGCTCTAGCTCAGACTGAGTCTGTTTGCATGCAATTACGTTCTCATAATCCTGTTCTGGAGATACATCTATCTGAGCTGAACGCGCACGGCGATAAAGATGAGATCAACCGCTTGGATCGTCATGGTGGCAAAGGGGGAGCCTTTGTTTCTGAGATCAGAGAAGAATTATTACTTGGGAATACTGAATGCGCTATGCACTCTCTTAAGGATGTACCTGGTAATCAAGAAATGCCTGGCTTGATATTTGCAGCTTTTCTGATGCGTGATGATCCGACAGACGCCTTGGTCTTAAGGTCTGGTCTAACAAAAATCGATCTAGAGAGAAATGAAGGGGATGGCATTCGCATTGGAACAAATTCTGTCCGAAGAGCTGCTTTTATCCGTCATCTTTATCGAAAAGTAGAAACAATCCATTTTCGCGGTGCAGTTGATACTAGAATTCGAAAAATGGATGAGGGTATACCTCAAAAGTTACCCGATGGGAGTGAAACCTCTCCCGTTGATGCTCTTCTTCTTTCAACAGCCGGCCTTATTCGTCTTGGTTTGGAAGATCGTATTTCCCATAAATTTTCTACCCATGATATAATTCCTGCTGTTGGACAGGGGATTGTAGTTGTTGAATGTGTTGATAAAAATTGGAGGATTCGTGAAATGTTATCTGTGATTGACAACGCCGAATCTCGCACGTTGGCAGATGCAGAACGTGAAGTATTATGGGTGTTAAACGGCCATTGCAATTCACCGATAGCTGCCCACGCTACCATTGAAGGTGATACAATGACATTACGTTGCGCCGTGATGTCACTGGATGGTAGACAATTCCTGCAATATAAAGCAGAGGGTGCGGCTCAATCTCCAAGAGAACTTGGTCGTGAGGCTGGTCTGGAATTGATTCATCTAGGTGCAAAACGTCTTATAGACGCCTCTGCCATAGGCATCTAGTCGACAAGCTCGTGATAGAGCACATTGTGACCAGAGCTCAGACAATGCAGTAATCAAACGATCGATATCCTCTGGAGTGTGCAGTGGAGTTGGTGTAAATCTCAGACGCTCAGTTCCTTCCGGAACGGTTGGATAATTAATTGGTTGAACATAGATACCATAATTTTCTAGAAGCAAGTCCGAAATGTATTTACATTTTTTAGCATCTCCCACCATTACAGGAACAATATGACTATCGTTTTTGATATATGGAATTCCGATAGAATCGAGCCGATCTCGCAATGTTTTTACATTATTACGTTGGCGTTGGCGCTCAAGATCACTTTTTTTAAGATGTTGAATGGATGCCATAGCACCAGCTGCTAAAGCAGGGGGTATAGCGGTCGTAAAGATGAATCCAGAAGAGAAGCTACGAATGAAATCGCAGAGAGTAGCAGAAGCAGTAATATACCCTCCCATAACACCAAAGGCTTTGCCGAGTGTTCCTTGGATAACCGTTAATCTGTGAGCAAGATTATCTCGTTCTGAGATGCCGCCACCATGAGGACCATAAAGACCAACAGCATGAACTTCGTCTAGATATGTCATCGCTCCGTATTGATCTGCCATATCACAGATATCAGCAATAGGTGCAATATCTCCATCCATTGAATAGACTGATTCAAAGGCAATAATTTTAGGTACGTCAGGGTCTGTTTCACGAAGCTGGTATTCAAGACCCTTAACATCATTATGTTTCCAAATATGGTTGACAGCGCGAGAATGACGAATACCTTCAATGATTGAGGCGTGATTTTGGCTGTCTGAAAAGATATGGCAACCAGGAAGGCGAGCACCCAATGTGCCAAGAGCGGACCAATTGGAGACATAACCAGATGTAAATAGCGTAGCTGCCTCTTTTCCATGCAACCCGGCCAGTTCTTTTTCTAGTAAAACATGAAAGTGGTTAGTGCCAGAAATATTACGAGTTCCCCCCGCACCAGCACCGCATTTTTCAATTGCATCATGCATGGCTGCCTGCGTTTTAGGGTGTTGGCCCATGCCCAGATAATCATTAGAGCACCAGACCGTGACTTCCTGTGTATTACCTTCTGTGTGGCGAGCCGCCTTAGGGAAGGATCCATTACACCTTTCGAGATCGGCAAAAATACGATAATTCCCGTTTTTACGTAAACGGTTGAGTTGTTGGTTAAAAAACGTGTCAAAGTTCACGAGACTAGGAACCAGCATTGTCAATAAATGAAACCTTAGTTTACTCGAATATTCGTACATGACAATCGTTCGAATTATGAATTTCGAATTACGAAGTACTGTTTTCTTCCACTTTTTCTGTCAAACTACTTGATTATTAGCAAGGTTCGAATCACCTTAATTCAGAAATTAAATAAAAGCAGGTTGACCTTATGCCTGATGTAGAAGAAAAAAATGTACTTTTACCAAAATTTGATAATTCCTATTCGACTTTACCTAATCGATTTTATGCGAAAAACTTGCCAGTTCCTGTTGATAGCCCAGAATTGATTATCCTCAATGAGCCTTTAGCAAATTATTTAGGATTTGAAAGCAGTTGGTTAAAATCTTCTTCTTGTGTTAACATGTTTTCTGGCAATAGCCTCCCTGACGGTACAGAGCCTTTATCCATGGCTTATGCGGGTCATCAATTTGGTCATTGGATATCCTGTTTAGGTGATGGCCGCGCTGTTTTGTTAGGTGAAATGATCGCAACCGATAATAAGCGCTATGATATCCAACTAAAAGGATCTGGTCAAACTTTGTTCTCCAGAACCGGTGATGGGAGGGCATGGATCGGGCCTATTATGCGGGAGTATATAGTATCCGAGGCCATGAATGCTTTAGGTATTTTAACAACCAGAGCATTGGCTGTAGTGACTACAGGTGAAATGGTTCTTCGTGAAAAAGCTTTCCCTGGGGGGATTATAACCCGTGTCGCTAGTTCACATATTCGAGTTGGGACTTTTCAGTATTTTGCTGCTCGTGGTGATATTGAAGGACTGCGTATCCTTGCAGATTATACCATCCAAAGACTCTACCCTGAGATTATGAAAAAACGAAGGCCTTATCTTTCCTTTCTGGAGGTAGTGGTATCTATTCAGGCGAAACTGATCGCTCACTGGATGTCAGTTGGTTTTATCCACGGCGTCATGAACACTGATAATATGGCGATATCGGGTGAAACTATTGATTATGGCCCTTGTGCTTTCATGGATGATTACCATCCTGATAAGGTTTTTAGTTCTATCGATAAAAGGGGATACTATGCTTACAGAAAACAAAATCGCGCAGCGCATTGGAATCTAGTATGCTTGGCTAAGTGTCTTTTACCACTACTTGATGAGAACGAGAGAAAGGCCCTTTCGCTTGCTCAACAAACTGTTGACCATTTTTCAAATCAATACCAAAAATCTTATAATAAGATTTTTGGTGAAAAAATAGGACTACCCTGTCCAACAGAGGACAACAATAAGCTGATTTTCGATTTATTGGTGCTTATGGAATCGCATCATTGTGACTTTACGCATACGTTTTACACCTTATCTGAAGTCCATGATGCCGAAGGAGAAGATAATGCCTTTCTCGTTTTGTTCAATCATAGCACAGAAGCCCGGAGATGGTTTAAAAAATGGAGAACTCAAATTGGAGAAACTGATGAATCTCTTTGCTTTGCCAAAGAGATAATGAGGATGAGAAATCCTGCTATTATTCCGAGAAATCATCATATTGACCGTGTTATTCATCAGGTTTTAGAGTCTGGTTCATTTAAAGAATTTTACCTTATGAATAAGGCCCTTCAAAATCCTTATAGCCGGTTAAATGAAAACGATATATTTAGCTCACCTCCTTTGGAAGAAGATAAAGTCAAGTATACTTTTTGCGGTACATAATATCTCTAAAATCTCTAATGATTATCTTATTTCTGCCCCATTTTCTTAAATGAGGCCCGGAACGAAAAGAAGCCTCTGTTCTTATTTCTAAGTTATTTCGTCTTCACTTGACGAAGTTCGAACAAGGCATCAAAATCAACTGGAGCCATCATCAAGGGAGGAATACCACCATTACGAGTTACTTCTGCCACAATTTGACGAGCAAAGGGGAAAAGAAAGCGTGGACATTCGATCAATATAGTCCGCTCGACCTCATGGTGAGGGATGTTGAATAGTCGAAAACAACCAGCATATCTCAGTTCAACGGTAAACAGAATATTGCTCTCCTTACTGGCAGTAGCATGGATCTTTAATTCCACTTCGAAGTCAGTTTTTGAAAAAGGATTAGCGGTTACATTAATATTAATGTTGATTTCAGGCTGATTTTGGCGGGTATGTGGAACATATGGTGAATAAGAATTGTCGAAAGACAAGCGCTTAGTATATTGCGATAAGATATTGAGCCAAGGCTTTTTAACTGTCGCTTGAGTTTGGGGTTGTCTGTATTCTTGATTTAGTTCTTTTATGCTTGAGTTTGGGTTCATATCAATTTCCGATCTATATAGACTGAGAAAAAACTCAGATCAGTTCATTAATGACGCTAATGGTTTAGTCACAAGAAAGCAAAACTCAGACTCGTTCTGAACCAACCAATTCTCCTCCGAGGAAGGCTGCTAACCATGAACCAGGTGAAGTGATAGAAACAGAAGGTCAAGCCCATGAGATTATTGCGCTCTTACCAAAACCCCAAATATCTTGTATATTTAAGATTAGCTGGATCACTTTTCAAATCTTGCCATCTGAGTCTTAGCTTAGGAAAAAGAGCAATTTAATCACAAAATAACTATGTGATGCCAAGCTCATAAGGCTAAAAACAGTCCTTTACAACGACAGGAAAGAAAGAAAATAAGTAAAGACATTCATTATTCTCATCTAATTATCTTGGATAATCAGAAGTTCTAGCAATTATTTGAGTGTTTATTTTTAAAAAATCTTATAGAAAGACAGTGTTGAACGTTGAAATGAGCCCTTGTAAATTTTAGCTTTTTTGTGGATCATATGAAAAATTATCGGAAATGTCATGGAACTTGACCCTTTTACTATTTTCCCTTTGGCCGTTGCCATTTTTGTTTTCTGGAAACTACGTAGCGTTCTTGGTTCCCGTAATAGGAATGAGCACCTTCCTTATGATCCCCACTCTTCAGTCAAAAATGATTCTGATTTGGAACGGTCTAGAATCAATGATAATTCAAGAAAATTTATTGGGATTCGTCGTCATCGGTTGACGCATGAACAGATTCAATCATTAACAGAAGTGCGCATTCAGGAGGTTTCTGGTCAAGATAGAAATCTGGAACAAGGTCTCAAGGCAATCACTCTTCATGATAGAAATTTTGATATTGATCAGTTTGTTGAGGGGGCAAAAAAAGCATATGAGTTGATCGTAATGAGCTTTGCAAATGGTAACAAAAAAAAACTTGAAGGCTTATTATCAAGTGAAGTTTTTGAAAATTTTGAAACGGTTATCAATGATCGAGCTTCCCGGGGAGAAAGGGTTCAATCGAGCTTTGTTCGTATTGAGAGTGCCCGTATTACAGCGGCTGAATTACTGAAAGATGAAGCTCAGATCAGTCTTGAATTTGTTAGTCAAATAATTTCGGCTACTCTCAATGAAAGAGAGGAGATTATAGAAGGTAGTTTAGAGGAGATTATAGAAGTAACGGATATATGGACATTTACACGCTCAGTAAAATCGAATAATCCGAATTGGAAAGTCGTTGCCACCGATAAGTAATGAGATCAACATCCCCCTCTAGAGAGCTATTTCCATTTATTCCAAATTGCTTTATGTCCCATCATCATCACCATGTCAGCGTGAGCTTCTGCTTCTTTCGGTGTCAAACGGGAATCAAGAGGATTAGGACGCTGTTTTTGTTGTAAACGGGTTCCTATATCAAGAGTACTCAAATGATCAAGATCATGAGAATCATGATCAAGATCAAAACGAAGTTGTAGACCACCTGTCAATTCGATATAGACATAAGTCAGAAGTTGAGAGTCAAGAAAAGCCCCGTGAAGGGTGCGGTCAGTGTTTTTAATTCCAAAACGCTTACACAAAGCATCAAGGGAATTAGAGAGAGTAGGAAACTTCCTTCTCGCAATTTTGAGAGAATCGATAACCCTAGCGGCTTCGATGGCTGGTTGGCCTGCACGTTTGAGTTCAGCATTAAGAAAACCGATGTCAAATGTTGCATTATGAGCAATCAATGTTCCCCTACCAAAGAAGTCTTCAAATTTCGGTAGGAGATCAGTAAAGGTGGGCTTATCAAGAAGTTGAGCCGTTGAAATACCATGAATAGCTTCAGCCTCAGGACTAACTTCTTTCTCTCCAGGATGAAAATATTCATGAAAAGTTCTTCCTGTCGGAACTCTGTTAATCATCTCAACTGCACCGATTTCAATAATACGGTCACCATTCTTTGCACTCAATCCAGTGGTTTCGGTATCGAAGATCACTTCTCTATTATCTTGCCAATTATCCGACATATTAATTTTTGAACCTCTTAGATTGGGGCTGCCAACATCCTGATGTAATGTCTGTTATAATCATTAAAACTTGCTGACGCGCACATTCAATCCCTTTCGATGTGTCGATAATGAAGTCAGCTTTTTGTTGTTTGAGAGAGTCTGGTTCTTGGAGACTGAGTAGCTTTTCAAATTTCTTTTCACTCATCTCCTGACGGGCAAGAACACGATTGCGCTGGATGTCTGCAGGAGCAGTAACAACTACAATACCATCAACATCCTGATCACTAGCGGTCTCAAAAAGTAAGGGAATATCCAATACCGCAAGAAAAACATTTTGTTCTTTCGCGATGTTATAAAACTCTTGTTTTCTTTTTTGAACAAGAGGGTGAACAATCGCTTCAAGTTTCTTCATTGCTTCTTTATTGCCAATGACGTGTCTTGATAATTTGGATCGATCTATACCTTGATCATTACTTATATCAGGAAAAGTACTCTCAAGAAGATTTCCTGCTTCCTCTCGGTAAATATCATGCACTTCAGCATCGGCATCATAAACTAAGATCCCAGCATCCCGAAAGAATGATGCAGTTGTCGATTTTCCCATTCCAATGGAACCAGTGAGACCGATGAAAAGTGTCATATTGTTTTGTTACCATTTTTCAACCACTGATACTGTTATCACCTTATGAAGAAAAGAAGAAAAGAGATTGCTAGACATGAGCTTCCAACGAGTATTGCTCTGATCGATACCTGATCACTAACTGATAACGAATGCTTTTCGTGTCAATAGAATCGTTAATGAACTTCATCATCAATAAGGTTCAAGCTTTTCAGCTTCTCTAACAATGGAAGCAATGGAAGGCCAATAATCGAAAACATATCACCTCTGATATCTGAGAATAACTGGAGACCCAGCCCTTCTATTTGATAAACACCAACGCTAGACAGAACTTCAGGACCAACCAGAGAAAGATAGTTCCCTATGAATTGAGGAGAAAGATGACGCATTGTCATAAAAGAAGTTGAGACATACTGCCATCTCTTTTCACCCGATCGAGCAATGACTACTGCCGAATACAATATATGAGTTTTCCCTGATAAATAAAAAAGACGGGTTCGGGCGTCTTCTAACGACTTCACTTTGTGAAGAACAATATTATCGATAGAAAGAATTTGGTCGCATCCTATTACCCAATCATCATCGTGACGTTCACTCACTTCAACAGCTTTAGCCTGAGCTAAGATGATAGCACGATCTTTCGGCAAGAGACCGGCCTTTTTTAGAGGAAGATCAATCTCTCTTTCATGTAAACGTGCTGGGTTCTGAGTAAATATAAGCCCCGCGTCATGCAATATTTGGGCTCGAAACGGGCTAAGGGATGCAAGAATGATTCTATTCATGAGTGTCAAGCGGAACCTTCAATTCTTTTTCCTTTGAATTCAGTTAAGGCATTGAGTTAATATGTCAATTCTTGTAGATGTAAAAAGGGCTTTTAACCATTCTCTCTTTTTATTCGGAGCTCCCTTTAAAGTCGAATTTCTATTCTTAACCCCCCTTTACTTTTTCTGAATATAAAGTAAAATCATGATTGTTCCTTTATAAAAAAGGGTAGTTATACACCTTATCTAAAGACCTTAAATAGTTTATCAGTTATAATAAGTTGGTTTATTTTAATCTTAAGATTCAAGTTTCTTGATAAAGAGAAATGATCTAAGAATT